>NZ_CP177163.1:636428-954642 GCF_046736075.1 Stenotrophomonas sp. LGBM10
GGCCAGGCACTGGTTGCAGGTGATGCAGCAGAGCAGAACGATGCCGCCGGCACGGGCGACGATGCCAATGGTGACGGCGGCTCGCGCCGTCGTCGCGGCCGTCGCGGTGGCCGTCGCCGCCGTCGTGGCAATGGCGAGCAGGCTGTCGGCAGTGATGGTCTGAACGATGACGGCGGTCTGGACGACGACGGCGACGATCAGGACGGCGACCAGGACGGTGCAGACACCGCCCAGGCCGAGCGTCCGGTCGCCGGCAACGGCCAGCCGCAGCCGGAGTTCGACTTCGACGACGAAAACGGCACCGCGCCGACCGCCCCCGCACCGGCCCAGGCATCGCGCCCGGCCCCGGTCCAGGCGCCGGCCCCGGTTGCTGCCGTTGCCGCCGCCGCACCGGTGGCTGCGATCAGCAGCCCGGTGGTGACCGCCGGCCACACCGAGGCCGCCCCGGCCGAGGAAGCCGCTGCGCCGTCGTACACCGACCGCGTGCCGTTCGTGGAATCGCCGACCCCGGCCCCGGCCGTGGTCGCCGCTCCCGCGCCGGTCCCGGCAGTGCAGGAAGACGCTCCGGTCGCTGCACCGGTGCAGGCCCCGGTCGCCGAGGCGCCTGTGGCAGCGGCACCGGTCGTTGCACCGGCCCCGGTGGTGGAAGCACCCGTGGTTGAGGCGCCCGTCGCCGCTCCGGTGGTTGCCGAGGCACCGGCCGTTGCCGCACCGGTCGTCGCACCGGTCGCCGTGGACAGCCCTGCCGAGGCCGCCCCGGCAGCACCGGTGGTGGACGCCGCGCCGGTGGTGACCCACAGCGAAACCGCCGACACCGCCCGTCCGGTGCAGACCAGCATGCTGGATGCCGTGGACCCGGTGCAGGCCCCGGCCGAGAAGGTCGAGGTCGCCCCGGCCGCCCCGGTCGTCCGCGTCGACGCCGCACCGGCAGCGCCGGTGGTGCAGAACGGCCAGCTGTTCGGCACCGCCACCAGCGATGTCCCGGCCAGCACCGACGCGGCCGCACAGGCCGCGCAGGCCGAGGCCTGCGACGACATCCCCACCGATGTCGCGCAGACCGATGCCGCCGACAAGCAGGACCCGGAAAAGACCGACAAGGCCTGATCCCGATCCAGCGGCATGTGTAACAACAGACAGCGGCCTTCGGGCCGCTGTCTGCATTTGGGCCACTCCGGCTGTGGCATGCTCGGCCGATGCGCCGACCTGCTCCCCTGCCCGCCTGCGCGCTGCTGTTGGCCTTGTCGGCCTGCCAGCCCGCACCGGCACCGCTCAGCGATGCCGCCATCGCCGTGCGCGATGCACCGCCCGGGCACCACTTCCGTGGCACGCTCGGCGGCATACCGGTGGAGCTGCTCGTCCAGGACTGCAAGGTGTTCGACGTTGTGCGCGGCGCCGGCCAGACGCTGTCGCTGACCGAGGTGCTGGCACCGGCACCCTACCCGTTCTTCACCGCATGCCAGCGTCAGTCGCTGCGCCAGGAAGACGGCGCGGTGGTCGCCGTGCTGGGGCGCATGGCGTTGGGCGCCGGCGGCTGCTGCGCGACCGGCGGAACCTGGCGGACCCGCGATGGCCGGGTCTGGGAAAAGACCAGCGAACAGGCCACGCCCTGAGGGCCAGCCACGCGGTCGTCGATCAGGGAGCGGTGGCCGCCGGTGCCGCCGCGCGCGGCGCGAACTGCAGGCGGGTCCACACGCCGTAATGGTCCGATGCCCAGCGGCCTTCCGCGTAGGGCTGGTCGAACAGCAGCCGGGCTTCGCGCGCGATCAGGCGATCCTGCTGGAAAAAGATGTGGTCGATCCGCGAGGGCGCCTGGTAGTAATGCCGGTTGAGCGTGCTCACCGCCGCAAGATCGTTGACGTGCACGCTGCCGAAGCTGTCGCCGTAGTGGTTGCGCAGCGCGCTCAGATCGCCCGCATCGACCAGCGCGTTGAAGTCACCGGCAATCACCACCGGCGCGTCGTCCGAGGTGGCGGCGATGAAGGCCAGCAGATCGGCCACCTGCTCGCCGCGAATGCGGCTGCCGTCTTCGTCCGAGCGCTCGTTGAGGTGGGTGGCGTATACGTTCACCGGCTGGCCGTCCACCGCGATCCGCAGGTGCGCCACCGTGCGGTAGTCGGTCAGTGGCGCCAGCAGGTGATCGTTGCGCGCCAGCACCGGGCGCGCGGTCAGCAACGCGTTGCCGTAGCGCTTGGATGCCCCCGGCGGATCGGTGGACACGAACTGGTAGTCGTACCCCAGCTTGCGTGCCAGCCATTGCGCCTGGTTGCGCACCTTCGGCTTCTGGATCACTTCCTGCAGCGCGATCGCATCCGGACGCAGCGCCTTCAGCTCACGCAGGATCACCTCGCGGCGCGCCGGCCAGTCCTCGCGATCGTGGTGCAGGTTGAACGTCACCATCGTCATGCCCGGCGGTGTCGCCGCAGCGGGTTCTGCCGCCGCAGCCGCGCCGGCCAAGGCCAGCGTCGCCAGCAGGCACACCACCAGGTAACGGCCGCCGCAGCGGCCCCATCGGTTCAACAGATGCATCATCACGGTGCCTTGCGTTCTGCCCGGCGTACCGCCGCCGGAATCTCGATCTGGACGGTGGCCGGCAACTGCATCACCCGCAGCTCCTTGCCGTCCCACTGGGCCGGTTCGCCGTTGACGGTGGTCTCGCCGGGTTCGCCGCTGTACGGCCACGGCAGCACCACGCCACCGGGCGGGGCCACCACGCCGGCCGACACGGTCAGCGTCAGCTGCTTCTCGCTGCGGCTCAACGCGTAGTTCAACTGGCCGTTGGGCGTGCGCAGGCCCTGCACGGCGATGCCCTTGCCTTCCAGCCAGCGCACCGGCACGCCGGCCGCCAGCACCAGGCTGTCGTCGAGGTCGCGGTTGTAGGCGAACATGTCCAGCGCCGAACGCACGAAGTCCGAGGCCACCCAGGCATGCGGCAGGTCACCGACGAAGAACGGCTTGCGCGGCGTGTGCGACACCACTTCGGCCCACTGGTTCCAGGCCTGCGGCGCGCGATCGTTGAAGAAGAAACCGGTTGCCTGCCAGGCGCGATCGCGCCAGCCCAGACGCACGAACGCGGCAACGTTGCGCCACTCGTACGGGGTGTAGTCCTTCCACTCGCGCTTGCCGTCGCGGCGCTCCACGAACTGGGTCCAGTAGCGCTCGAAGGTGTTGTCCAGGTACGGCTGCGGCAGGCGGCCCTGCTCGCCGCCCGGTGCCAGCGCGATGGTGGTGGAGGTCGCGTCGAAATCGCCCAGTTCGGCCGAACCCGGCAGGTAGTCGATCTTGTGCAGCGCCACCGCGGCCTGCAGCGAGTTCTGCAGGTCGTCACGGAACTGGTCGCGCGACTCGCTCATCTGCAGCGCTTCGGCCTTGCCCAGCGTGGTGGCGATGATCGCCGCATCCTTGTAGCCACGCAGCGCCCAGAAGTTGTCCCAGTACGAGTGCATCGGCTTGGCCGAATAGCCTTCGTGGCTGATCGAGGCGGGCATCATGCCGTAGAAGGCCGGGTTGCGCGCCCGGTTCTCTTCGGTGCGCTCGCTCAGGCGCAGCTGTTCCATGTAGTTGAACGCGCCCTGCACGTGCGGCCACATCTGCTCCAGGAACGCCGTGTCGCCGGTGTAGCGCCAGTACTCGGCGATGTTGAAGATCAGCTCGCCGTGGCTGTCGTTCTCCGGCACCGGGTCGCTGCCGCGCGCATCCACGCAGCAGGGCACCTTGCCGTTGTCGAACTGGTACGGCGCATACCAGCTCACATAGTCGCGCACGGCGTCATTGCGCCCCATGCGCAGCAGGCCTTCGGAAATCATCGCACCGTCGCGGATCCAGCTGCGCGAGTACGACCGCGTGCCCGGCTGCAGGCTCGGGCCGATGCGCGAGATCAGCATGTGCGCCAGCGCGGTGCGCAGGGTATCCACCAGCGGCTTGCCGGCATCGGGCACCTGCAGCTTCACCTGGTCCAGCCGGGTGCGCCACATCGAGGCGACCTGCTGCTGGGCCTTGGCGGCGTCGAACGCCTTGGGCATGGTCCAGGTGCCGGTCTGCGGCAGCACCAGGGCCACCTCGCGGGTTTCACCCGGCGCGAGCTTCCAGCGGTACAGCAGCGCACCGGACGCCAGCCCGGTGCCGTCCTTGACCTCGCGGGTCTCCGGGATCTTGCCACTGGCCAGGTGCATCACCTCCAGCTTGCTGTCGAAGGCGCTGGCGAAGGCCGCATCGGCCGGCTGCGCGGCATGGATGCGCGGCGCACCGTTGACGTCGACATGGGTCGGGTCCACCGCGAGTGCGTCGATCCGGCTGAAGCCGCCCACGGTGTTGAGGAACTGGGTGGGCGGATTGACCTGCCAGGGCCGCACGGCCAGGGCCAGGGTGTATTCGTGGGCCACCTTGTCCGGGTTGCGCAGGGTGTAGCGGCCGATCAGCTGCGCGTTGTCCGGGCGCCCCTGCACGAAGCCGGTCACCTGCAGCGCGGCCTTGTCGTGGGCCCAGTCCACGCTGGCGATGGGCAGATAGCCGTCCTGCAGCGATTGCCGGCTCTTAACGTCGGCCCAGGTCAGCAGCTTGTTGTCCACCAGCACGAACGGTTCGACGCTGAAGCTGGACTTGGCCACTTCCAGCGCGCCATCTTCGCCGATCAGCGCCTGCTCGCGACCGCCGTCCAGACCCAGCAGGGTCCAGTACGGCTGTTCGCCGGTGAAGCCGCGCGGCACCGAGCCCCGCGGCAGGTCGGTACCGACCGAATGGATGAAGTCATTGGGGGTGTCGGCGAAGTCCAGCGGCTTCACCACGATGTCGCGGATGCCATAGCGCCAGTTCGGGCCGCCCTTCAGGTCGAAACGCAGGTAGCGCGCTTCGGTTTCCGGCAGCGCCAGCCAGTCACGGCCGCCACCCCCGGCGGTGATCTCGCGCAGCGTCTTCCAGCTGCGTCCATCTTCGGAGGAGCGCACCGTGTACCGCGTCGCTTCCAGCCCGGGCAGCCACTGGATCACCGCGCCACCGAACTCGCGGACCTTGTGCAGGTCCAGGCTGATGGTCTGCTCGGCAACCCCGCCGCTGATCCAGACCGTGTCCGGCTTGCCATCGACGATGCGGTTCTGCAACGCCGTGGCGGTATCGGCGATGACCGACGGCGTCAGCGCGCTGGTGTCTTCCGGCGGCAGCGCCTGCAGGGTCAGCCGGTCGAAGCACACCGTGCCCTTGCCGCCAACCTTGCTGTAGATGGTGAACTCCACCGCGGCGCTGCGGGTCAGCGTCTTGTCCGCGCCGGGCCCCCAGGCCTTGTCGATATGGCGCTTGCGGTACTGCACGCCGGTCCACGCCTTGGGGAACACGAAGCCGGGGCGGTTGACCCACCACACGTTGTCGCCGCTGGCGTCGATCAGCTTGAACTGCAGGTCGTTGGACGGCGAGTCGCCGCGCAGCTGGAAGCCGACCTGGTAGTTGCCCGGCCACTCCACGCCAAGCTCGCGGCGGATGCCCACATAGCCGGAGACGTCATGGAAGTCGTAGTCCAGGCACAGCGCGCGCCCGCCGCCGAGGCCGGCGACGCTGCGCAGCGAACCGCTGACCTGGTCGGACAGCACCAGCTTCCACGGCGACATGTCGTCGAAGCCATCCAGCACCCGGGGTGCAGCCGGCGCCGCCGGCGGTGCGGCCCCGGCCGCCAGTGACCAGACCAGACCCAGACCCACCGCGACGACGGCTCGCTTCACCCTTTGACACTCCCCAGCAGCAGACCTTGGATGTAATAGCGCTGCAGCACCAGGAACAGTGCCAGCACCGGAACCACCGTGACCACTGCGCCGGCCATCATCATTTCAACGTCCATGATGTGTTCGCGCGAGAGCGTGGCCAGGGCGACCGGCAAAGTGTAATGCTCCTGGTCGGTCAGCACGATCAACGGCCACATGAAGTCGTTCCACGAGCCCATGAAGGTGAAGATCGACAGCGTCACCAGCACCGGCTTGAGCATCGGCAGCACGATCTGGAAGAAGATCCGCAGCTCCCCTGCCCCGTCGATGCGCGCCGCTTCCAGCAGTTCGTCCGGAATCGACCGGGCGTACTGGCGGACCAGGAAGATGCCGAACACGGTCGCCAGCGCCGGCACGATCACGCCGCCGAAGTTGTTGACCAGGCCCAGCTGCTTCATCAGCAGGAACAGCGGCAGCATCGCCACCTGCGCCGGGATCACCAGCGCGGCCAGCAGCAGCTGGAAGATGCGCTCGCGGCCAACGAAGCGCAGCTTGGCGAAGGCATACCCCGCCATCGTGTTGAGCAGCAGCGAGCCCAGGGTGATCGCCAGCGATACCAGCAGGCTGTTGACGAAGTTGTTGCCCATGCCGGTACGCGCGAACAACTCATGATAGTTCGCGGTCGTCACCGAGGACGGCAGCAGCGGCGGCGGGAAGTGCGCCGCCTCGCCGGTTGGCATGAACGACACCGACAGCATCCACAGCAACGGCGCCAGGCTGACCAGCGCCAGCACCGTCAGGCCACCGTTGACCCACCATGCATGCCAGCGCGACTGACCGATTTCACGACTCATACCAACTGCCTCTTGCGGCCGAAACGCAGCATCAACGTGGTCACCGCCAGGATGATCAGGAACAGCAGGAACGCCACCGCGGAGGCGCGTCCCAGGTTCCACCACTTGAAGCCCTCTTCAAACATGAAATACAGCACGCTCACGGTGCTCTGCAGTGGGTCGCCGCGCGTCATGACGTAGGGTTCGGCGAACAGCTGGAAGTAGCCGGACACGGTAATCACGCCAACCACCAGCAGCACCGGGCCGAGCATCGGCAGGGTGATGTGCAGGAACTGCTTCCAGCGCGAGGCGCCGTCGATGCGCGCGGCCTCATAGAGGTCATGCGGAATCGCCTGCAGGCCGGCCAGGAAGATCACCATGTTGTAGCCGAAGTTCTTCCACACGGCGAACAGCATGATGGTCGGCATGGCCCAGTTGGGGTCGCCAAGCCAGTCGATCGGGCTGATCCCCAGGTGGCCCAGGCCGTAGTTCACCAGGCCATAGCTGGTGTGGAACAGGTAGCGCCAGATCACCGCCACCGCCACCAGGGTGGTCACCACCGGGGCAAACAGCGCGGTACGGAACAGGGCCTTGAAACGGGCCGCCGGGGCATTGAGCAGCATGGCCGCGCCCAGCGACACGCCGATGGACAGCGGCACGCCGACGATCACGAAGTAGGTGGTGTTCCACAGCGACTTCCAGAACATCGGGGTCTGCAGCAGATCGATGTAGTTGCCCAACCCGACGAACCGCAGGTTGGCGCTGTCCGACAGCGAGTACAGGTCGAAGTCGGTGATGCTCAGCGCCAGCGCCGACAACACCGGCAGGCCGAAGAACACGCCGATGACCAGGATGGCCGGGCCGGCGAACATCCAGCCGGCAAGCGAACGCTGCTTCATGGGCGGGCCTCCTGCTGCTTCTGTTCCTGGATCCAGCGTCGTTTGGCGAGGATCTTGTCCACGCGGTCATCCAGTTCGGTCACTGCCGCATCCTGATTGAGGCCACCACGCACCACCTGTTCGGTGGTGATGCGCATTTCCTGCGCGATCCGTTCCCACTCCAGCACCTTCGGGGTCGGCTTGACGCGTTCGAGCTGGTCGCGGAACGGCTGCGCCAGCGGGTCGTTGGCCAGCGACGGGTACGCCCACGCGCTGCGGCGCGGCGGCAGGTCGCCGATGATGGAATGGAAGCGCTGCTGGATCTGCGGCCGCGACAGGAACTCGATCAGCTTCCAGGACGCCTCCTTCTGCTGCGAGGAGCGGAAGATCACCAGACTGGTGCCGCCGGCGATGCCGGCCCCGGGGCCGTCCGGGCCGGGCAGCGCCGCGGTGCCCCACTGGCCTTCCAGCGCCGCCGGCTGCAGCTTCTTGAACTCGCGGATGTTCCAGGGGCCGGACACGTAGAACACGTTGAAGCCGCGGAAGAATTCATCCCAGACGTTGGAGATCTGGGTTTCGGACATGCGCGGCGCCCAGCCCTGGGCAAACATGTTCTCGTAGAAGGCCAGCGTGCGGCGGAAGCCGGGGCTGCGGAAGTTGCCGCGCGTGTCGTTGTCGCGCAGCAGCGGGTCCGGCTGCTGCAGGGCCAGCGACAGCTGCTGCTCGAATTCGTTGATCGGCATCAGCACGGCGTAGCGGTTGGGACCCTGCATCTTCTTGATGGCCGCCATCATCGCGTTCCATTCGGCCCAGGTCCGCGGCGGATGGTCGTAGCCGGCCTTGGCCAGCAGGTCCTTGCGGTAGTACAGCAGACGGGTGTCGACATACCACGGCACGCCCACCAGCTCGTCATGGATGACGTTGGTGTCCCAGATACCCTGGAAATAGTCGGCCGGGTCCACCACGCTGGACTGCGCCACATACGGCTGCAGAGGGGTCAGCGTGTTGAGCTCGGCGAACTCGGGAATCCAGGTGTTGCCGAGCTGGCATACATCCGGCAGCCCGTCGGCAGCGAAGGCGGTCAGCAGCTTCTCATGCGCCGCCGTCCACGGAATGTTCTGCACATCCACATGGATGCCCGGATTCTCCGCCTCGAACTCGCGGATCAGGCCGGTCACGACCTCGGCCTCGCGACCCATCGCCCAGAAGCGCACGGTGACGCCTTCCGGCTCTTTCCGGCAGGCGCTCAACAACAGACTGCCGACCAGCAGCAGCAACAGACTCAGACCCCGCCTGGGGCGCGACGACAATGGCACTGCTTACTTCCCTTGAGGCTGATTGCGGTTGGAATTGTTCTTCTGTTCCTGCGCCGCGGCTGCGCGCGATTCGGCGATGCCGACCGAACGTGCCGACGCCGCTTTCTCGTCTTTCTGCAGCTCCATCGGGGCCGCCTCGCCTTCCGGGGTCAGCCAGCCGCCGCTGAAACCGGCGCGCTCCAGGCCCTTGCGGATGTGCGGGTTCTTCTTCATCACGTCCCAGACGAAATCGTTCCGGTAGTTGGCGATCATGGTCAGGATCGGGCCCTGGTCGATGCCGATGTAGTCGCTGGCCACCCAGCCGCGGTCCGGCACCAGACGCCCGGTCTTGATCGGGATGTCGTAGTTGAAGCTGGGATTGAACGAATCCAGGAAGCCGTAGCTGGAATAGATGTAATCGCCGTAGCGCTTGTGCATCTCTTCGGTGGCCGGGATCACTTCCTCGGGCGCGAACACGATCGAGGCGATCGCCGCGGTCGGCGCGATGGTGCCATCGTCGAAGTTCTCGCGCAGGCCGGCACCGCGCGAGGAGTAATGGCGGAACTGGCGCTGCTCGCCGCGATACTCCTGCGTGGTGTTCTGCGGGCCATCGCTGGCGGTCAGGCCCCACACGTTCTCGCCGTAGTCCTTCCAGTTCATCGGGTTGGCGATGGCGTACTCGCGCTGGGCCAGTGCGGCCGAGCGGCTGTTGAGGAAGTAGGTGCTGCCCCGCTCGCGCATGTAGGCGTCCTGGATGTCGCGGAAGTCCACCCACACGTGCGTGTACTGGTGGCCGAACAGCGGACCGAAGGACAGGTACTCCTGGCCCTGGTAGACGCCCCAGTCGTTGTCGTAGGTACGCGTCCACACCGTCCACGCGTCCGGGCTGACCGGATGGGTCGGCGAGCCGAGCGCGAGGATGTAGACCATCATCGCCTCGTTGTAGCCCATCCAGTCGTGGTCGATGAAGCCGCTTTCGGGGAACCAGCCCATCGAGATCAGCGGCGCACGCTGCTGCAGCCACGCCCAGTCCACGCGCTTGTAGAGCGTATCGGCGATGTCGCGGATCTCTTTCTCGCGCGGGTCGTCACCACTGTAATAGGACTGCGCGAACAGCACGCCCATCATCAGCAGCGCGGTATCCACGCTGGACAGCTCGACCCAGCTGTCATAGCGGCGGCCCTGCTGCATGTCCAGAAAGTGGTAGTAGAAGCCCTTGTAGCCGCCCTTGCCGGTGCGCTGCGGGCCCATCGGCAGGTCGCGGAAGAACTTCAGCGTCAACAGGGTGCGGTCCACCGCCTGGGTGCGGCTGACCCAACCATTCTCGATGCCGATCGGATAGGCGGTCAGCGCGTAGCCCACCGAGGCGATGCTGGCGAACGGGCGCGACGGGAAGCGGTCCGGGCTGAGCCCGTTGACTTCGTTGGTGGTGTCCCAGAAAAACTGGAACGTGCGGCGCTCGATATCGTCGAACAGCGGCGGCAGTTCGGGCTTCATCGGACGCGGCGGCGCGTCGGCCTCGACCAGGATGACCGGAGGCTTGGGCTTGGCCGGTTGTTCCGGCGCCTTCTGGCAACCGACGATTGCTGCGGACAGCAAAGTCAGCGTCACCACCCGACGTGCATTCATCGACCACCACCTTTTCGCATGTTCGTGCTGGAGAGCATAGCCTCAACCAGATTGAAATCGTTTACAGACCCGGCCCCAAAAAAATCCGCGTGTCGAGGGCGGATTGTGGTTGTGCCGGGCAACGCGCGATACCTGCTGCACACGCGCTTGCCGATCATCGACGGGCAAGCGCCTGTGCAGTCCGCCGGTCGGCCGAAGCCGGCCGGCGGTGCTGCCCCGGCATCGCCTGCGAAGGCGATGCCGGGTGATGCGATCAGAAGCGGAAGCCGACTTCCGCCTTGACCTGACGCGGCGTACCAATGATTTCGCCGGTCTCGTTGTAGCTGGCCTCCAGCTTGCCGTTGGTCTTGACGTAGTTGTAGGTGGAGAAGTTGTCGAAGTTGAACACGTTGATGATGTCCAGGCGAGCGTACAGCTCGGTGTCGCCCGCCATCTTGAACGTCTTCGTCGCCTGCAGATCGACCGAACGGTAGCCGAAGATCTTGCCGCCCAGCAGGAACTTGCCATTGGCGTTGGGCACAGCCGCCTGCGGGGTCGGCAGGTTGTAGCCACTGGCCTGCGGCACCGGGTACCAGTCGTTGACGGCGGTCGGGGTGGCCAGGGTGACCTTGCCACCGAAGGTGATGCCCCAGAAGCCCGCGTACGAACCGGTGACCACCAGGCGGTGGCGCGGCGCGCCGTTGGAACGGATGGTCGGGTACTCGCTGATCAGGCCGCGGTCGAACGCGTACTTCTCATTGATGTCGCGGTTGTGGCGCGCGGTGGTCCAGGTGTAGGCGACCGAGGTGCCCCAGCCGCTTTCCTTGGTGAACGGCTTCTGCGCCGACAGCAGGACCTGGGTGGCACGGGTCTTGATGCCCTGCTGGCCGATGATCAGGCTGCCGAAGCCCGGCACGTTGCAGCTCCAGGCCTGGCTCAGGCCCGGGTCGGTGCCGCCGCACAGACGCGGGTCATCGAAGAACTGGCCGGTCGGGTAGCGGTTGCCCAGGGTGAACGCGAAGCCGTCGTAGCTCAGCGTGCGGGCGATCGTGGCGTCGGTCAGCCAGTCACCGATCTGGTTGCTCATGCCCAGGCTGAACTGATCCGAGTACGGAGCCTTCAGATTGTTGTTCAGCAGGTCCACTTCCAGACCGGCATTGCTGGTCGAACCGACCAGGGTCTGCAGGTTGCCGATGCCGTTGAGCAGGTTCGGGTCCCAGTCATAGCAGGCGGCCTGGCCGTTGATGCAGGTGTTGGTGGCCGGGTTGCGGAAGTAGATGGTCGGCTGCGGCAGCGCCAGCTTGGTGGTTTCCAGCTGCAGGTTGTCGAACAGGTCGCGGTCGTACGAACGGCCGGCACCACCGTGGATCACGTGCTGCTCGTCGGCGTTGATGTCATACGAGAAGCCCAGGCGCGGCTGCCAGGCATCCTTGAACGCCTTGCGGTTGTGGCCGTTGCTGATGTAGTCGTCGATGTTCAGACCGCCCAGCGCCAGCGAATCGGCGTAGGTCTGGCCGATGGGCGCGCGCGGGTCCTGCGAGTAGATCGCGTCGACCACCTGCTGCGGGGTCACGAAATCCAGGTAGGACGGGGTCTTCTCGTAGTCCCAGCGCAGGCCGAGGTTGAGCTGCAGGTGGTCGTTGACCTGCCAGTCGTCCTGGATGAACAGGCCGATCTGCTTGGACTTCGAACGCACTTCACCCGACACGCCCGACACGCCGGTCACCGGCTTGACGAACTGCGCCTTGTACGGAATGGAATCCGGGAAGTCCGGATCGCCCAGGCTGTAGGTGAAGGTCGGGTTGATCTGCGCCGCATCGGATGCGTACAGGTCGATCTGCTTGTACTTCGCACCCATCTTGATGGTGTGGTCGCCCATCCACTGGATGCCATCCAGGGTCAGGTTGTCTTCGATCGACCAGCCCTTCTGGCCCTTCACCTGCGAATCCAGCGCCGATGCGCCACCGATCTTCACCACGGTGCGGTCTTCGGTGCCGTCCGGTGCGGTGTAGGTGATGCCGTTGGCCAGGGTCAGCGGGGTCGGGTTGTTGAACGAATCTTCATGGGTGACCATCATTTCGTTGTAGTAACGCTCGCCGCTGTGGTTCCAGCGCAGGGCGTAACGACGGTCGGTGTTGACCACTTCGCGGCCGGCTTCCGGCGAGGTCTGGCCGCTGAACTGCGACTGGGTTTCATCGCGGTCCTGGAAGGTCAGCTCGATGCGATCGTTGTCGGTCGGCTCGAAGTCGATCTTGGCGAAGATCAGGTCCTGCTGGAACGGCTGGCTGGCCGGGCCGAGGCCGGCGGCGCCATCGGGCGGCAGCAGGCTGGCAGCATTGGTGACCGCGCCGTCCGGCGCGATGGTGACCGGCAGGTCGAAGCGCTTGGCTTCATAGGTCACAAAGAAGTGCGCCTTGTCCTGGATGATCGGGCCACCCAGGGCGAAGCCGTATTCCTTCTCGGCCGAGACCATCTTGTCGTTGCCGCCCTGGCGCTCGGCCGGGGTCTTGGCGCGCATGTCTTCGTCGGTGTAACGGTAGAAGGTTTCACCCTTGAACTCGTTGGTACCGGACTTGGTCGCCGCGGTCACGGCCGCGCTGGAGACCTGGCCGTACTCGGCCTTGTAGTTGCCGCTGATGACCTTGTATTCACCGATCGCCAGCTGCGGGAACGGGTTGCCGGCGCTGCCGGACTGGCCGGCCACGCCGCCGCCCTTGACGTAGCTCTTCTGGCCCACGCCATCGATGTACACGTTGGTACCGTCGGAGTTGGTGGCACCGCCGCGCAGCGAGGTGTTGCCCTTGGCGTCGCGGGTGAAGATCAAGCCCGGCACC
Organism: Stenotrophomonas sp. LGBM10; assembly: GCF_046736075.1. GTDB lineage: Bacteria > Pseudomonadota > Gammaproteobacteria > Xanthomonadales > Xanthomonadaceae > Stenotrophomonas. Next base: position 649,561 of record NZ_CP177163.1, read on the forward strand.
GCGTCGGCGAACTCCAGGAAGTTGCGCGACACCTGCGGGGTGGTCTGGATCTGCTGCAGGCTGACGGTCTTGCCCACTTCGGAGGTACGCACTTCCTGCAGCAGGGTCGGCGCAACCACGTTGACCGTGTCCAGGTTGGTCGCGTTGGCGGTGCTGCCGTTGGCCGGCGCGCCGCTGAAGTTCAGCGTCGCGGTCGAGGCCACGGTCACCGTCACCTTCTGGGTCTGGCCGTTGGCCACAACATCATAGGTGCCCGGGTCCAGGCCCATCAGCGAGTAGCTGCCATCGGCACGGATGGTGCCGCGGCGCACGGTGCCGGTGGCGACATTGGTGGCAGTGACTTCGGTGCCGGCCTCGGCCTGGGCAACCTGGCCACGCAGCGAGGCGTTGGCCGACTGCGCCATCAGATCCGGCGCAGCGCCCAGCATCAGGCAGCTGACCAGTGCGGTGGTCAGCAGGCGACGGGCCGGCGCGCGATTGCGGTGATTGGAATACGTCATGTAACTCTCCGGGTGGTGGTGGCCGTCTTTGCGGCCCCTGTCTTGTTTTTTTGAAGTGGATGTACGCCCGGCCTCGCGGCCGGGTTACTGCTCGGATCTGGATCTGCTCGAATCACGCACGATCAGGGTCGGCACCAGCGTCTGCTTGTCGCCGGCCCCTTCTGTGTTGTTGCCATCCATCAACTGCAACAGGCGCGTCGCGGCTCTATCGCCGAGGTCGGCGATACTCACCTGCATCGTCGTCAACGACGGGTGAACGAAACGTGCCAGCGGAATGTCATCGAAACCCGCCAGTGCGACATCGAGCGGAACACGGATGCCCGCCTGCGCGAAGGCGTACAGACACCCCAGCGCCATCATGTCGTTGGCGGCGAACACCGCATCGGGCAGCGTGCCGGCTGCCAGCAACTCCTGTCCGGCGCGATGGCCGGAAGCTTCGTCAAAGTCACCGGGCAACTCGATGCCTTCGGCAGCATCGCCGAAGGCGGCGAGCGCATCGCGGAAACCGCGCAGGCGCTCACGGGCGTCGTAGTTGAGATCCGGACCGGAAATGAACGCGATACGGCGATGACCCACCTCCAGCAGGTGGCGGGTCATGGCCATCGCACCGGCATGGTCATCGATGCTCAGCACCGGATGATCCTGCTCGGGCAGATAGGTATTGATCAGCACCGTCGGCAGCGACTGCGGCAGGTTGTCGGTCAGGAAGCCGGGGCTTTCGGCGTACGGCGACAGCACCAGCAGGCCGTCCACCCGTCCGCGCATGGCGCGCAGCGCGGCCCCCTGCTGTTCCTGGTCGCCGTGGTAGCTGGACACCAGCAGGTGCTGGCGGCGCGCACGGGCCACGTTGTCGATGCCGCGCATCAGCTCGGAGAAGAACTCGCCGTACAGGTCGGGCAGCACCACACCGATGGTGTTGGTGCGCCGGCTGCTCAGGCTGCGGGCCGCCGCGTGCGGGGTGTAGCGCAGGCGCGCAGCGACCTCCAGCACCAGCTTGCGCACGGGCTCGGCGACATTTTCATGACCGTTCAGGGCACGCGAGACCGTGGCCACGGAGACCCGGGCTTCGCGAGCAACATCTTTGATTGTGATGGCTGCCTTGTTCACCTCGCCGCCCTCCACGGCTTAGAGATCTGGGCTTGGCGCGGAATGTAAGCGTTTTCAATCCTGAATGTAAACACTACGTTAGCCTCATGTCTCACGGCGGTAACAGAATGCTGTCCACGGCGGGTCCTTCCGGGACTCGCCAGGACAAGACGGGACAAGGGTTTCAGCGGTTTTCGGTCGGACTGCGGGCGTCGATGGACAGGGCGTGGATATCGGTCTCCATCATCGTCCCGACGGCCGCATAGACGGCCCGATGGCGCGCCAACGGCGCCATTCCCGCAAACGCCGCGCTCACCACCTGCACATTGAAGTGGCCGCGACCATCACGCGCGCCCGCATGGCCGGCATGGCGGTGGCTGTCGTCCTCCACCACCAGCTGCTCTGGGGCGAAGGCCGCCTGCAGGGCGGCCCGGATGCGCTCCACGCGCTCGGCATTGCTCATGGCAGCACCTTGCGGAACGGACGCACCTGTACCCGCTCGTATACGCCGGCCGCCACGTACGGGTCGGCGTCGGCCCAGGCGCGGGCCTGCTCCAGGGAGTCGAATGCGGCGATCACCACGCTGCCGCTGAAGCCGGCGGGACCGGGATCCTCGCTGTCGATGGCCGGGCACGGGCCGGCCAGGAGCAGGCGCCCCTCGTCCTGCAGGGCCTGCAGCCGGGCCAGATGGGCCGGCCGCGCCGACTGGCGGGCGGGCAGAACGGCTGCGCCGTCATAGCCTTCAATCACATACCACACAGGCAACTCCCGAGACTCATATAAACAAACGGGACGATTCTAGCCCGGCTCGCTGGACACTGCCGGTGCAAAGCCGTACTCTTGTTCCCATTGCACGTGGCTGGATGCAGCGGCCCGTCGACCCCCGGCTTTTCTGGCCTCGTCGACCGACCCACTGCCCCACACCAGCGCACGTAGACGACCTCCCCGTAGTTCAGTCGCTGCCCATCGCGGCGCGCCTTGCTGTTTGAAGTGTGGAATCGCGCCGACAGCGGCGTGCCTTGGCCTGCCACCCTGCCCCCTGGTTTTCCAGCGGCTGGCACGGTGCGGCGACCGGTCCGTTGCAATACTGACGTCAACTTGATGACTTCCGAACTCGCGCTCGACGCGAACCCGCAAATCCGGCCGACCGCCCCACAGCAGCAGGAAATGCCGCTGGCCGTGGTGCATGGGCAACCGGTCCTGCAGATTCCGCAGGACCTGTACATCCCGCCGGACGCGCTGGAAGTCATCCTGGATGCCTTCGAAGGTCCGCTGGACCTGCTGCTGTACCTGATCCGCCGGCAGAACCTGGACATCCTGGACATTCCGGTTGCCGAGATCACCCGCCAGTACGTCGAGTACATCAACGTCATGCAGGAGCTGCGCTTCGAGCTGGCGGCCGAGTACCTGGTGATGGCGGCGATCCTGGCCGAAGTGAAGTCGCGGATGCTGCTGCCGCGCCCGCCCAGCGTGGAAGGCGACGAAGCCGACCCGCGTGCGGAGCTGGTGCGCCGGCTGCAGGAGTACGAACGTTTCAAGCAGGCTGCCGAGGATATCGACGCCCTGCCCCGGCAGGACCGCGACACCAGCCTGGCGCATGCCTTCGTTCCCGACCGCGCAGCCGTCAAGCTGCCGCCGCCGGTGGACCTGAAGGAAATGCTGATGGCGCTGCACGACGTGCTCAAGCGCGCCGAGCTGTTCACCGGCCATGCGATCAAGCGCGAGGCGCTGAGCGTGCGGCAGCGGATGGGCGACGTGCTGGGCCGTCTGGAAGACGGCCGGTTCTACCGGTTTGAATCGCTGTTCACCGCCGAGGAAGGCAAGCTGGGGGTGCTGGTGACCTTCCTGGCCTTGCTGGAACTGGCCAAGGAACAGCTGCTGGACATCGTCCAGGAAGCTCCGCTGGCGCCGATCTACGTCAAGTCCCTGGCCGCCGGCAACACCAACGAACCGCTGCAGTTCAACAGCGAGTTCGACGACAACGACGCCGCCAACGAATCCGACTGAGCACCCGACCCACGCATGGATCAACCGCTGATCAACCGTATTGTCGAAGGCGCGCTGCTGGCATCCAGCCAGCCGCTGACGCTGGCGCAGTTGCAGGGCCTGTTCCCCGAAGAGGAACCGGCGCCCCCGGGCAGCATCGAACGCGCCCTGGAGCTGCTGCGCGATGGCTGCGGCGGGCGCGGCGTGGAGCTGGTCGAGGTCGCCTCGGGCTTCCGCTTCCAGGTCACCAACGAGGTCCACGGCTACATCACCCGGCTGTGGACCGAACGCAAGACCCGCTACACCCGCGCCACCCTGGAAACGCTGGCGCTGATCGCCTATCGCCAGCCGATCACCCGCGGCGAGATCGAGCAGGTGCGCGGCGTGGCGGTCAGCAGCAACATCATCCAGGCGCTGGAAGAGCGCGAATGGATCCGCGTGATCGGGCACCGTGACGTCCCCGGGCGTCCGGCGCTGTTCGGCACCACCAAGGGCTTCCTGGACTACTTCGGGCTCAAGCGCCTGGACGAACTGCCGCCGCTGTCCGAACTGCGCGACCTGGGCGAGCTGGAACCGCAGCTGCCGCTGGACAGCGACGGCCAGCCGGCCGGCCGCCTGGCCGCCGGCGCCGCCAGCCCGGACGGCGATCTGGATGCCGACGCAGCCAACGACGACGGCACCCCGGCGCCGGCGTCCGCCCCGACGCCGGAGCAGGACCTCGACCCGGCCGCCGCCCGGGCCGCAGCCCGCGCCGCGCTGGCTGCCGCCCGACTGGCGGATCAGCCCGCAGATCAGGACAATAGCGAGGCCTCCGCCGATGCGGATGCCGGCACCACCTCATCCCATGCGTCGTTGTCGCTCCGCGACGACGATGCTGATACGACCGCCAGCGATGGCGAACCCGTTACCGCGCCGGGAGAGCGCGCGGCGCACCAGAACGAAACCGAAGACAACGCCGTCGCGACGACGACCGTGGCTGTTGACGAAGCCGATCCCGAACCAGAGGCCGACGAAACCGTCGCCGGCCGGAGCCAAGTAAATGAGTGACACCCCCCGCAAGCTGTCGTTGAACAAGCTTTCGCTCAAGCGCGAAACCGACACCGAACAGCCCAAGCTCGAAGAGCGCCTGCACAAGGTGCTGGCGCAGGCCGGTCTCGGTTCGCGCCGCGCGCTGGAACAGCGCATTGCCGATGGTCTGGTCAAGGTCAACGGCGAAGTCGCCCAGACCGGTCAGTCGATCAAGAGCGGCGACAAGGTCGAACTGGACGGCCGTGGCTTCGTTGCCACCGCGCTGACCGAGACCTCGCGCGTGCTGGCGTACAACAAGCCGGAAGGCGAAGTCACGACCCGCGAAGATCCCGAAGGTCGCCCGACCGTGTTCGAAGCGCTGCCGGCCTTGAAGGGCGCGCGCTGGATCGCGATCGGCCGCCTGGACATCAACACCACCGGCTTGCTGCTGGCAACCACCGACGGTGAGCTGGCCAACGCGATGATGCACCCCTCCTACGAGGTCGAGCGCGAGTACGTCGTGCGCGTGCGTGCACCGGAAGGCGAAGAAAAGGTGCCGGACAACATCGTCGACCGCCTCGCCCGCGGCGTGGCGCTGGAAGACGGCCCGGCCAAGTTCGACGAGATCGAACGCATCGGCGGCACCGACTCGCACGACTGGTTCCGCGTGGTCGTCAAGGAAGGCCGCAACCGCGAAGTGCGCCGCCTGTGGGAATCGCAGGGCTGCCAAGTCAGCCGCCTCAAGCGCACCCGCTACGGCAAGGTCAGCCTGCCGCGCGAGCTGCTGCGCGGCCAGTCGGTCGAACTGCCGGCCAAGCAGGTCGAAGCGCTGCGCGCCGAACTGAAGCTGGAAGAAGGCGCGCCGTCGGCACTGACCCTGCAGCCGGTGATCGGCCAGCGTCGCGCCGCCAAGACCACCGTGCGCGTGTCGCGCGAAGGTGGCCGCGGCAATGCCTACGTCAACGGCCACAACCAGGCCGATGAAGGCCGCGAGCTGCGTCGTTTCGACAACGTCCGCGAAGAGCGCGGCCGTGGCCGCGGCGGCAAGGGCGGCGGCTTCAAGGGTGGCCTGACGGTCAGCGGCGAAGCAGCGGCCAAGCAGTCGCAGCGCCCATTCAAGCAGCGTCCGGACAAGGGCAACCGCGCCCTGCCGGAAGGCAACCCGGCCGCGTTCCGCAGCTGGTATGTGCCGGACGGTGTCAGCACCGGCCCGAGCAACCACCGCAATGCCGGCCCGGGCGCTGCCCGTGGTCCGGGTGCACGCGGTCCGGGTGCCGGCGCAGGTGCCGGTGGCCAGGGGCGTCCGTATGGCAAGCCGAAGGGTCCGGGCGGCGCAGGCGGCCAGGGTCGCGGCGGCTTCGGCGGTGAAGGCCGTGGCGAAGGCCGTGGCGGCTTCGGCGGCGAGAACCGTGGCGGCTTCGGCGGCCAGGGCCGTCCGGCCGGCGGTGGTGGCGGCAACCGCGGTGGCCAGGGCGGACAGGGCGCGTCGCGCCACCCGTACGGCCATCCGGGCAATGCGCCCAGCTTCCCGTCCGACCATGCCAATCCGGGCGCCAGCCCGTACGGCAGCGCGCGTCCGGCCGGCAATCGCGGCCCGGGTGGTCCGGGTGGCAACCGTGGTCCGGGTGGCCCCGGTGCACGCGGCCCCGGCGGTCCCGGCGGCAATCGCGGTCCCGGCGGCCCGGGCGGCAACCGTGGCCCGGGTGGCCCCGGTGGTCGTGGTCCCGGCGGCCCGGGCGGTCGTCCGGGCGGCGCACGCCCCGGCGGCAGCCGTGGTCCCGGCGGCGGTGGCCACCGTGGCGGCGGCCCGCGCGGCGGCTGATCGCTGAAGCGTCGAACACAAAAAACCCCGGCTTCGGCCGGGGTTTTTCGTTGGTGTGCCGTGGCTGCCGGCGTCGGGCGCGGCCCGGCTGCTGTCAGCGCCGCTCGATGGTGAAGCGGCCCACGCCCACGCCCAGGTCCCAGCCCTTGCCGGTACCGGCCAGGGCCAGCGAGACATCGCCCTTGGTCATCACCTGCGCGTTGCTGGATTTGTCCGCGCCGGCATGCGCTTCGACCGAGGCGTACGAGCCGAGCAGGTCATTGAGCGAGTACGCGCCGGAGAACTTGCCCTTGCCATCCACGATCTTGGACTTGCCCACCGTCAGCCCACCGCCCTTGGCGGTGATCTTGACCGGGATGCGCGCGCCGTTGTCGCAGGTGATGGTGCCGGTACCGGACGCGGTCTTGTACAGCACCGACCAGCCGGCCAGGTTGTAGTGCAGCTCGCAGTCGATGTTGCCGGCGGCCTGTGCGGCCGAGGCCGTCGACAGGCCGGCCAATGCGACCAGTGCCAGGGAAAGCGTCTTCATTGCAGTGCACTCATGCGGAAGGGAACGGCCCGAATCTAGCAGCGCGCGCGTCGCGCCCGCATGAGGCCGCACACCCGCGTGCGGCATCCGTTCAGTAGTGCTGGCCGCTGGCCGGCAGCATCGGTGCTGCATGGCGTGCGTGGAGCCGGCCAGCGGCCGGCACTACCGGTTCTGCTTGCCGGCCAGCGGCCGGCACTACCGGTTCTGCATGCCGGCAAGCGGCCGGCGGCGTCCGGGGTGTTGCATGGCGTGCGTGGAGCCGGCCAGCGGCCGGCGTTATGGGCGGCTGTGCAGGTCGAAGCTGTCGGCGTCCAGCATCGCCGGGAAGCGTGCGCGGTGCGCGGCCAGCGCTGCCGCCGAGATGGTGGTGGTGACCACCTGCTCGCGCTCGCGGATCTCCACCTGCGGCTGGCCGAGGAAGTCGATCACCGCGCTGTCGCCGGCGTAGTGCAGGTCGTTGCCGTCGATGCCGACGCGGTTGACCGCCGCCACGTAGCACAGGTTCTCGATCGCGCGCGCGCGCAGCAGCGTGCGCCACGGATAGGCGCGCGCCGAAGGCCAGTTGGCGACGAAGATCTGCAGATCGAAATCCAGGTCGTCGGCACGCTCGACGTTGTAGCGGTTGCGGCAGAACACCGGGAAGCGCAGGTCGTAGCAGACCTGCGGATTGATCCGCCAGCCTTTCCACTCCACGCTCAGCCGCGCGTTGCCGGCGGCGTAGCGCAGGTGCTCGCCGCCGTAGCGGAACAGGTGCCGCTTGTCGTAGTACTGCAGTTCGCCATCCGGCGTGGCCCACAGCAGGCGGTTGAACACCCCGTCCCCGATGCGCAGCTGCACGCTGCCGGTGACCGCCGCGCCCAGCCGCACCGCCTGCTCGCGGAGCCAGGCCACCGTGGGGCCCTCCATGTTCTCGGCCTTGTCGATGGCCTCGTTGGAGAAACCACTGGTGAAGGTTTCCGGCAGGATCACCAGATCGGTCTGCCCGGCCAGCGGTGCCAGCAGCGCACCGTAGTACGCACGGTTGCCGGCCGGATCGTGCCAGCGGGTGTCGCCCTGGACCAGGCTGATACGCAGATCGGGACGTTCGGTGGGGGTCATCACAGCACCTGCAGGCGCGCGATCGCCGCATCGAGCGTGGCGTCGTTCTTGGCAAAGCACAGCCGCACCAGGCGTTGGCCTTCCGGCGCGGTCTCGTAGAACGGCGACAGCGGAATGGCCGCCACGCCCTTCTCGATGGTCAGCCACTTCACGAATTCGTGGTCGGGCAGATCGCTGATGGCCGAGTAGTCCACGAGCTGGAAGTAACCGCCCGGCACCGGCAGCGGGGTCAGGCGGGTGGTCAGCAGCTGTTCGCGGAAGCGGTCGCGCTTGGCCTGGTAGAACGCGCCCAGTTCCAGGTGGTGTCCGGGCTCGTCACGGATCATCGCGGCAAAGCCGTACTGCGCCGGGCCGAAGCTGGTGAAGGTGTTGTACTGGTGGACCTTGCGGAACTCCGCACTCATCGCCGGCGGCGCGATCGCGTAGCCGATCTTCCAGCCGGTGCAGTGGTAGGTCTTGCCGAAGCTGGAAATCACGAACGCGCGGTCGCGCAGCTCGGGGTAGCGCAGCGCCGATTCATGGCGGCGGCCGTCGTAGATGATGTGTTCGTACACCTCATCGGAGATCAGGTAGATGCCGGTGCCGCGCAGCACATCCGCCAGCGCCTGCATGTCATCGGCGGTCAGCATCGCGCCGGACGGGTTGTGCGGGGTGTTGACCATCAGCAGGCGGGTGCGCGGGGTGATCGCCGCGCGCACGCGGTCCCAGTCCACCGCGAAGGTCTGCGGGTCCAGCGGCACATGCACGGCCACCGCGCCGGCCAGCTCGATGGCCGGCTCGTAGCAGTCGTACGCCGGGTCCAGCACGATCACTTCCTCACCCGGGCGCACCACGGCGTGGATGGCGTTGAAGATCGCTTCGGTGGCACCGCTGGTCACGGTGATCTCGGCGTCCGGATCGACCTGCGCGCCGTACAGATCCAGCGACTTCTGCGCGATGGCCTGGCGCAGCGGTGCCACGCCGGTCATCGGCGGATACTGGTTCAGCCCGCCGTGCATGGCCTTGACCGTTTCATCGATCAGGCGCTGCGGCGCGGAGAAGTCCGGGAACCCCTGGCCCAGGTTCACGGCGCCGTGTTCGGCAGCCAACTGGGACATCACGGTGAAGATGGTGGTGCCCACCTTGGGCAGCTTGGTCTGCGGTTGCATCGGCAAGGAAGATGAAATGGGGAAAGTCCAGTGTACGCAAAACGTCCGCAGCCATGACGGCAGACACCCTCCGCTGGCGGGTGCGGCCCCTTCCGGCGCCGCCCCTCCCCCCCCCGCCCCCGCTACAATGGCGGCCCTTTCCCGGTGTGAAGCCTGAGCCCCTTGAACGCTCCTCCGTTGCTGGCCGCGCATGGCCTTGGCTTCAGTCGCAACGATGAACCGGTCTTCGGGCCGCTCGACTTCCATATCGATCCCGGCGAAGCCCTGCTCGTGCAGGGCGAAAACGGCGCCGGCAAGACCACCCTGCTGCGGGTGCTGGCCGGGCTGCTGCGCGCCGACAGCGGCCAGGTGCAGATCGATGGCCGCGTGGCCGGCCACAAGGAACGGTCGCAGTACGTGGCCTACCTGAGCCACCTGCCCGCACTCAAACCGGATCTGGACACGCTGGAGAACCTGCAATTCCTGTGTGGGCTGCATGGCCGCCGCGCGCGCCAGATGCCCGGCAACGCGCTGGCCATCGTCGGCCTTGCCGGGTATGAGGACACCCTGGTCCGCCAGCTCTCCGCCGGCCAGAAGCGTCGCCTGGCCCTGGCGCGCGTGTGGTTGTCGCCGGCCCCGCTGTGGCTGCTCGACGAGCCCTACGCCAATCTCGACCTGGACGGCATCAACCTGGTGAACCGCATGATTTCCGCCCACCTGCGCAGCGGTGGCGCCGCGCTGGTCACCACCCACGGCGCCTACGCCGCCCCGCCGGTGCGCACCCGCCTGATCGACCTGACGCCCGTTGAGCAGCGCCCCGGCACCGCAGGCGGTGCCGCATGATCGCGCCGGGCACCGAACCGGGCCTGTGGCAGACCGCCCGTGCCCTGGTCACGCGCGACCTGCGCCTGCTCTGGCGCCGCCGCGGCGACGCGCTGCAGCCGCTGCTGTTCGCGCTGCTGGTGGTGGTGCTGTTCGCGCTGGCGCTCGGCCGCGAGTCGTCGCTGATGGGTCAGGTGGGCGCGGCGGTGCTGTGGCTGGCGGTGCTGCTGGCCGGCCAGCTCGCGCTGGATTCGCTGTTCCGCAGCGATGCCGAGGACGGTTCGCTGGAGCAATGGCTGCTGGCGCCGGTCCCGCTGGCCTGGCTGGTGCTGGTGCGGGTGCTGCTGCACTGGGCCACCACCGCGCTGCCGCTGATCGCGATCACGCCGCTGCTGGCCGAAATGCTGCACGTGCCACATGACCAACTACCGATCCTGCTGGCATCGTTGCTGCTGGGAACGCCGGTGCTGAGTCTGATCGGTGGCGTGGTCGCCGCGCTGACGGTGAGCATCCGGCGCTCTGGTATTCTCGTGGCGTTGCTGGCGTTGCCGCTGTACGTACCGGTGCTGGTGTTTGGTGCGGGCAGTGTCGGTGCGGCGGCACGCGGGCAGGATCCGGTCGGTGCGCTGCTGCTGTTGGCCGCCGGGCTGGTGGTGGCGCTGGTGCTGGCGCCGCTGGCCACCGCAGCCGCCATCCGGATTTCGCTGAGTTGAGTCGCTGTTCCCGTGCCACCGTTCCAGTGTCATCGTTTAACGAGCCACTCCACGTCCGTTGGATCGTCGCCCTTCGTTGGATAGCCACTGCCGCATGCACCCGATAGTCCGCTGGTTCCACCAACTCGGTTCACCGCCCACCTTCGACCGCTTCGCCACGCGGTGGTCGCGCATCTTCTATGTCGCCGCGGTGCCGGTGCTGCTGCTGGGCATGTGGCAGGGCCTGTTCGTGGTGCCTGCCGAGCAGAGCCAGAACGACGCCTTCCGGATCATCTACATCCACGTGCCCAGCGCGTGGATGAGCCTGTTCGTGTTCGCGCTGATGGCCTTCTACGCGGTCATCGCCCTGGTCTGGCGGATCAAGATCTGCGAAATCCTGGCGATGGCCTGCGCGCCGATGGGTGCCGGCTTCACCCTGATCACCCTGCTCACCGGCAGCATCTGGGGCAAAGGCACCTGGGGCGGCTGGTGGGACTGGGACCCGCGCCTGACCAGCGAGCTGATCCTGCTGTTCCTGTACCTGGGTGTGATCGGGCTGTATCACGCCATCGACGACCGTCGCAGCGCCGCACGCGCGGCCGGGCTGCTGGCCATCGTCGGCGTCGGCCTGCTGCCGGTGATCCGGTACTCGGTGGACTGGTTCGGCGGCCTGCACCAGCGCCAGTCGATCAACGTGTTCGGTACCAACGCGGTGCGCCCGGAACTGATCGCCCCGCTGTGGTGGATGGTGGTGGCAACCAAACTCTGGTTCGTCGGTTCGCTGCTGGCCAAGGCCCGCGCCGACAACCTCACGCGTGAAGCCGGCAAGGCCTGGGTCGGTGAGCGCTTCGGTGGTGCCGCGCCGGTCACGTCCGAGGAGCTGCCGCGATGACGCACGTCCCCTTCATCATCGCCGCCTACGCGGTGTTCGTGCTGGTGCTGGGCAGCGACGCGCTGGGCTCCTGGCTGCGCCTGCGCCTGGCCCGGCGGCAGGCGCTTCGCCGCCAGCAGCGGCTGCAGGCACGCGCCAAGGCGTCCCCTGGCACGCCACTGGCCACGGAGCTCACCCGATGACCCCGTCACAGCGTCGCCGCATGGTCTGGGTGTTGCTGCTGCTGCTCGCCTCCGGGCTCGCCACCACCCTGGTGGCCTTTGCCCTGCAGCGGAACATCGCCTATCTGTATACGCCGTCGGAAGTGCTGCGCGGCGACGTCGATGCGCAGTCGCGCTTCCGGCTCGGTGGCATGGTGGTCAAGGGCTCGTTCGAGCGCGCATCCGGTTCGCTGGACGCGCATTTCGTGGTGACCGATGGCGACGCGGTGCTGCCGGTGACCACCTCGCGGATCCTGCCGGACATGTTCCGCGAAGGCACCGCGGTGGTCGCCAGCGGCCGCCTGCAGGACGGCCGCTTCATCGCCGATGAAGTGCTGGCCAAGCACGACGAGAACTACATTCCCAAGGAAGTGGCCGACAAGATGGGCCAGGCGCACACCAAGCACGACGTTGCCGTGCCTGCGCCGGAGACGCGCTGAGTGCTGCCCGAACTGGGGCAGGTCCTGCTGGTGAGCGCGCTGCTGATGGCCCTGCTGCAGGCCGTGCTGCCGCTGTGGGGCGCCCAGCGCGGCCAGCAGGCCTGGATGGCGGTGGCGCGGCCGGCGGCCTTCGCCCAGCTGGCCCTGCTGCTGGGCGCGTTCGCCGTGCTGACCGTGGCCTTCGTGGTGCAGGACTTCTCGGTGCGCTACGTCGCCGAGAACTCCAACTCGCTGCTGCCGATGGCCTACCGCTACTCGGCGGTGTGGGGCGCGCATGAAGGCTCGCTGCTGCTGTGGGCGCTGGTGCTGGCGCTGTGGAGCGGCGCGGTGGCGCTGTGGTCCAAACGGCTGCCGCCTGAGGTGCGTGCGCGCGTGCTGGGCGTACTCGGCATCATCAGCAACGGTTTCCTTGCCTTCCTGATCTTCACCTCCAATCCGTTCGCGCGGCTGCTGCCGGCGCCGCTGGAAGGCCGCGACCTGAATCCGCTGCTGCAGGACCCGGGGCTGATCATCCATCCGCCGATGCTCTACCTGGGCTACGTCGGTTTCGCCGTGCCGTTCGCCTTCGCCATCGCCGCGCTGCTGGAAGGCCGCGTGGATGCGCGCTGGCTGCGCTGGACCCGGCCGTGGACCAACGTGGCCTGGGGCTTCCTGACCCTGGGCATCGCGCTCGGCAGCTGGTGGGCGTACTACGAACTCGGCTGGGGCGGCTGGTGGTTCTGGGACCCGGTGGAGAACGCCAGCTTCCTGCCGTGGCTGGCCGGTGCCGCGCTGATCCACTCGCAGGCGGTCACCGAGAAGCGCGGCAGCTTCGCCAGCTGGACGCTGCTGCTGGCCATCGCCGCATTCGCACTGTCACTGCTCGGCACCTTCCTGGTCCGCTCGGGCGTGCTCACCAGCGTGCATTCGTTCGCCGCCGATCCCTCGCGCGGCACCTTCATCCTGGTGTTCCTGGCGCTGGTCGTGGGTGGCGCGCTGCTGCTCTACGCGCTGCGCGCCGGTGCGCTGGGCAACGATGATCCGCGCCGGGGGTTCATGCCGACCTCGCGCGAGACCCTGCTGCTGGCCAACAACCTGCTGCTGGCCGCCGCCTGCGGCATGGTCCTGCTCGGCACCCTGTACCCGCTGCTGGCCGATGCGCTCGGGCTGGGCAAAGTCTCGGTCGGCCCGCCGTATTTCGGCACCCTGTTCGTGGTGCTGATGGCGCCGCTGGTCGCGCTGCTCCCGTTCGGGCCGCTGGTGAACTGGCAGCGCGACCAGGCCTCGCGCTCGCTGGCGATGCTCGCCCCGTGGGCCGGGCTGTCGCTGCTGCTGGGCGTCATCGCCTACTTCATGGCCCCGCAGGGCGCGCTCAAGACCGCTGCCGGCGTTGCCGCCGCGGCCTGGGTGGCGCTGGGCACCGCACGCTTCGTGTGGACCCGCCTGCGCGGCAATGGTCGTTTCAACGCCGAGATGGTCGGCATGCTGCTGGCGCACGGCGGCGTGGCCGTGTTCCTGGCCGGTGCGCTGCTGGTGGAGGCGCTCAACGTGCAGCGTGAAGTCGCCCTCGCTCCGGGCCAGGCCCTGCAGGTGGGCGCCTACGAACTGCGCTTCGAAGGCGTGGACCACCAGCAGGGCCCGAACTACAGCGCCGACCGCGGCCACGTGCGCGTGCTGCGCCACGGCCGCGAGCTGGCCCTGCTGCATCCGGAGAAACGCGCCTATGCCAGCGGCGGCCAGGTCATGACCGAAGCCGGCATCCATGCCCGCATCAGCGGCGATGTGTACGTGGCGCTGGGCGAGCCGCTGGGCAACAATGCGTGGGCCGTGCGCGTGCACATCAAACCGTTCGTCCGCTGGATCTGGCTGGGCGCGCTGTTGATGGCCCTGGGTGGCTTCGTCACCGCCGCCGACCGCCGTTTCCGTCGCCCGTAGGAGTTCCCATGTCCGATCCCCGCCCCACTCCGTCCCGCCCGCTGCCACCGGTTGCGATCGTGATCGGCGTGCTGTTCTTCTTCGGGCTGCTGGGTCTGATGGTGTACGGCGTGATGAAGTCCGGCGCGCCCGACCGCGATGTGCTGCCGTCCGCTCTGATCGGCAAGCCCGCCCCTGCGTTCCAGCTGCCGGTGCTGCACGATCCCACCATCACTGTGAGCAGCGCCGAGCTGCGCGGTGCGCCCTACGTGCTCAACGTGTGGGGCAGCTGGTGTGCGGCCTGCCGTGAAGAACACCCGGTCCTGACCCGGTTCGCCGAAACCAAGCGCGTGCGCGTGATCGGCTACAACTGGAAGGACGAACCGGCCGACGCGCTGCGCTGGCTGGAGCAGCTCGGCAACCCGTTCGTGCTGGTGCTGAGCGATATCGAGGGCCGTACCGCCATCGACTGGGGCGTCACCGCTGCACCGGAAACGTTCCTGGTCGACGCCAGCGGCGTGGTGCGCTGGAAATACAGTGGCGCGCTGAGCCAGCGGGTGATCGATACCCAGCTGATTCCCGAACTGGACAAGGTGGAACGCGCCAATGCCGATGCCCAGAATCATCTGCCGGCCGCACCGTAACCCGCGCGCGCGGGCACGCGCCGCGCTGCTCGCGCTGGCGCTGCTGGTGCCGTTCGCGGCGCTGGCGCAGGCCGTGTCCGACCCCACCCCACTGCAGTACCGCAACGCTGCGGAGGAAGCGCGCTTCCACGCGCTCACCGCCGAACTGCGCTGCGTGCAGTGCCAGAACCAGTCACTGGCCGATTCGGATGCACAGATCGCCCACGACCTGCGCCGGGAAGTGCTGGCGCTGATGCAGCAGGGCCGCGACGACGCCCAGATCAAACAGTTCCTGGTCGAGCGCTATGGCAGCTTCGTGCTGTACCGCCCGCCGATGGATGCGCGCAACGCACTGCTGTGGTTTGGCCCGCCGATCGCGCTGCTGGCCGGTGCCGGCGTGCTGGTGTGGGTGGTGCGCCGGCGCGGCCGCCGCATCCAGCCGATCGAACAACGCGAGGATCACTGGTGAGCGAGTGGCTGATGGTGCTGGCCGGGCTGGTCGCGGCGATCATGGCGATGGTGGTGTTGTGGCCGCTGCGCCGCACCGGCCGTGGGCCCTTCCTGGGCGGGGCACTGGCAATGGGCATCGCCGGCGCGTCGCTGTATCTGCTGGTGGGCACGCCGCACGCGGCCGACGAGGCGCAGCGCGCCGCACCGGCAACGCTGCGCGACGGCGTGCAGGACCTGGAGCAGGCACTGGCGCGCGACCCGCAACGCGCCGACGGCTGGGCGCTGCTGGGACGCTCGCAGTTGGCGCTGGGCAATCTCGACGCGGCCAACCGCGCCTATGCACGCGCCATCGCGCTGGCACCGGATGAGCCGGTGGTGCTGGTCGAAGCGGCGCAGGCACGCGCCCAGGCCGACCCGGACAAACGGTTCGACGACACCGCGCTGACCTGGCTGCGCCACGCCGACCAGCTCGCGCCCGAGAGCGAACGCGCCGGTTGGCTGATCGGCATCGCGCAGCGCCAGCGCGGCCAGGATGCCGAGGCCGCCGCCAC
Source organism: Stenotrophomonas sp. LGBM10 (assembly GCF_046736075.1). Lineage (GTDB taxonomy): Bacteria > Pseudomonadota > Gammaproteobacteria > Xanthomonadales > Xanthomonadaceae > Stenotrophomonas. The sequence goes on from NZ_CP177163.1 coordinate 665,280, forward strand.
CTGGGAGGCCCTGCTGCCGCGCCTGGACCCGGGCGCGGCCAACGCGTTGCGCGAGCAGATCGCCATTGCCCGGTCCAATGCCGGCCTGCCGGCTGCCGCCGCTACCGCCAGCCCCAGCGACGCCAGCGCAGCGCGCGCCGGCCTGACCGTGAAGGTCATGCTCGACCCGCAGTTCGCCGCGCGTGCCCGCCTGCACGGCGATGCCAGCGTATTCGTCATCGCCCGTGTGCCCGGCGGCCCGCCGATGCCGGTCGCGGTGGAAAAGCACCGCGCCGATGCGCTGCCGCTGGTGGTCACGCTGGACGATGCCGACAGCCCGATGCCGACCCAGCCGTTGTCGGCGCTGGACGAGGTGGAGGTGTTCGCCCGGCTGTCCGCGTCCGGCAACGCCGCCCGCCAGGAGGGCGACCTGGACTCGCCCGCGGTGCGCGTGCGCCTGCCGCATGCCGCCCCGGTGCAGCTGGTGCTGGGCTCGCCCTGAGCGGGCGATCACCGCGATACAGCGTGCCGCCAGCGGCACCGTGCGCCGATTCCGGCGAGCTAGAATGCCCGCATGACTGAATTCATCCCACCGGGCACGCGCTACCACGCCCTGCCCTCGCCGTTTGCGTTCAAGCGCGGCGGTCAGTTGCAGGGCGCGCAGGTTGCCTATGAAACCTGGGGCACGCTGGATGCGCAGGCCAGCAACGCGATCCTGATCGTCACCGGCCTGTCGCCGGACGCGCATGCCGCCGCCAACGCGGACAACCCGGCCGCCGGCTGGTGGGAACCGATGCTCGGTCCGGGCAAGCCGATCGATACCAACCGCTGGTTCGTGGTGTGCGTCAATTCGCTGGGCAGCTGCAAGGGCTCCACGGGACCGGCCAGCATCGACCCGGCCACCGGCCAGCCGTATCGCCTGCACTTCCCGGAGCTGTCGATCGAGGACGGCGCGAACGCGGCCATCGACGTCGTGCGCGCGCTCGGCATCGGCCAGCTCGCCTGCGTGATCGGCAACTCGATGGGCGGCATGACCGCGCTGGCCGTGCTGCTGCTGGCACCCGGCATCGCACGCAGCCATATCAACATCTCCGGCAGCGCACAGGCGCTGCCGTTCTCCATCGCCATCCGCTCGCTGCAGCGCGAAGCGATCCGCCTCGATCCGCGCTGGGATGCCGGCCAGTACAGCGAAGACAGCTATCCCGAATCGGGCATGCGCATGGCGCGCAAGCTCGGCGTGATCACCTATCGTTCGGCGCTGGAATGGGACGGCCGCTTCGGTCGCGTGCGGCTGGATTCGGACCAGGCCGACGACGATCCGTTCGGCCTGGAGTTCCAGGTCGAAAGCTATCTGGAAGGCCACGCGCGGCGCTTCGTGCGCTTCTTCGACCCCAACTGCTACCTGTACCTGAGCCGCTCGATGGACTGGTTCGACCTGGCCGAATACGCCGACGGCGATGTGTTGGCTGGCCTGGCCCGCATCCGCGTGGACAAGGCCCTGGCGATCGGTGCCAACACCGACATCCTGTTCCCGGTACAGCAGCAACAGCAGATCGCCGACGGCCTGCGTGCCGGAGGCGCCGATGCGCAGTTCATCGGGCTGGACTCGCCACAGGGGCACGACGCCTTCCTGGTCGATTTCGCGCGTTTCGGCCCGGCCGTGGGCGACTTCCTCGGCACGCTGTGACGCACCTGCGGCGCTATCTCGCACTCGCTGCGGCCGGCGCCCTGATCGCCATGACGGTCACCGGCGTGCTGCCACTGTGGGCCGCAGCCTGGTACGCACTGACCAGTGCGGTGGCGTTCGCGCTGTACGGCCTGGACAAACGCGCCGCGCAACGCGGCACCTGGCGCACGCCCGAACGCACCCTGCAACTGCTGGCCTTCGCCGGCGGCTGGCCCGGTGCGCTGCTCGGCCAGTCCGTGTTCCGTCACAAGCACCGCAAGGCGGCCTTCCAAGGCGTCTTCGCGCTGTGCGCCCTGGCCAACGTCGCCTCGCTGGCCGCCCTGCTCAGGTAATGCCGGCCGCTGGCCGGCAACGCGGCACCATGACCAACGGCAACGGTGGATCTGCTAGCCTGCCCCTGCACCCGGTTGCTCGGACCGGACCAGGACAGCCGTTCAAGGAGGAATGCCATGCGCCCGTGTTCGATCTCTCTGCCGCACCTGACGAACGTCGTCTCCACGGCCCTGCTCCTGTCGGCACCGCTGCTCGCCGGCGCGGCCCCGCCGGCTACGTTCTTCGATGCCGTCGAACAGTACGGCGCGGACGATGTCGCCGGCTGTACCCGGACGTTGGACACGCTGTACAGAAGCGGTGGCACCTTCCCCGCCGGTGGCGAACTGCTGCTGATCGAATGCGCGGCTGCCTCCGGCGACCGCGCTGCCGCGCTGGCCTACATCGATACCCTGCTGCCCACCGGCCGCCTGCCGCTGGATGACCTGCGCACCAAAGCGCGGCCCGGCCTGGACGCACTGCGCGCCGATCCGGCATGGCCAGCCGTGCTGCAACGCATCGCCGCCGAAGAACACACGCGCACCGCGCAGCGCGATGCACCCCTGCGCGACGCGCTGCTGCAGCGTGAGGCGAAGGACCAGGCCGCCCAGCACGCAGCGGTCGCGGCCGGCGGCGGCGCCGCCGCCTGGGCGCAGGCCAGGTCGGTAAGTGTGGAGAACGCCACCTGGCTGAAGACCGTGGTCGCCGAGAAAGGGTGGCCGGGAACATCGCGCGTTGGCAGCGATGGCGCCAAGGCCGCCTGGGTGATCGTGCAGCACGCCGACCACGACCCGGCCTTCCAGGCAGCGATGCTGCCGCTGATCGAGACGGCCGCGAAACGCGGTGAGGGCGATCTCGCCGACTACGCCCTGCTCACCGACCGCGTGCTGCTGGCCCAGGGCAAACCGCAGCGCTACGGCAGCCAGTTCAAGGAAAACGCCGACGGTGTCTTCGAGCTGCGGCCCACCGTCGATATGGACGGTCTGGACGCGCGCCGCCGCGAGGTGGGACTGCAGCCGCTGGCCGCATACAAAGCCGTACTGGCAGAGATGTACGGCAAGCAGGTTCGCTAGCGGCGGCTGGAACGCCGCCGTCGTTCGTCAGGCCACCTGGATGACCACCTTGCCGAATGGACCCTGCTGAAGCCGGGCGAACGCGGCAGGGGCCTCGGCGAACGGAAACACATGGTCGATCACCGGTTCGATACCGAACGCATCGATGGCGTGGTTCATCTCCTCGAACGCGCGGCGATGCCCCACAGAAACGCCACGCAGCGTAGCGCGACGGAGCTGCAGCGGAATGGCCGGCATGCGGATCTCGGTGTCTTCCATGAAGCCGATCTGCAGGATGTGCCCCCCGCCGGCCAGCGCCTGCACGGACTGGCCCAGGTTGTCGCCACCGATCATTTCCAGAATGTGGTCGGCGCCCTGGCCATCGGTCAGCGCGGCAACCACCGCTGCCCACTCGGGCGTCTGCCGGGTGTTGATCGTCGCCCAGGCCCCCAGAAGGTTCGCGCGGCTCAGCTTGGCGTCGCTGCGCGATGTCACGATCACGCGTGCACCCAACGCGCGGGCGAACTGCAGCCCGAACAGCGACACCCCGCCCGTGCCCTGCACTACCACGGTCTGCCCGGCGCGCACCTGCGCCGCGTGTGTCAGCGCGAACCAGGCAGTGAGCGCGGCCACCGGCAGCGTGCAGGCCTGCACGTACGAGAGCGAGCGCGGCGCACGCACCGCAATGGCCTCGTCGATCACCACATGGCTGGCCAGCACACCCGGCAACGGGCCGCCCAGCGACAGCCCGTGCCGCAGCATCTCCGCCGGCGGCGCGTCATCCAGCCATTGGGTCCAGAAATTGCCCACCACCCTGTCTCCGGTCTTGATGCGTGTCACCGCCGAACCGGCAGCCACCACCTCACCGGCCATGTCCGAGACCGGCACGAAGGGCAGCGGCGGCGGCGCCTGCAACAGCCCCCCCTCGATGACCAGCGCATCGCGGTAGTTCAGCGACACCGCCCCCACCTTGACCACCACCTCATGGGGCCCCGGCTGCGGCACAGGGCGCTGTGCCATCTCCAGGTTGGCCATCCCCAGCTGTGGCAACTGCCAGACCGTCATCATTTCCATCACATAGCTTCCCGGACATCCCGCCGATCGCGGAGCACCAGCGTATTGGAGAATGACCATCATCCACGCCCACTTACAGGCGATAGACTGTCCACTTTTATTCCTCAATCAAGCCCTGCATGACGACCTACAGCGCCTCCCGGCTTCAAGGCATCAGCATGTTTGTCCATGCCGTGGATACCGGCAGCTTCACCGCTGCCGCGCTGCGGATGGGCGTCACCAAATCGGCAATCGGCAAGAGCGTGGCCACGCTCGAGCAGCGGCTGGGTGTGCGGCTGCTGGAACGCACAACGCGCCGGTTGGCCCTCACCGGGGAAGGCGCAGACTTCTATCAGAGCTGCGTGCGCGTGCTGGCCGAACTGGACGAAGCCGAGTCGAGGGCGGCCTCGCGGCAGCGCGAGGTGGCGGGAACGCTGCGCATCAGCCTGCCGGTGAGTTTCGGCAGGCGCTGGGTCATGCCGCAGCTGCTGATGCTCGCCCGGCAACACCCCCGGCTTCACCTTGAAGTGGGCTTCACCGATCGCGCCGTCGATCTGCTTGAGGAAGGCATCGACATGGTGGTGCGGCTGGGCGATCCGGGCAACAGCGCCTTCCTCTCGGCGCGATGCCTGGGGCACCAGCACGTCATCACCTGCGCAGCCCCGGCCTACCTGGCCGAACACGGCTCGCCCACCCGCCCGGCCGACCTGGCGGCACACGACTGCCTGGCCTTCGGTGGCGCGGGCGGCCCGCTGCCGTGGGTGGTGCCCGGGGAGCGCGGCGAGCCAACCCAATTGGCGATCAGTGCCCGCCATACCATCAGCGATGGCGAGGCCCTGCGCACGGCGGCACTGGACGGCCTCGGCCTTGCCCAGCTGCCCACCTGGCTGGTGGCCGATGCGCTGGACAGCGGCGCACTCATTGCCGTCCTGGCACCGCAGGGCGCGCAAGGCACCCCCATCCATGCCATGTGGCCCGCCACCCGCGACCTGGCCCCGAAAATCCGCGTGACCGTGGACCAGCTGCTTGCCCGCTTCCTGCCACGTCCGCCCTGGGAGCCAGCGCCCCGGTAGCGCAGCGTGGCTACGCCCACGCCACGGTTGCGGCACGCTCGCGCCTCAGCGCAGCACCTCCGCAGCATCCACCAGCTGCACGTCGTGCATGAGATGGAGATATGCCTCGTAGTAGGGCTTGTGCGACGCACCGACGATGGCCAGCATGCGCATCCCGGGCGTTTCTCCCAGCACCTCGCGGATATTGGCGACCATGCGCAGGTTGCGGGTTTCCCAGTAGCCCACGTAGCTGCGCCCGAAGGCCTGCGGCGATGGCTCGACCAGCGCAGCACCAAAGTCGGCGTTGTAGACCTGCATCGCCGCTTCCGGCGCGTTGTAGGCGCGGTACATCGCCAGCATTCCGCCGGGCTTGTCCAGGTTGGCGTACAGCGGCACGTCCGCTGCTTTGCGCGCTTTCGAGTACGGGTTGTTCCACGCGTTGGTGATCGCGTCGTACGAGGCCTGTTCGAGTTCCTTCGGCGTGGGCGAATCGGCGGTGTGGTCGTCCACCGCCCACACCCGCTCCAGCCCCAGCCGTGCGGCCAGCGCGGCGGCCACCATCACCGACTCGTCGCGGCGCTGCACGCGCTTTTCCAGGAAGGACACCAGTGGCGGGGTCAGCCCATCGCCCGCGATGCGCTCCTGCACCGGCAGGCGCAGCCACTGCACCACGGCGGAATTGCGCTCACCGGCAGCCAGCCACACCGCCGCCAACTGCCGTCGTTGGGCCGCGCTCGGCGCGGCCGGCCAGGTGGCCAGCAGCCGCGCGGCCTCCGCGTTCGCGGCGGGTACGTCCAACCCCGTGGCGGCATGCGCCGGGCCGGTATCGATGCAGTAGCTGCTGATGCTGTCGGCATACCGCGCGGGCGAGCGGCGCATGTAATCGCACTGCAGGCCGGACACCGCTTCCACCGCGATCGCCTCCGGCTTCCACGCGGCCAGGCGCTCCAGCAGCGGTTCAAGCTGCTCAGGCGCGAACGTTTTGGGCAGCCCGGACAAGTGTGGCGACCCGAGTACCAGCACCTCGTTGGCGCGGCCTGGCGGCGGCCCCTTCAACTGCTCCGGGTGGAGGGCGGGCTGGTAGCCAGCGCCGCCGGCCAGCGCGCTGGCGCTGCACAGCCCAAGGATCACGATACTGCCGATGCGTCCGATCATGCTGCCTCCCTGCAATGGCCCACGCCCTGCGTCCGTCCCATGCTGGGTGGCGCGGCACGCAGGCGATACACCCGTAGGTCATGGCAACCTTTTCTGCCGATGCTGCATCGCCACCGCAACGCCGGCCCTCCAAAGGTAGAGCTGACCGTTGGTCAGCTGCTCTCCGTTCGGGCACCCTCACACCGCCACCGCCCAATATCGCCTCCGGGACTAAACCGCTTCGAGCGGCACCCCTAGACGACCGGTCTAATCCAGCGTAGAGTTGCACCCCATGAGCCCCACCAACGCCCCTGACACCCTCGATGTTCGCGACAAGATCCTGGCCACCGGCCAGCGGATCATGGGCGGCAAAGGCTTTTCGGCCGTCGGGCTGAACGAGGTGCTGACCTCCGCCGGCGTGCCGAAGGGGTCGTTCTATCACTACTTCGGATCGAAGGATGCCTTTGGCGAGGCCCTGCTCGAGGACTACTTTGAGGGTTACCTCGCCGAGATGGACCGCACCTTCCGCGAGGCCGGCCGCACCAAGGCGCAGCAGCTGGCCGCGTACTTCCAGGCCTGGCGGGACAACCAGTCCTTCGACGACTGCCAGGGCAAGTGCCTTGCCGTGAAGCTGGGCGCGGAGGTGGCCGACCTGTCCGAGGCCATGCGTGCGGCCCTCAAGCGCGGCACCTCGGGCATCGTTGCGCGCCTCACCACCACCATCGAAGCAGGCGTCGACGACGGATCGCTCTCCATCGACGGCACACCGGCAAGCGTGGCGCAGAGCCTTTATCAGCTGTGGCTTGGCGCCAGTGTCATGGTCAAGATCGTGCGCAACATCCAACCGTTCGACAACGCATTGGACACCACGCAGCAGATGCTCCACCGCCCACGCTGACCACGCGGGCGGATTCGCAGGCGCTTCCCGAAGGCGCCTTTTCCTTCACCCAATCTCTAGACGACCAGTCTACTCACACTCTCTTCACCACAGGATCAATGCCATGAAAGTTCTCATCGTTCTGACTTCGCACGACCAGCTCGGCACCACCGGCCTGAAGACCGGCTTCTGGCTCGAAGAACTGGCCGCGCCCTACTACACCTTCAAGGACGCCGGCGCGCAGATTGTGTTGGCCTCGCCCAACGGCGGCCAGCCGCCGCTGGACCCCAAGAGCAACGAACCCGCCTTCCAGACCGATCTCACCCGTCGCTTCGAAGCCGATGCGGCCGCCAATGATCAGCTCGACAACACCGTGCGTCTGGACAGCGTCTCGCAGGCCGATTTCGACACCGTGTTCTATCCGGGCGGGCATGGCCCGTTGTGGGATCTCGCCGAAGACCCGCGCTCCATCGCGCTGATCGAATCGTTCATCACCGCCAACAAGCCGGTCGCCCTGGTCTGCCACGCACCGGGTGTTCTGCGCCACGTCCGGTCCGCCGACGGCAAGCCCCTGGTCGCAGGCAAGCGCGTCACCGGTTTCACCAACACCGAGGAAGCCGGCGTCGGCCTCACCGACGTGGTGCCGTTCCTGGTCGAAGACGAACTCAAGGCCAAGGGCGGCATCTACTCCAAGGGTCCGGACTGGGGTTCGTATGTGGTGGCCGATGGCCTGCTCATCACCGGCCAGAATCCGGCCTCGTCGACCGAAGCGGCCGAGGTGCTCATCAAGCAGTTGGCCCAGGGGTAATGCCTGCGTCGTGATCCCTGGCACCGCGGCACCGATCCGGCCCACGAGGCATCAGGGCCGGATCGTATTTACCGCGTTGCGGCAGCGGATCAACCGCCGCTGTCGGGACTGCTTCCTGCCGCACCGCTGCCGGCCTCCAACCGCTGGACGATCGCAGCCACTACACCACGGGTGGATTCCCAGTTCATGCCGGTGATCAGACGGCCATCGGCTTCCACATGCGAGGTGCCGCGTGCACCATGATGGAACTGGCCGTTGTTGGCCCGCAGGCGTTGTTCAATCGAGAACGGGAAGGTTCTGTAGTAGGCCGCAGTCCTGTCCTCGAAGGCATCGGGGTAGCCGGTGACACGCTTGCCGCCGACCAGCGCGGAGCCATCGGACAGGGTCAGGTTCACCAGCCCGGCACTGCCGTGGCACACCGCCGAGACGATGCCGCCCTGCTGCTCGTAGATGCGCACCGCCAGCGCCTGCAGGCCGGGGTTCTCGGCCACGCCGTACATCGCGGCACTGCCACCGATATACATCAGCGCGGCGTAGTCGGCGGCGTTCACCTCGTCGGGCCGGCGCGTATTGGCCAGCGCCCACAGGAAGTCGGCGTTGTAGATCATCGCCTTGTGCTCGGGGTTGCGGGTATCGATGTAGGCCAGCGGCACCGCACCGCCTTCCGGGCTGACGAACTGCACGCCGTAGCCGGCCTCACGGAAGCCGGCGTAAGCATGGATCAGTTCGGAGAAGCTGTTGCCGGCGCTGAGACCGGTGCCGGGCATGGTGTCCGCATTGGAGACCACCAGCACCACCTGGCGGTCGTGGGCCGGCGCCGATTCGCGCGTGGCGGTCTTGCTGATGATCTGCCACTGCCCGCCCAGTTTCTTCAGCAGGAACAGATCGACAAAGCGGGCCTTGTCATTGCTGACCACAATCTCGGCCTTGGCGGTGGCGATGGTGCCGTCGACCTCGACGCCGAGCAGGCGACCGGTACGGCCGTTGAACTGCCCCGGGTTCTTCTCGAACCACCCGGCGTACTCGGCGATGCCCACCTCGCGCATGCCGTCCGTTCCCTGGCTCAGGTACAGCCGCGCGTCGGGATGGAAGGCGCGCGTGAGCCGGTCGTGCTGGTTGTAGGAACTGCCGTGCAGGTAGTCCTCGATGACGGCGGCGACCGCACGCCCCTCGGCGACAGGATCGGCATGCGCGGGGGCGCCGCACAGCAGCGCGAAGCAGGCGATGGCAGCCGCTCGGATGAGACGGGCTGGCCACGGGATCACGGCGGCAGTGGCCGGCGTGGAAAGCGGATTCGACATGGAAAGGCTCCACTGGATGGGTGCCCCGAAGTCTGTCGATTCCCCTTTTGAATCAATACGGTAAACCGTGTTTTGCGACTCGCCGAACTCGTTTCAGGAGCCGCCGTCCAACCGCACCTGGGCCTGCCGCCAGGCAGCGGGGGTGGTTCCCTCCACCTTGCTGAAGCATCGGTAGAAGGTGGAGGTGGACAGGAAGCCCGCGGCCTCCGCCACCTCCTCCATCGAGGCGGCTGCCTGGGTGCGCAGCACCTGTTTGGCGGCCTCGACGCGGATCTGGGCCAGGTATGGTTTGAACGCGGTCTTGTGGTTGTCGTTGAGCAGTTGCGACAACCGGGCCGGGGGCATGTTGAGGCGCCGCGCCAGTTTGGCCAGGCTCAGGCCCGCGTCCTTGTACAGGCCCTCGTCGACCAGCAGCGCGTTCAGCGCGCGCAGCGACGCCTCGGCGTCGGCCTGGGCGATCTTGCGGTCCCGGTAGGGCTCGGCGACGGGCGGAGGCGTGCGCCGTGCAAAGGCCACACTGAGGCTGAGGTACAGCACCACTGAGAACGACAGCGCGCCCACGATATAGGACGTCAACCCGGCGGTGGCGTAGGCCATCCAGATCACCGCCACGCCCGCGATCACCGACGCCACGTGGGTACGGGTGAGTGCGCCGGGCGCCCCGTCGGCACGGCCCTGTCTGGCAGCGCGCAGGAACAGCCCCGCTGCCACCAGCAGACAGGCCAGCCAGCCCACCTGGATGGTGCCCCACACCGGCCCCGCCCACAGGCGCACGTTATCGGTATACGGATACGCGATGCCGAAGGCGGTCGCGAGCACCAGCAGGCCCAGCGCAACCCGCGCATCGTGCCGGGTCTGCCGGCGATCGGGGTCCAGCCAGGCGCGCACGAAGCCGACCAGGCAGATGCCGATGAAGAAACACGCCGTCAGGCCGACCTGCAGCACCAGCTTGGAGATGTCCGGCCAGAAGTAGAACAGCACGGACTTGCCTGTCCGCAGGCTCAGCATCAGCACCAGCGCCGCCAGCCACGCCTGCGCCGGCCTGACGGGCTGGCGCAGCAGCAGATGGACCGACAGGGCCACGCCGTTGAAGGCACCCAGGCCGGCGAAGAAGAACAGTACGTAGGACGCTGGCATACGGGCGCAGATACCCTGAAGGCGCGGGACGCAGAAACAGTACGCAAGCCGGGTCAGGCCATCAAGGCACCGAACGTAGCCAGGCGGCCGCGGCCTCGATGGCATCCTGCTCGCTCGACACAGGCGTCTCCGGGCGGATGCCCTGCGGATACGCCTGCCCCTGGCGATCCAGGAACTCGGCCGTCGTCAACAGGAGTGCGCCGCCGTCCGGAAGCGGATAGGTTCGATTGGAGGTTGCCCGCGCGCCGGTGGTCTGGCCAAAGAACCGGGTGTCCGGGCGCGCCCTGAAAGCAACGGCCACCGCCTCACCCGAGCTGGTGGTCTTGGGGCCAACGATAACGGCAACGCGACTGCGGGACAGATCGAGGCTGCACGTAGTGGCGGCACGCGCGCCCCAGCGGGTCACGGCGCCGTCCCGGGTGCGGTTCGCGCCGATGGGGCCATCGCCGAGCAGCGGGTGCAGCCCACTCAGCATGGGCCACATGTTGCCACCGGAGTTCTGGCGAAGATCGACGATCCAGCCCTTGGAGGACTCGGGCGCCAGCGTGGCGATCTTCCCGCAGAGTTCGGCACTGAATGCCCTGCCGGCAGCGGCATCGGTTCCGCGCAGACCCGGTACGAGCACATACCCGATGTCCTGCATCTGCCGCGATTCAATGGCCCTCGATGCCACTGCGGTCGTGCGGGCCGTTGCGGCCTGCCGTGGCGCCTGCAGGAAACTGTGCCGGTCGCCGAGCGCGTTCAATACCGTCTGCAACCGGCCGTACGCCTCCTGCGCAGGACGCTGCTTCAGGTCGGAGGCATCCATCTTCGCCTCGTGGGCCGACCAGTCCACCTTGCCTGCGTTCAGTGCGTTGGCGCGAATGATCGGCAGCGCATACGCCATCATGTCGTACGCGGAAACATCGCCCGACACCACGGGTGCCGACGTCAGCGTGAGTCGCTGGACCTCCACCCGCCCTGCTGCATCCAGCGTCACACCGAGCTTGAGGTGGGTCGCGTCCGACGGGACGTAGAGCTGCAGCTCCCTCGCCTGTGCCCCCTCACCGGCGCGGGCAGGGCTGGCACCCGAATTCGCGAACGCCAACTGTCCGTTGGGGCCGTCCGCGCGCAACCAGAGCGCAGCGATGCCTGTGCCTTCGGCGATCAGGAGCGAACCCGTCAAACGCACCTCCCGTCCCTGGAAGGCAGTGGCGTCCAGTGACGTGATAGCACCGACGAACTTGTCCTGCCCCATCGATTCGGCAGACACGGTGACCGCAGTGCCGTCAGATGTCCGGATATCGCCCGAGCCGTTGGTCCGCGAATGGGTGCCGATGCCATTCCAGACGGTCTGCGCGGTTGCGCCGCCGCTGAGGAGCGCAAGGAGAATGAACGTCGCTGTGCGGAACATACTCAACATCCGTGTCTGAGCTGGAATGCGATCCTAGTTCAAGCGTGTTTCATTCAACAAGCGGTGTGGGGTTGGGGGCTGCGGGTAGGGGGCTGCGGATGCAGGCGTGCCACTGGCGTTGTCTGCGTCAGGCAGCGCTGTCGCCGTCCGGGTACAGCGCGTCATCGCTGGGGTCCGCGTGTTCCAATTGCACCTGGTGATGGATGAGGTGTGCACACACGGCTTGAAGCAATGGGTATGGCCCACTCTACTTTTACTGATCGTACCAACCGATCTCGAACGGCACGTCCCCCATCGGCACCCAACAAACTCCACCAGGCTGTCTGCGCGTCCGTACGAACTCCGCAAGAACTGACGCTGCAATGCCGGGCGCAAGCGTACAGGCCAGAGGAACACGAAACGGGTCGCCCCCCATCTCCGTCACCAAGAATTCCCTGCAACTTCCTCCGTCATAGGGGACCAGTCGATCCTCCAAGAAAAGCTCCAGGAAGAATCGACCTGCCTCTGGCTGCATGACAGCCAGGCTGGGGCGACCGGCGACAGAAAGCAGAGCTTGACCATTCCCTCCTTGCTGCCAGTAAGAGGCTGGAGACAGGAGAACAACGTCTGTGATCTGTCGCTCAGTCGGCTCTACCAGTTGAAGCATGCCGTCAGGAGACTCATAGGTCAGTTCCATTGGCATTACTTTTCGATCCCGCCGTGCATCTGACTAGAAGCAAGTTTGAACATGGGCGTTGAACGCTCGACGTCTCGGGTAACGCAGCTCGATCTCAGGGGGACCGGGTTGAGCCAACACGCTGGATGGCCCGGCTTGGCGCGGTCGATGCCATGAGCACGCCCGGCTGCGGATGGCCGCTTTGGGTCGCAAGCCGACTTCAGCATCACCAAGCGCTGCATCCGGCGCGGTGTCCGGTACCGGCCAGGAGCGCTCGTTCGCAGCAGACACTCAGGCCAAGTCGAGCCGCGACGCGGCTTCGGCTTGAATGAACGGTCAGATGCGCTCACAGGTGGACTCGACAGCCGCTTCCTTGTGCATGGCGTTGACTGGAATGGAGCGCACGTGCGTACCGTTGAACTCAAGGATGCGAGACTCATAAACGGACTTCTTGGCCAGCTGCTCGTCCTGCGCTTTCTGGCCGGCATCCTTTGTGACCGATGGATCTGACGCCGAGAGAAACTCGACATGGTTGATCCGGGATCTCACGACGTCACCCACAAGCTCCCACGTGCCGCTGCTGCGATCCTCGAGTGTGAGAGGAGCCTTGCCAGGGGCGGAGATCAGGCTACGGGAGTGACCGGTAAAGGTGCCGTCCGGAAGCTTGGTTGTTTCATCAGTTACCGTGACAGTGAAGCCTGGTCCCTGCATGACAGTTGGGCCACATCGCCAAGTGCCGAAAAGATCTGACGGACGAAGGGGCGTCGTGGCCGATGCGGAACCGGCGGCGATGAGCAAGATCGCAACCGCTAGTTTTCGACGCATTCTTGCTCCCAAGCGCATCCAACTCCGGAATCAAGCCGACTCGTGAAGCGAGTTCAGCTGGGGTGACATGTCAGGCGCCGCCGACGAGTTGAGGCACGCACCGCAGTGCGGACAATAGGAAATGAGGATGCCACCACCGCCCGCGCTCTCCGGGATGGCAATGCACCATTCGTTGCCTTCCGAATCCCACTCATAGCGAATGTCGTAGTAGCAACTGTTCGTCTGCGCCTCAAACGCTTCGCAGCAGGCTGAGAAGTCGTTGGGCACGGAAGCTGTTCCTTCCGGGCATAGGCTTCCGTCAGCGTGGAGTTGATCCGATGCCATAACGCGCAACTACCCAATAGACGGACCCAGAGTCCGGTTGTACGACTTGCCCGCAAAGTACCCTACGGCGGGCTTCCCCCTTGATGCAGCTCGATCTTAGGGGGGCTGGGTCCAGCTGACAAGCCAGCATGCAACCGACGCAGCGGTGGGTTCGGCAGCAACTGCACACTCTCGGCGGCATGAGTGCAGATGTGCGCTTTGGCTGGGAGCTGCCATATCCCTACCCCCGATAGATATTCCTAACCTGTTTCCCGGCCGATGTCTGCTTCCGGGCAGGAGCGAACGTTCGCAATACACTACGTTAAGCCCCACGGCAACGCAGTGTAGGTTTGAATGAACTGCTAGGCCGAAGCCAGATGCCAAAGTGCATGGCGCAGCTCCCATTGCTCACATCCCCAACTGGAAATTGCTCCGTCAGGACGTAGCTCTGAGATATTTAAGCCCTCCTCAACGTCCTCGTAGTACAGGGCAATGTTGCCAACTTTGGCCACTACAAAGACGGTCTCGACCGTGCCTAAGCGATCAATCTTGGCGAGATAGGTGACGACCTTATGAATACCCCTATCAAACACTCTTCGACGTGTTCCGGCCGGCGTGTAACCAGGCCAGCGCCACGCTCGGCGACTGCACCAATGCCTGCTTTGGGTCGAACGCGGAAATTACCACGCGTGCGGCAACCGCGTCCCTGCGGGCATCTGCGTCCGGCCAAAAGGGGACGTTCGCAACGTAAGAACCAGGGTAAATCGAAATGCGGGATGCGCTTGCGTGACTTGTTCCGCCGCCCCTAACACAGCATGTCCAACAAGTCCTTGTCTTCATGATGCTGTTCCCACGTGGAGAGAAAGCAGAAGCTCACCCCGCTGCGCATGGCGACCGTCTGGAACGCCGCGAGTTCTTCCTTCGTGACCGGGTACTCGACCGGATCAAAGTGCAGAAGCGCCCACGGCTTGAGGAATGAAAACCCGGATTTCAGTTCCGAGAAAATTGCCTTGAGCTGAGACCGTATGCGGGAGAAATCTCTGACCGGACCCGCGCCATTGCCAAGAGAATGGCACTGGCGGCGAATCGTTCTGTCTCCACCGACAGCGCGGGCAATGAAGTGGTCCTGGTGCACTTGAACGTAGATCAATTGACGCTGGAAAATTCCCATTCCCTATCTCACTCCGGAATCACACCGAGCCGCGAAGCTCACTTGCCACCCGCCGCTTACGGAGCGTCATGCCCGCCGAGCTTGGTGGACGGAGACAGCTCCGGCGCTACAACGGCGAAGTCGTAGCCGAGGATGAGCTCGCGCCATTCAGGCGTCAGGTCTTTCATATCCCTGCTGCGCAGACGGCGCAGATCCACCAGGATCCAGTCGTCCGGTGCCGCGCCCGAGGGGCGGGCCAACATCACATCCTTGCGCCAGTCGCTGTCCTTGCCCGTGGTCGCATCGAAGTCGTACACCTTCATCGGGCGTCCAACCCCGTTGTAGCCGGCGCCCGTCCCTCTCGCGCCGCCGACGATCAGGTTCAGAGCCTTCACGTTCTGTCCGTCGGCGTGCTCGGCGACGAAATTGCCCACGTCGCGCTGACCGAGTGGGTTGTAGCCCTTGTAGAGGTGATAGGCGCCGAACTTCATCAGCACGCGCGCCTGCGGCACCTCGGCCAGATGGGCCGCGAGCGTCCGCTTCATCAGCCGCGCCCTGCGCCCGTTCGCATCGCCGCGACCGGACTGCGAGGCCTGATAGATGGCGCGTGTTTCGCGCAGGGCAGCGAACAGCGCTTTAGCCCGGTCGCCGCCGTCCTGGTCGATGGCGGCCCCTGCCGGATCTAGCGCCGCATCGGTCGCCTTCAGCAGGAACAGGTCTGTGGGCGAACCGGAGGCGAGCGCGGCCTGCACGGCGGTCCGCTCCTGTTCGGCCAAGGCCTCGATCTGGGCACGGGCGAGCGGCCCTGGGCCGGACGCCAGCATCTGTGAGAACAGATAACCGCTTACCCCGAGAAACTCCTGATCCAACCCCCACAACTTGAACGCCGGCCCGGCGACAGCGGCGCAATCGGCGACCGTCTGGCCTTCGGCGCGGCTGTTGAGGAACGCCATCACGTCGGGATAGGCGGTGATGAAGTCAGCGATCTGCTGCTCCCGGTCCGGCGCTCTCATCCGTGCGTTGACTGCTTCGGTGGCCTCCGGGCCGGTCTCGACGGCCATAGCGGTCAGGCCGCCGGGCGCCATCAATCGACAGACATTCGTGGTGAACGCAGGGATCTCGCGCGAGAAGTGGCTCTCGCCGATGAGGACGTACCGGCTGGCATCTACAGCGTCCGACAAAATGGCGGCGCCCGGACCCGAGAAGCCCTCCGGCCGGACGGTGAGTGGCGCGCCTGCCTGCGCCAGGCGATCCGCGAAAGTGAGCGGTACAACGGTCTCCGCATACGCGGACGCCGCACACAGGCATGCGAGCGACAATGCCGCCCCAATCGACTTCAGACGCATATGGTGTGTCCCCTTGGATGAATCGGCGTTACAGATACCCCTGAAAACCGCGATTCAAATCGCGGTCGTAGTTCCCCTCGCCGCGGGCCAGTGTAGCGCACGCGCGTGCCGCTATTACAACGCCAAATCCTGAAAAACGTCAGTGCTCATGGTCATATGAATTCACCAACAGCGATGAACTACGGCGCTGCCGAAATGACCTTCAAAGCCGTGACGTTCCGGTTCAGGCACCCCTGCCACCCCTGCGACTTCGCCGACGGGAAGGTGATCGATCCCACCTGCCCCGCCTGCACGAGCGGGGCGCTGATCTTCGGATACGCCGTCAGGACCTTTGCGCCCTGATCCAGTGCGACTGCAGGATCGGTGCCCTTGTTGTTGAGCACATCCCCCAACGAAATGACATTGGTCTTGCCCGCAACGATACGGAACACGCCCGCGCCTTCTGCGTAGCAGTGCTCCGTCTGCAGGTTGCCTTGCAGATCCCGCCTTGCCGCATAGGCGTAGTCGCCTGGCACCACGGAACGCGCACCGAAACGCAGCGTCGTGTCGAGGCCTTCTGGCTTCTTCAATTCGTCGACGACGAACGCGCCCGCTCCGCCGTCGAAGGTAATGGAGAACCACTCCGGCAGGAAGGTCGACGACTGCAGGTCGACCCTGCTGAACACGAAGGTGTGGCTGCGCACTCCCTGATCAGGCACGTTGTCTGTGGCAACCAGGACGAATGCGTTGCCATCGCTGCCATCGAACGTGGTGTTCTGGTCGACGGTGGCGCACCCGCTTAGAAATGCACTGGTGATCACTGCAAGAACCACGCGCTTCATGACGCCCCCTGATGGGTTCCTGTGGACCGGATCGGCCCGAATGGATGGTAATCCAGACCACTGATGCGTTTCGCACCGCTCTCGCGGGCCGGATGTCGCCCGGAAGCAGACTACTGTGCGCCAGGGCTCACGCCAGGGCGCCATCCTGCCCGGGCCCGCCGCAGGTAGTCGGCACCCGCGAATGCCAGCGGTGGACCTCATGCAGCTTGCCGGTGTAACGGCATTCGTCGGTGGAAATCACCGAACGCACGGAGACGTCAAACGAGACGATCCGTTTGCGGTTGGTAGCGAGGCGATCCGTGCGGATCTCGGCCAACACCTGTGCCGACGACAGCGCCTGAACGGGAATCTGGATGACGTTCAGACGATGGCGGAGCCATGCCTGCAACTCGCCTGCGATACGGAGGTGGACAGCTCCCGCTGCACTGTGGGCGGCGGTGCCTGCGAGGACATCAACGAGGAGCGTGCCATCCGGAAGCACTGCAAGGACATCAATGTCATCGCCCATGCGCCAGCCGACCAGCATGTGGCAAAGCGTGTTGGCAACATCCTGGAAGATCTTTCGACGCATTGGTTGACAGCACTCATGCCCGGAAGCGTGACGCAACAAGCGGGTGATAGGACAGGGCGACACCGCACAGCCACGCTGACGCAGCGGCAGCAAACAGCGCGATGCCAAGGCCACTCACCTGCCCGATCAGTGGCGATTGTGCCAGCAGCCCTGCCGCCAGGACGATCAGGGCAGAGGCAACGATGGCGAGCAGACGCCCCCACCGCCTGAACCGCACGAGCCCTGTCCATGCTGCGGCGCCAGTTACCACGCCCACCAGCAGCACAAACGCACCGAAGACCCACATTGGAGGAGGTTGATCCAATGAAAATTCCACGTGCACGGGGCGTTCCAGGGGCAGAAGCAACGCGCCCGACAGAAGAGCAACGGAGAGGACCATCAAAACGCGGATGACGGCAGCCATGAGCGAAACCCTTCCAATGGATGGACCCAGAAGCCACTTGCACGACGTGCCCAGACAGCCGCGTAGACGGGCGCTTACCTGACGCGGCTCGATCATAGAAGGGCCGCGGCCGTCCAACAAGCGGGGGGATGAGCGGGCCCAAGCGCCGGGGTCGGCGCCAGGCTCGATTCGGGCACGGGGCTAGCGGAACCGCACCTCCGACCCGTACACCGTTTCACCTGCGTTGACCCGCACCTCGACGTCCGTGAGGCGCTGATGGATTCTGCGCCAGTGCAGAATCCAGCGCACGAGGAGCGGCAGGCCGAACAGCAGATAGCTCACAACGGCTAGAACGACAGCCACGGATACCCCGCCCGGATGCAGCCAAAGCCACGCCGTGGCCAGAAGCGCACTGAAGATGGGTCCACCCGCAGCGGCTGCAAGAATTGATCGTGAGCGCATGACCGCTACGGCCTTGCGAACATCTGACAGATCATCAAGCGTTATGCGATCAGCACTTTCCATATGGGTTAAGGGCCTGACAGGCCTCCTCCTGCGTCAGAGTGGAAACGACAGGTTCGATCCTGGGGCTGCCGGGCCCCGCTGGCAAGCCGACGCACTATCGGTCCTGCGATGCCCGCCGGCACCCCGCAGTGCATTGCTACCATCAGCACCTGCCCGTTCACGGATGAAACCACCCGAATGCGCCCGTTGCCGCCGTCCCGCAGAATCGCCGCGCTTGCCTTGATCGCCTTCGCTGCGTGCGCGCCCACGGTGCTGCACGCCGCGGATGGGCCCGGCTCCGCCGCGTTCTTCACCCATCCAATCGATACGGCCGCAGACGCGCCGCTGGTCGCACCAGGCAGCAATGGCCGATTGCGCTACGGCATGTACCGCGAGCGCGGCGGCACGCAGGCCCGGCATATCGTTCCGGACTTCTCGCGCGCCGGCTACCGCGGCGGTGGCGTAGCGCTGCCTGCGCCCGCCTCGCTCCCCGTCCGCGTGGTGCTTGCTCCCTCCGCTGGCGGCGACGACCACGCGCGCATCCAGCAGGCCATCGACACGGTGAGTGCGCGCACGCCCGATGCGCACGGCATGCGCGGCGTCGTCCTGCTCACGCGCGGGCGCTACACCGTCTCGAACGGGCTGGTCATCCGCAGCGGCGGCGTTGTGCTGCGCGGTGAAGGGCGCGGCAGCAACGGCACGATCATCCGTTCGACCTACACCGGCCGGCAGGGTCGGATCATCGAGGTGGGCAACCGCGAGCCCTCCCGGCTGGTGGACACTGCCGGCCTGCCGTCGTCCACCATCAGCGCCGCGTTCGTGCCGGTGGGGGCAATGCGGGTGCCGCTGGCCTCCACCGCCGAGTATCGCGTGGGCGACACCCTCATTCTGCGTCGCACGCCCAATGCCGCCTGGCTGGGTGCCGACGGAATCGATACCGCCCGCTATGGCTGGACGCCCGACGGCTTCGCGATGGACTACGCGCGCGTGGTGGCCGCCGTGGATCGCGACGCGCTGGTGCTGGACGCACCGGTGGTGGATGCGATCGAGCGCCGCTTCGGCGGCGGTACGGTGTACCGCGTCGCTGTGCAGCGCATCGGCGAGGTCGGCATCGAGGACCTGCGTCTGGAAGGCAACCCCGACACCGGCACGGCTGCAGGTACGCCCGATAATGGACCGTACACGGCCATCCGTTTCAACGGTGTGCGTGATTCATGGGTGCGCAATGTCACGCTGCGCTATGTCTCACACGGCATCACCGCGCACGACGGCGCCCACTTCAACACGTTCCAGGATCTGGCTTATCTGGACCCGCGCTATGGGCAGACCGAGGGCATGCGCCGCTACGCGTACAACTACGAAGGCAGCGCGTCGTTCAACCTGACCCAGCGCTGTTATGCCGAGCACGCCCGGCACAGCGTCGTCACCGGCGCGCTCACCCCCGGGCCAAACGTTTTCCTGGACTGCCTGGCCGTGGACGGCACCAACGACAGCGGCCCGCACCATCGCTGGGCCACCGGCACGTTGTACGACAACACCCGCGACACTCAGCTTCGGGCACAGAACCGGCGTCGCAGCGGGTCCGGCCACGGCTGGGCCGGCGCGCAGCAGATGTTCTGGAACACGGGCAGCGCGCACTACGTGCTGCAGGCGCCGCCGCATGCGATGAACTGGAGCGTGGGAGAGATCGGGGATGCCGTACCGGGCAAGTTCCAGCCCGAAGAGACCGCCGGCATCGTGGAGCACCCGTCACAGGTGGTGATCCCGCGCAGCCTGTATCTGCAGCAGTTGCAGGATCGCCTTGGTGCGGGAGCGGTCGAAGCGGTGACAACCCCGGCACAGCGGCGCGGCCGGGTGTGGGAGGCGCTGGCCTGCCAACCCGACGCATGTCCTGGAGATCGCAAGTAACCCTCACCCACCCCGCCTGCTTCAGTGGTGACGCGTCTGTTTACCTGCGAGCGGAGCGCGTGCGCTTTCCGTCTTCGTCCTGCGATGCCGCGCGACTCTTCGCGAACGCGGGGAACGTCTTCTCGATCGGGTCGGCATCCGGGAGGATGTAGAACACCCCGCCGCGCTGGAACGTGGTGCTGATGATCTGCTCGTAGAACCCGGGCGAGACGTTGATGCAGCCATGCGTGACGCGGTTGTCGTCCGGCGAGGCGGACGCAAGGCGCTCCACCCGCTTCTCGGCCGGGACGCCGGTCGCGGTGGGATGGATGGAGACGGCGGACTCGTAATCCACCCACAGGACGCGGCCGGCGTCGATCGACGGGCCGTAACCGCCTACGAAGCGGCCTGCCGGCGTAGTGCGGTCCCGACCCGGAATTTCGCGCAGCGCCAGCCCGGCGACACCGGGGGCGGTATGGTCCCCGGTCGCCGAGCCGAACAGCCCCGGCGCCGCGCCGCGCAGCCGGCCCTCACCATCGAACACCAGGATCTGTGCTGCGGCCTTGTCCATGATGGCGAACGGATAGCCCTGGCTGTCCTTGGTGGCGACAATCCACCCCGCGAGCTCGATCACGGTGTCGGAGACGTCCTGGCCTTTCGGCAGTTCATCGACGGCGGCGACCGGTTGCGGGGCGGCATCCTTGGCGCTGGCAACGCCGGCACCTGCAAAAGCCAGCGCCACGGCGAGCGCACCAGAGACGGCACGTCGTGCTGCGTGTGAGTACATAACGATGGGACGATTCCTTCGGATGGAACGATGGGCTTAAACGAAACCAGTGGCCAACAACGGCCACCGGTTCCACTTCATACCCTGCACACCAGGTGTGCAGGCGCGATCAGCCGCGTGGCTGGCGACGGGGCGCCTTTTCGAGCTGCTGGACGCGGCCTTCGATCTGATCCAGACGTTGGTTGGCCTGCTGCGCGGACTGGTTGGCGGACTCGGCGCTCTGGGCAGCGCCCTGCACCTTCACATCAAGCTGGTCGAGGCGTGAGTTGATCGAGGCGAATTCGTCTTTATAGGTGGCGCAGCCGCCAAGGCCGACGGTGGCGATGATCGCCACGCCGAGCGTACGGGCGAGCGTCAGGTGATGCTTGGTCATGGTCATTGCAGTCCCTCCTTTGTCTGGGGAGACTGGAATATAGCTGCCTTTTTGTTGGCGCCACGAGAGGCTTTCAGTTCTGGTTGGAAGACGTGGAGACGGCGTGAAGAGGTCGTAAAACGCATGCTCACACGGCGTTTTTTCTTCAGCACCGATCGCCATACCTGCCCTGTCGTCAGCGTGGCCCGGCGCTTGCCTACCAGAGCCGACCATCGTCCAATACCCGCGTGCTAGCCTGAAACCGCAAGGACGCCGCACCCTTCCGCCATCGTGCTTCCTTCCGGGCAGACCTCATGAAGACGCCACGCCAATCCGCCGCCAGTACGAACAGCACCGCAGCGGAGACGCAGCCCACCCTGTTCGCTGCGCTGCGGAGTCTTATGATTCCCTACCGGAGCAGGCTTGACGTCGTGCACGATGAAGACGGCCACTTCTACGCAAACTGCCAACACCTCGACGCCAAGGGCAAGGCGCAGTTCTTTGGGGCGGTGAAGGTCTCTGGCCGCAAGCATGTCGTTCACTTCATGCCGGTCTACGATTTCCCCGAGCTGCTGAGTGATATCAGCCCCGCGCTGAAGAAGCGCATGCAGGGAAAGTCCTGCTTCAACTTCGATGCTCTGGACCCGGCCCTGCTGCAGGAACTGCAGCACCTTGTGGAACAGGGTGTGGCGCGCTACGAGAACGCCGGCAAGCTCTGAGGGACTGGACCATTCGCGTTTGGGCGCGACCGTCTCTGAGCGACAAGGCCCGTAATGCAGGCCTTGTGCCCCATCGTCGAGCATTCTCCGCAGGGTGATACGTGAGCAGCTGCATACGCATCAATGCACCCGTGCCCTCTATGCCGAGCGACACGGCTCGCTACTCGGTGACGTAGACGATCTGTCCGACACCCTCGGCGCGCCCGGCCTATGCAAATGCGCGTGTATCAGGCATCGGCCAACACCAGAGGCCAACTGCGGTAGCGCCGGCCTGTAGTCTTCGTGGAAAGGCTCACTATTACCGGCACTTTGTCGCCCGTCCGGATCGGTAGAACGATATGGGTTCGTTCGAGATCGGACGCAGGCGCGTCCCGGTATCGCTGCTGGCGGCGCCGGCGACCGGGCTGGCGGTGACGGTGGAGGAGCTGATCGGAGCGCCGGGGCTGCGTCCTGCGGGCAAGCGCGGGCCGGCACCAAAGCTGCAACAGCAGTTGGAGCGGATCAGTCAGCTGCCAAAGGCCAAGCAGAAGATGGTGAGCGAGGTGCTGGACTCGTTGCTCGCACAGGCCGGACGCTGAGCACGATCACAATGCCAACCATGACAAGGCCCGCACTGCGGGCCTTGTGCTTCATGGCGTGGGCTTAATGCCTCCGTCTCCTTTGATCGCAACATCAAGCCCGTTCATCGAACCACACGGTTCCACGATGAACCATGCTCATGTTCCCGTGTAAGAGAATGCATTTTCTATGTAAACAACCATGCCATTTGAATCCACGTACGCGCGAAACTGCTTACCTATGCGTCGATGCGCATCAACGCCACCATAGATTTCATACATCTTCTGGAACGCAGTGGAATCAACGTCTTTTCGGTGCCTCGGCAATGGCAGGATCTCATTCTTGTTTGACGAATCAATGACCCGGAAGTCAATGCCATTTCCCTCCAACAACAATCGAAACTCCGCCTCTGGCACGGGCAAGTGGAGCTTCACATTGAAATGCTCTGTAAAGGTTGGCTCAGAATACCCTGCCACAATGCCTGCCTCTTCGCTCACGGATGTTTCCTCCATCGTGACGTCACCGGCAGTGCAGCCAGCCGAATTCAAAAGGACTAAGGTCATCGAATACAGGCATCGGAAGACAATTGATTTCACAAATACTCCACTACTAACTACGTCATCAGGGTTCCAGTTACTTCTTTAAGCTGACATCAGACCCAGGCAGATCACTTGAGCTTGGAGCAGGCTTGCCAGTCAACTCTGTATACGCTGTACCAGCATAAGCATTTGAGTTCGTGGACAGTGGCTTGTAATCGATCTTTGCCCCATCCACCTTGTTGTTAAAGGTCTGCAGCTTCGCAGCTGCTTGCTCGATGTTGCCCGGTATCGTGACCTGAGACCCTTCAACGGTTGAGCCCAAGGGCCTGCCAGTACTTGGATCAGCATCAGTGCTTTCCGCAGCAGGCCCAAGCGCAGTAACCAATGTAACGTTGCCCTGACCGCCCGCATCCTGAACCGGCGAACGTGATACGACCGCACTAACCCCTCCTGGGTACGCCGCACTGGGGCCAGCTCGAGAAATCATTTCAGCACCAGAGTCTGTGTCGCGAAGATAAACATACTGATGGCTATAGTCCCCTTGAATGGGGGCTTTGCCGATCATAAAGGAGCGCAACGCCACTTCCACATCACGGCCATCGGGATCAACGAACTTATACGGATTGTTCCGCGCGTAGCAATATCGGCAGAAGTTTGTGATCGGTTTCTGATAAGCAGTCACCGGATCGACACTCAGCATCGCCCCAATGCCTGGATCGTAGTAGCGCTGAACACTCTGACCCGACGAGGGTTCCGCCTGTTGCTGCGATCAACCCTAGAGGGCATGCGGCCTAGCGTCGTCAACTCGCCTTGATGCACCCCCTACCGTTATCGCCGAAGCCCTTGAAGCGACTTTCGGCCACCATCGCTATTGCGTCAAGAACGCTGCCCACCCGTTGCCCACAACACACCCGGCGCAGGGGATGGATAGACCATCCCCATACACGCCGGGACGGCGCCGCGCGCCGGTTGTGGACAACGCGTGGACAGCTTCCGACTTCGGTTAAACCGCACGCGATTCTCTCGGCTCTCGAATTTCCAGAATCGATACCTCACCAATGGCAAATCGATACAGCGCCTGCCGTTCCGCATCCGGCCGCTGTACGCCTTCCCAGCCATCGGCGGCAAATACGCTTTCCAAGTCCTGGATACGCTCTTTCATTTCCTCCAGCGTCGCCGGCTTCGGCAATCTGTCCACGTTGACTCCTGTATTGAGTGAAGAATTGACCTTCTGCATTGCAGCGAATTGAACACCCCAAAGCGGGCCCGATTTTCCGCCACGTCCTTAACCCCCGCGAAGCCCATACACCATACGCACCCTGCCGGGTGTGCAAGTGGCTGACTTTGCTGATGTTTTCGCCTTGACCGCCTTGGAGCGGTACTAGACAGGTACTAGAAGCACAACCTAACCCCTTGAAATCTCACAGGTTGAGTTATTACCGCTCTAGTACCAGGCGAATCGAAGGAATGCGTCATCCATACATCAGTCGAGAGACTGACATACCCAAGGCATCCGGATTGGAATAGCCGCTTACTCCTCGCCTGGCTCCCGCAGCAGCCGCGCCGCCGGATGGGTGGCCGCGTGAACCGCTTTCAGGCGGGCAATGGAGACATGCGTATAGCGCTGGGTGGTGCTGATCTGGGTGTGCCCCAGCATCTCCTGCACGTGCCGAATGTCGGCCCCGTTGTCGAGCATGGCGGTGGCCATCGTGTGCCGGAACAGGTGACACGCGCCGCGCTTAGTGATGCCAGCCTGCTGGAAGTAGTGGCGCACCCGCCATGACAGTGCGTCATTGGATAACGGCTGACCGCCGCAGTTGAGGAACAGGTGCTTTTCCTCCGACTGCTTGAGCAATAGCGGCCTGGCTTCGCGCTGGTACTTCTGTATCCACGCCAGTGCCCGTTCGCCCAGCGGCACGAAGCGATCTTTGCGGCCCTTGCCGAGCCGCACGTGCAGCGTGCCGTGCAAGGGCTCCACATCGCTCATGTGCAGCCCTACCAGTTCGGCCCTGCGAATGCCAGTGGCATAGAACAGTTCGAGAACGGCCCGATCCCGCAGGCCGCGGGGATCGGCGATGTCGGGTAAGGCCAAGACAGCTTCGACTTCCTCCAGTGTCAGCGGCTCGCGCAGATCGTTCGTGCGCTTGGGCAATTCCAGATCGGCAGCAGGATTGGACTGCATCACGCCTTGCCGCACCAGCCAGCGGAAGAACATCTCCAGCGTATAGAGCGCCACGATCTGGCCGTTCAACGCCATTGGCTGGCCGTTGGCCTTGCGATACCGGAACAGGTAGCCCTGGAATTGCTCGACGTGGCGATGCGTGACATCCAGAGGGCGCTCTATGCCGCGTTCGACGCACCAGCTATGGAACAGGGCCAGCCGGCTGCGCCGAGTGCGCTGGTCGGCCTGGCTGCGGTGCTGGACGCGCAGGGCCTCCAGATAGCGCCGTATCCACGCCGACAGGCTGTCCGGGGGCGAGGGAGCGAGCAGCAGGTTCAAGCGTTCGGTACGCGGGCCGGCCACGTCAGCGGCCCGCCGCGTGGCCGTTCAGGTGCGCAGCCTTGCCGGCCCGTGGACGTGCATTCGAGACCCTTTCCTCGGCCGTGGACCGCAACGCCTTGTCCGGCTTGGATTTCTTGGCCGTTTTGCCGCCCCGCGCATGGGCCGCATCCCCACCGCGACCGGGCAGTGCAGCCCCCGCGAGGTTGGGGGTCGCACCCCGCGAGGTTGTCGATTTGCCCCGCGAGGTTTTGCCGGTGACGGGTTCGGATTGCTCCCCCTCCGACACACCCAGCCCCATCAACTGCGGGGCGTCGCTGTCCGTATCGCCGTCGAACAGCAGACTGTACGCGAAGCGCTGGCCCGGCCTGCCGCCGTGGACGGCCACGTAGTCCAGTTGCACCAGCCGATCCAGGTGGACACGCAGCTGCGTGTCCGACAGCCCCAGCGGCCCGCGCACGTCGCGGCGGGTGAAGCGCACCTCTGCCCGCTCGATGCCCTGCACCCCGGCCCGCTCGACCACCCAGCCATCGAGCGCCGACAGCACACGCCGGGTCTGCGGCGGCAGCTCGTCTAACGACCGCCCCAACACCGCGTGCGCAAGCCGGTTCGCCAGCACGATATCCTCGCGGGTGACTTCGACATACTCGACCGCCTGCCCCTCGACCTCCAGCGTCCGCACGGGTCGCTGGTACTGGTGCAGCAGGGCGATGGCGTCGATCAGGGCCAGGTACTTCACATGATCGCGGCGCAGCCGTACGCGATCCGAGGCGAAGGTCAGGGACTCGGCATAGGGATTCACCACCGCCAGCGGTCGCAACAGGGTCTGTGCGGCCCGGTGGGCGGCCAGCACGTGGTCGCCGCGCACCTTCGACTGCAACCCCGCCAACGTGCGCGCCTGCCGCTGGCGCTGCTGGATCGCTGCCGTCTGCTCCGACGTCTCATTGATCGTTAGCACGAGGCAGCGGTTGAGCAATTCCTCGTCGATGTCGATGGCCGTGGTGGTCAGGCACAGCATCACCGGGCCTTCCACTCGGTAGTCGGCAGTGACCAGCTTGCCGGTGGCCGGGTCTTTGCCGGCCGAGGCGATGGTCAACTCGCCCTGCGACTGCAACAGCTTCAAGGCATAGGCGGCCTGCCTGACCCCTTCCTCTTCGGCAATGGCAAGAATCTTGTGCCGCAGGTCGCCCTCACCGAGATAGAACAGCGATTGTCCGGTCATGGCCGAGTAGTGGACACGCTGGCGCTCGGGCATCAGCGACAGCAGCGCATCCATGAGTGTCGATTTGCCTGCGGCGGACGTGGACTGGATCAGCACGGCCAGCGGCTTGTCCAGCAAGCGCGAGGTCATCGCCAAATAGCCGACCAAGGCATTGACGTTCTCGCCCACTACGCCGACGGCTTCCACGTCCGCCACGATGCGATCAGGCAAGGTGGGATCGCGCAGCAGGGCCAGCCCAGCCGCTTCCTCGTCCTCGGTCAACAGCGGCGCATCGGCGGAGACATCCGGAGCCAGTGCGCCACGGATGGCCTGCTCCTGTAGCGGTTCCAGGGCCAGCACCAATGCCGACAGGTCGCCGGCGATGACCGACTCGGCCACGCCCAGTTCCAGCGCGGCCGCCTTGGCGAACGACGCACGGGCGCGGGCCAGGTCAGATCGAGCGTATCCAGATGCAGCCGTTCGCCGGACGACACCCGCAGGGTGATCTTCAAGGTCTCGGCGGAGAGGTTCCGCGACAGGCCGCGCACGCGATAGGCGCGCGGGCCGCGATTGAAGCGCACATCGTCCTCGCCGGCAATTTCCACAGAACCGCTGACAGGGAGGGCACCCGACAACGGCATCGACAGCGCCGCATCCGCAGCGGAACCCGGTGACGCCGACACCGGGAAGCACCCGAAAGATGGGAATATTCAGCTCAAACGATTACGCCATATCAACGTATCATCGACGCCGAACCGTCAAACTGGGGTTAGCGTATGGGCACCGTAGAAGCACGACACAGCGCTGCCATGACACCAGACGAGAAAGCCTTCTTCCGCGAGCTAGGCGCACGCATGGCCGAACTGCGCCACGACCAGGGGCTGACGCAGGCGCAGTTGGGCGAGCTGATCGGCGTGAGCCAGCAGCAGATCGCCTCGTTCGAGATCGGGCGCAGGCGCGTGCCGGTGTCGTTGCTGGCGGCGCTGGCGACCGGACTGGCAGTGACAGTGGAGGAACTGATCGGAGTGCCGGGGCGGCGACCGGCCGGCAAGCGCGGGCCGGCACCGAAGCTGCAACAGCAGTTGGAGCGGATCAGTCAGCTACCGAAGGCCAAGCAGAAGATGGTGAGCGAAGTGCTCGACTCGCTGTTGGCACAGGCAGGGCGTTAAGTCTCCCTCAACTGCAGCAACGACAAGGCCCGCATTGCGGGCCTTGTGTTTTTCTAAGGTTAGGAAGTAGATCCAAAATTTCCACTAGGCAACGGAACTAGCAGCCACGGCCTGAATTTATCGAAGTAGACACGCCTCAACGCCAAGAAGGGCTTTTCATACCAGCGAATGAAAAAGAAGGTAAAGCCGGCATCCTTCAGTTTCGCTTGAAGAAGCCGCTCTTCAGTGACCTCCCATATGTCGTGCACCCAAAAGTAACTCTTTAACACGCCATTTTCTTCGTCACTAACATCATGGCGACTCATACGAGCTACTAACAACTCGCGCACTCGATGCGCCGCATTGGATGCATTGTTGGCACGAAGGAAGAACGTCGTCTGAAAGCCCCCCAGTCTCTTATCAAGCACCGGAGAACGAATGAAGACTCCTTCCACCATCACCTGATAAGAAACCATTGCGCGCCTATTTTCCTTTCAACTCTTCGTCAAGACGCTTCGAATCAAGCCTACCCTCGACACGAAAAACGCCTTGGAATCCATCAGCTCTCATGCGATCTGCTTCGTAGAAATTTGGACCATTCGGATCAATCTGCTTGTAGGCCCCAAACCAGGTTCTTTCATGATTCACCAAATCACCAGAACCAGAGGTCAGTGAGACGGAGGGATCAAACACGTCTGCGGCTTCTGCAACCTGATCAAGCCCCGCCGCTGCCGCGAGTATCCCGACACTCAACTTACCCCAGAAAGAGTGGCCTTTGGCCCCATCCGTCTGATAATGCGGCAATCCCTTTCCACCATCTTTTAGCTCATGACCAGCATGCTTTAGCTGACCATCTCTACCATGCGCTGCTGTTTCAATTTGGCTGGCAACCTGCCTGCGATCGGCTACGACATTCTGCTCAGCCCTTCTAGCTTGAACCGCTTGTTCCTGAGTCAAGCGAGCCAATTTACACATCTGGTTCGTTCCGAGTTCAACAAGCCAAGCCACCTTGCCCTTGTTCCCATCCGGATCGACAAACTTGTAAGGGTTGTTGTTTGCGTACCGGTACCTATGGAACTGCGTGATCGGACTGCTATACGCCGTCACCGGATCAACGCTGAGGAACACCCCCAGCACCGGATCGTAGTAGCGCTGCTGCATGCAGCTTAACCCAGTAAACCCGTCCATCATATGCCCGGCATACCCCGGCCCGTCCACCACCTTGCCGATCGGCGCACCATAAGGCTCGTAGTGCGTCCGCTCGACCACCACACCCGCCTGGTTCGTACTTGATACCGGGCTTCCCAGCGCGTCAGTGTGCAGATACGAAATCGTTGCGCCTGCAGCGTTGTACTCACGCTGCGCTATCAGGCTCCCTGCGACATGCACGAACTCCCGGCCGACACCCTTGCGCCCATCGCTCTGGAACACCAGGCGACCATCTTGCGCGTAGTGGGAAAGCTCGTTCCCCGCCGCGGGCGAGTAGGCAAGAATGCGACGCCCCGACGCGTCATAGTTCCTTTTCAGCCCGCGGAGTCCAGGAATCTCTTCCAGTTTTCGAAGAGACGTTCAACATTTTGATCAAGGGAGTGCTCAGCGGGAGCGTATCCATCAGTGGCGGGCATGTATCTGACGAAGCTCTCCATGCGCTCCGGATAGTAAAAATCCGCATATATCCGCTCAACCTCGCCGAGCGGATCATCAACTTCATTGCGGTTGGCATAGAGATCCGTGAGAACTGCGATAAGCCACTTCCATGAAATGCTGTCGTGATCCATATCTCCGTCCTGAACGGTGAGTCGTAGAGCCTCCGCTCCTCTCTCTTCAGGGGCAATTCTCGCCAAGTGACGTACCAGGCCCGCCAGGTCCAACCGCCCTTCAAACGCAGCCTGCTCCAGTTCGCATTGCTTCAGAGCATCAAGATCAATCAGATTTCGATCCAAACCCCACGCCAACTCGGCCAGAGTCCATGACCCGGAAGTCCGAATCCACTCATAGCTTCTCATGGTCATAGTCACTTCTTGTTCGGCATTCCATTCATACTGCCACCTTCCGCAAATCGTTGATGTGTCAAATCGCCTGACTTCTCAACGATGTACTCACATCGACCGGCTTTTCCATTGAGCTCCCCTGGCATCTGGGTCAGCGTTCTGACAACACCGTCATTTCCGGTCAGCGGAGTGTGGCCACCCCTTTTCCGCCGCGGTATCGCGCATGAAGCTTGCTGAATTGTGCCCCGCATCAGCCTCAAGTGCGCTTTCCCACCGGTCGAGAGTTCACAAGCGCCCTCCCTTCAGCGCTCAAAGCTCTTGACACTGCCACGCCTGCTCCACCTACGCCTGTAACGCCTGCGATATCTGCAGCAATGCTTGTAGCGGCTGACACAGCTCCCGGACTAGCCATGGCAGCCATGCCCACCTCCACAAGAACAGGAGCTGCCATTGCCGCCGTGACGGCAATTGCAACTGGTCGCACTGGCTCATACACAGCACCGTTACCGGCCTCCATGTGCGTGCGATGCTGCTCGACAAAGCGCTCTGATGCTTGTCGCCCATCCGAATACGTGAACGTGTACGGATTTCCGTTCGCATACCGATGCCGATTGAACTGCCCTGCTTCAGCTTCGATCCTCTGGACCCGGCTCTGCTGCAGGAAGTGCAGCGCTTTGTGGAACAGGGTGTGGCTCACTATGAAAGCGCAGGCAAGCGTTGAGGATGTAACACCGACCACTCGTACACGATCAAGAAGTGCCGATGCCCATCTTGCGGCACACGTCACCGACGCGATCCCAAGCTCGACCTGCTTGAGCGCGTAGGCAATCTGCTCCGTTGCCCAGGGCGCGGCAGCGCGTCGTCAGTGAAGTCCTCGACTCGCTGCTCGCGCAGGCCGGGCGATCACCGCTGCGATCACATCCCCAACAACGACGAGGCCCGCAGATGCGGGCCCTGTACTTCATGGGCGATCAAGAAGTGAACCTGACCCCGTTGGCTGCAAACAGCTAGTTGGGATCCTGAGGATCGACCATGCCACTTCGTCAATCTGATCCTTCGGAGTCGAATACGATCGAATTACTGATGTAGTCATCAAGAGGCTGCTCATTTCGAATTCGACTACTTTTGAGCGCCATCGTGGCAACTCGGGCTTTAACCCTTATCTTCTTGGCCTCTAGAACACCCTCTATCAACGAAGGCGAAGCGAGTTCAAATACGAACTTCTCTCCCGGCTGCACAGGATGCATAGCAGGCAACATATAGTGGCCTGTCAGCCGTGCGTAGACTTCTTCGAAATAACCAAACCAGATTTCCAGAACACGTGATTGTCTGTTAGCCCTATAGGTCGGCGCCACTTGAAGCGGAAACCACAGCGTGGATCCGGAGAAGTTGGAGACCTCCACAACCACCTTGGCAGGAGAATCGCCGACGCTGGCGCGCAGGCTTACGTTGACAACAGGAGTTTCCGCCGTCGAGACTTCTGCCGATCCAGCATACCCTTCTGCTCCGAAGGCTTGCGGAACACAAGCCGGTGCGCAAATCGCAAAAAACAGAATAGCCAACTCCGTAAATGCCAACCTACTCATCTCACTTCTCCGGCGCTAGCTCCATCTCTTCTCGGATGGGATTGGTGAGGACTCTGACTGCCGACTCTGCGGCTGGCCCAGGTGTAGCATGCGAAGCATCCTCTCTCATGAGCAACGTGCCGTGACCAAGCTCATGCAACACCAATCCTGCAGGAGTCTCAGTGGCCGAAGTCCCATCAGTAGCGGGGTAATCAGCAAGGTTATTCTTATCAAAAACAACCTCAATCTTTCCACTCACGCTTTCGCTCGCGGGAATAGTAACGCCCCCGTCCGTATTGCTCAACAGCACCATAGTTCCGTCCGCCAATGTCACAGACGCTCCTTGCGATACCAAAATCTCCTGCTGACTCTCTCTCAAGTCGCTGATAAACGCCCTCCCTAGAGGCCCGCTCCTCCTTATATCGCGAACCAGGCTTTTACTTTCTTTCTTTTCCTGTTTCGTTCCGGCGTAGACGATCTCTCGACCGTCCGGATCAAGGAACTTGTAGGGATTCCCGGCCCCGTACCAATACCGGTTGAAATACCGCGCATCGCCGTTGCTGTAGGCAGTGACCGGATCAACACTCAGGAACACCCCTAACTGCGGATCGTAGTACCGCTGCTGCATGTAGCTCAGCCCGGTAGCCCCGTCCATGATGTGCCCGGTATACCCCGGCCCGTCCACCACCTTCCCGATCGGCGCGCCATAAGGCTCGTAGTGCGTCCGCTCGACGACAGCACCCGCCTGATTGGTACTTGCCACCGGGCTTCCCAGTGCGTCAGTGTGCAGATACGAGATCGTTGCGCCTGCAGCGTTGTACTCACGCTGCGCGATCAGGCTTCCTGCGAGATGCACGAACTCCCGGCCGACGCCTTTGCGCCCATCGCTCTGGAATACCAGGCGACCATCTTGGGCGTAGTGGGAAAGCACGTTCCCCGCCGTGGGCGAGTAGGCAAGAATGCGACGCCCCAACGCGTCATAGCGATAGGTTTCGCTACCAACCACTCCGCGCAGCCGGTTCCCCAGATCGAAGTTGTGGGTGACGCCATTCTTGGCCCGAAGGTTGCCCTGGACGTCGTAGGTGAGCCCAATGACGGTATTGCCTGCCCCGTCGCGTACATTGGTGAGCTGGTTGCGGGCGTCGTACCAGTAATGGTGATCCTTCACACCCGGCAGCGTCCAGCTCTTCAGATTGTCGAGCGCATCGTAGGTAAAGCGATGCCAATAATCTCCACCGAAGTTGTTTGAGCCCGCCGCAACCAAGCGATCAAGTCCGTCGTAGGACATGTGCCGGTTGTAGAACGGACCCAGCGCAAGGTCGAAGATGTCGCTGACGTTGCCATTCGGGTCGAAGCGGGTGTCGAAATCGAGCACACCGCTGTCAGTGGTGCGCGCCGGCAATTGGCGCTCATTCTGCTGCATCGAATGCACGATGCCGTTGCCATAAGTGAACTGCTTGATGCCACCGTTGGCGTAGTAGCGCACACCGCTGGCGAAAGCACCCACGCGCGTGGCCTGGCCCAACGCATCAGGTGCGTAGTCCACTGTCAGTCCGCTGGGCCAGACCTGGCCTGCCAGGTGACCATTGGCGTTGTAGCTGTACGCGATGGGCCACTCGTACCATCCCATCTGGCCAGACGTCTCGACGCTCAGGAGGCGCCGTTTGTTGTAGGTGTAGTAGCTGAACGCCGAAGTCGTTCCTTCATCGTTCCACACCGTGAGGAGAGATGGCAGACCGTCGGGCGTGTAGACCCAGTCGGTATTGCCGTTGTTGTCAGGGAATCGAAGGTGTACGGGTCGGTTGCGCACGTCGTACCCACGCCATGCAGCGCGACCGCTGGCGACGATGGCCTCGCTGTTGCAAACCGCCAGATTCGGGTAATCAAGCCCGGCCACAGACCAGACGAGGTTGCCGGCGGCGTCATAATCCATCAGCGTGGTACCGGTTTCCGGCTCCACTGTTTTGCAGAGTCGCTGATTCGTCGAATACACATACTGTCGCGAGACTGCTTGACCACCGTCGGAACTACGACGGGTGATGGTCAAGGGCTTTCCAAACACATCACGATGGAACTCAGTAACAACGCCTTCCGGCGATCGGATCGCCATCGGCCTGTCATAGGACGGTTCAGACAGGGACTGGAACGTACCTACCGTCGATTGCCCGCGCGGATTGGTGCTGACGACCTGGCCGCCGGACAGATACTGCGTCGTGCTTACCAGTAGCCCGAGTTCACTGTCCTGTGCGACGGAAGTAGGACGTCCAACCGCGTCGTAGCTGCTCCAAGTGCCTTTCCACGGCACTGGGAAATCACTGACCGGGTAGGACGAGAAGGTCTGGCGACCATCAGCATCATGGGTGAACATCTGCAGCCGCTGGGTACCCACCTGGTCGGCCGCATCATATTCCTGGCTCAATACAGGCCGCAGCAAGGCATCGAAGTAGGTGACTTTTCTTGCATTTCCGGTCGCTACGGTCTGCCGCCAGTGGCCTGGAGGAACGCCAAATTCATTGACCTGCATGAACTCAAAGGCCTGAGTGGTGCTGTTCCACGCGACAGCGTCATCTGCCGGGTAGTCGATCCGCTTCACGCGCCCCATCGCGTCGTAGTCGTACTGCGTAATGTATCCGTTCTCGTCCGACGCCGCTGTGATCCAACCCGCGTCATTGACGGCGAACGTCTTCATTGTGCCATCTGCGAACCGTATCCAACGTGGAATGCCTCGCATCCACTGCTCGAGCTTGGTGACGTTGCCGTTGGCATCCTTGACACTGGCTACATTGCCATCCGGATGGTAAGTGAACTCCTGCTGCAGATTTCCGAAAGACCACTGCGCGGCCGGCAGTGCACGGCTGTCATAGACCGCGCTTGCCTCCACCAAACCCGTTTCGTCGTTTGTGGAACGCGCAATCTGGCCCAATACCCAGAGACCAAGCGAATCTGCGAACTGCAACGTATCAACCCTGGCGTACCAAGGACTGCTTACCCGGGTCGTCAGCGGACGTGCCAAGGCATCGAACGCAAGGATCTCTCGAGCATACTGATCGCCGCTCTCGGCAATGACCTTCTTCTTCAGCGGCTGAAGCCGCTCGATAGAAGCGAGGCTGGTGTACGCAATTCGGCTTGACCCGATCTTCTCTGGGAAAGCCTGGCCAGTTGCATCAAGTTGATACTCGTTACTCAACTCACGGACAGTGCCATTGGCATTGCTCCACCGCTGTTTAAGCAGCAGCCCGTCGTTGACGTTGTACATGTTGCCGTGTTCATACACCTCTTGACGGCCGTCGGGATGCACAACGTTTGTGACGCGAGGCAGTGCACACGCCGTCGGCAGTGACGCGCATTGCTCTTCCCAGACTTGGCTCCCAGACGCATATCCGTACTGCCACACAAGCGACCCCAGACCAGCGCCCTCCACGGTCTTCTTGATCAACGCGTACGAATACTCGGTCGGGGGTATGACCCAGTACTCGAGTACGTAGGAAGGCTTATTGCACATCTTTGGGACGTTGCTGCGCGACAGCCCAACAAAACTGAAATCGAACTTCGCAGTGGCACCTGCTGGATTTCTTACCGTATAAGCGTAGTCCAGTCCATGTATGTAGGGCACGTTCGCACACGTGGGGGGACCCGCATCGGAATACTCGAAGCTCTCGGTAATCGACTCCAGCGCCCCGGCCCCTTGATAGC
Organism: Stenotrophomonas sp. LGBM10; assembly: GCF_046736075.1. Classification (GTDB taxonomy): domain Bacteria; phylum Pseudomonadota; class Gammaproteobacteria; order Xanthomonadales; family Xanthomonadaceae; genus Stenotrophomonas. Next base: position 700,559 of record NZ_CP177163.1, read on the forward strand.
TCCACGCACTGCCATCAGGCAAACTAACTTTGGACAGCATTCCACTCGCGCTGTATCCGTAGGTCCATCTCCCCAGTGCGGAATCTACTGTCGCGACCCGGTTGCCTGAGTAACCTACATTGATCCAGCGACCGTCGTTGGATTCAATCCGAGTGAGCCTTGCGCCGTCATAGTTGAAGTTGACGTAGTTGCCGAAGCGATCCTCGATGCGGCTAGTGGTGAAGTAGACCAGCGAGCGTGCCATGGGGTGGCTTTGGGTAACTGCGGCCGAGCGACCTGCGGTATAGGTTGTAGACCCGCTCGCCGCCTTCGTGATGACCCAGTCCATGTAATAGCGCAGGCCACTGGGGGATTCAACAAGGAAGCCCTCACCGGGATAACCGTTCTTCGTGGCGGGAAGACAGGACACCATCCAGAAGTCTTTTGTCCCCAAGGAGTAAGCACGGCCGGTTTCAGGGCGAACCAGGCCTGTCGTCGCGCGAATGTCCAGCAGGGTTTTGGTGGAGTCCCCTGGAATTCTTAGTTGGTACCCTTTCCAGAAGTCAGATGCCTTGTGAAAGGTAGAGCTGCTTTTCGGCGCCAGAGGTGCACTGCAGCGCGCATAGGGATTGGCGTCGGCCGTCTGCCACCCGAGACTCTGGGAGAACATGCCATAGATCATCGGCAGATCGACGTTCCAGTCGTCCATTCCGCCGAACTCATCCATCATCCTGGCTTCGTTCGGATGCCAGAAGCGACGTTCACGGATAGGCATGCTCCGGCGAAACTCCACCGGCAATTCACTGTTGCCGGGCAGTGATACATCGACAACATCAAACGCTACGGCGCCGTTGTAGGGCGCCCAAGTCTCTCCGAATGCGCCGTCCACCTTGACAGCCCGCATCTCCATAGCGGACTTCACGCGCTCGATGGCGCGTTCCTCCGACCCATAAGAGGCTTGCCCGAAGGCATCAAGCGGCATTGTTCCCAACAGGAGAAGCACTCCTGCCAGCACTACTCCCAGTTGACGTCTCATCCCTGATATTCCACTCAATCGATTGAGTGCGAAATCTACGTTTCCTTCACGCCAGCGTCAACTTAGTGAATAGGCCGAGCGACACTCCTGATACGCATACAGTGGAGCGCAACGCTCTTCACAGCTGCCGTCTGCACATTCCAGCCAACGGGCGCAGGCCAGCGACCTATGAAGACCACTTCACGCTCTCGACCTTTCCACTCGCCCGCAGCCCATCGCCAGGTCAGCAAACCTTCCGCCCTACCCCAACCCACCCTCACGCAACCGATAACTCCGGTGCACGATCCCCTCCGGCAGTTCGTCGTGGGTGATCATCAACAGGCTGCGCTGCCCCAGCGCGGCCACCATGTCGTGCAGCAGTGCCTGCGCGGTATCCACGTCCAGGCCTTCCGTGGGCTCGTCCAGCAGCAGAATCGGCGCCTCGCGCAGCAGCGCGCGGGCCAGTGCCAGACGGCGCGCCTGGCCGGCCGACATCGTGGCCCCGTTCTCGCCGACCCAGGCGGACAATCCACCCAGCTGCTCGGCCCACGTCTGCAGGCGCACGTCTGCCAGCACCTGCCACAGCCGCGCGTCGCTGGCCTCGGGGTCGCCCAGGCGCAGATTGTCGGCGACGGTGCCGGCGAACACCGGTGCGTTCTGCGGCAGCCAGGCGATCTGGCGGTGCCATTGATCCTGCGCGACGTGGCGGATGTCGATGCCGCCATAGCGCACGTAGCCGCCATCCGGATCCCACAGCCGCAGCAGCAGTGACGACAGGGTGGTCTTGCCGCTGCCGCTGTCGCCGCGGATGGCGATGCGCTCGCCGGGGCGAAGCTGCAGCTGCACTTCGTCGAGCAGTGCGCGCGACTGGCCCGGCCAACGGAAGCTGACGCGCTCGAATGCCAGGGTGGCCGGCTCAAGCGGAATCGCGACCGGGTCGGCCGGCTCGTCCACGCCCGGCGGCTGGTCGACGATGGCGTCCAGACGCACCGCTGCCACGCGGCCGGACAGCCAGGACTGCCAGGCCAGGCCGATGCCGGCCCAGAGTTCGAGCAGCGCCACCGTGAGAAACACCAGCGCGGCCGCGAATGCGGCGTCGATGGCGCCGGTCTCGAAGCCGTGCAAGGCCAGCCACAGCATGGCCACCAGGCCGCCGGCCGCGCACAGGCCGTGCAGCGCGGTGCCACTGAGCAGGCGCCAGCGGCGGCGGCGGTCGCGGGAGCGCAGCTGCTTGGCGGCGACCAGCACGCGCAGGTTCCAGTGCTCGCGCGCCTGCAGGGCGGTCAGGTCGGCCGCGCCTTCCAGGCCTTCAAACGCCTGGGTGCGCAGCTGGGCCCGGTGCAGCGCACGATCGCGCTCCTGCCCGGCGGCGCCACGCACGGTCAGCCACGGCACGCCGATGCCGACCAGCAGCGTCAGCACCGCGAGCAGTGCGGCCGCCGGCGGGTAGATGATGCCGGCCGAGAGCACGCCCACCAGCGAGATGCCGCCGAGTGCGAGCAGTGGCCCGATCGCGCGCACCAGCAGGCCGTCGACTTCGCCGATGTCCGACATCAGCCGCGCCAGCAGCTCACCGGTGCGGATGCCGGCCAGACGCGCCGGCGCCAGCGGCAGCGCGCGGCGGAAGAACCACACGCGCAGGTCGCGTGCGATGCGCAGGGTGACGTCGTGGCCGACCAGCTTTTCAAAGTAGCGCGAGACGATGCGCGCCATCGTCAGGCCGCGGATGCCGGCCGAGGGCGAGAAGAAGTTGAAGCCACTGCCCAGCCCGGCGGCACCGGCCAGCGCGGCGGCGGTGAGGAAACCACCGGACAGCCCCAGCAGTGCCGTGCCGGCCAGCATCGTGGTCCACAGCAGCAGGACGGTGAGCAGCAGGCGGGCACGGTGGCGGGCGAACACGCCGCGCAGGGTGTCGATGCGGGGCGCGCTCATGCCGGCAACTCCGAGGCGTGCCGGGCGCCACCGGCGGTCAGGGTCAGCCGCGTGTCGGCCCAGCGCATGGCGGCCTCGCTGTGGGTGGCGATGACCACGCTGCGACCGCGCGCGAACGCGGCCAGGGTGCGCAGCAGGTCGGCCTCGGTCTCCGGATCGAGGAACGCGGTGGGCTCATCGAGCAGCAGCAGCTGCGGGTCGCGCAGCAGCAGGCGGGCCAGGCCGATACGCCGTGCCTCGCCACCGGACAGGCCAAAGCCACGCTCGCCGATCACGGTGTCCAGGCCCTGCGGCAGGGCGGCGGCGAAGCGCATCACCTGCGCGGCCTCGGCGACCGCACGCAGGTGCGCATCGGTGGCGCCGGGGTCGGCCAGGCGCAGGTTGTCGGCGATGCTGCCGTGGAACAGGTACGGGCGCTGGCCGGCGTAGCCGATTTCCAGGCCCGGCCGCAGCACGATGCTGCCCGACTGCGGCGGCAGCCAGCCCGCCAGCGCTTCGAGCAGGGTGCTCTTGCCGCTGCCACTGGGCCCGACCAGGGCCACGCGCTGGCCCGCCTCGATGTGGAACGACAGGTGCTGCACCACGTCGTGCTGGGCGCCCAGCGGGCGCAGGCTGAGGTCGCGCACCACCACCGGCGGCGCGTGCGCTTCCAGCAGCTCCGGCGTGCGCGCGGTGGCGGCCGGCGCGTCGGCCGTGACGTCCTCCGGCAGCTCGCCGAGCAGGCGCTCCACCTCGGCGGCCGCGGCCAGTGCGTTGGCGCGGTCGTGGTAGTGCGCGGCCAGCCGCCGCAGCGGCGCGTAGAACTCCGGCGCCAGCAGCAGGCAGAACACGCCGATGCCCAACGTGGGCACCTGCGCATGCAGCGACATCAGGCCCAGATAACTCAGGCCGAGATACAGCGCGACCATCGCCACGCTGACCGACGCGAAGAACTCCAGCACGGTGGAGGACAGGAAGGCGATGCGCAGGACCTTCATGGTGCGTTCGCGCACGCCTTCGGCGGCGGCCTCGACCCCGGCAAGCTCGGCCTCGCCGCGGCCATACAGGCGCAGCAGGCCCAGGCCCTTGATGCGGTCGGCGAAGTGGCCACTCATCCGTGCCAGCTCGCCCAGCTGCGCGCGGCCGGCGGCTTCGGCGCCCCACCCCACCAGCATCATGAAGAACGGCACCAGCGGCGCGGTGAACACCAGGATCAGCGCCACCACCCAGTCGGCCCAGGCCACGGCCAGGGCGATCAGCAGCGGTACCACCACCACTTCGATGCGGACCGGCTGATAGCCGGCGTAGTAACTCTCGATGGCATCGGCATGGGCCAGCATCAGCTCGCCCATCTCGCCGGTGCGCTGCTGCCGCAGCCACAACGGGCCGCGCCCGAGCAGCCGCCGGTAGACCCGCTCGCGCAGTGCCAGGCGCGCCGCGTCGGCCACATCGCCGGCGGCCGCCTGGGTGGCGGTGCCGAGCGCGGCCCGTACCGCCAGCAGCCCCAGCAGCCCAAGCAGGACCGGGGTGGCCTCGGCCAGCGGCCGGTGGTCGACCAGCACGGCCTGGATCAGCCAGGCGATGGCGGCGGCCTGGCCGATCAGCAGCGCCCCGGACAGGCAGATGCACAGGGAGGCCAGCCGCTGCTGGCGGCGCGCGGCCACGCCCAGCCCGCCCAGCCAGCGCAGGCGCTGCCGGCGCAGGGCGGCGGTCTCAACAACGGTGGCGTCAGGGGGTATGCTCAAAACAGTTCACTGGCGGCCACAAGGAGGTTCCGTCGATTGTAGAGGGTGCTGGCACGACGCTCGTGCGGCAAGCGGTCGCAGGCTCGGCCAGGGTGCATACGATTCCTTCGCGAACTCGTTTGTACATTGATCTAAATCAAGGCTAATTGAAGTTGTCGGTCACAGAATTCACCCCGTAGACCCCCCTTCCCGCCACCTGTAACGGCAAAACCCAACGAGGTAGCCAGGCCATGATTGATCAGACAGTCGTAGAACTGTCGCGGCTGCAATTCGCTCTGACCGCGATGTACCACTTCCTTTTCGTACCGCTCACGCTTGGCCTGTCCTTCATGGTGGCCATCATGGAGAGCGTGTACGTCATGACCCGCAAGCAGGTCTGGCGCCAGATGACCCTGTTCTGGGGCACGCTGTTCGGCATCAACTTCGCCATCGGCGTCGCCACCGGCATCGTGATGGAATTCCAGTTCGGCATGAACTGGTCGTACTACAGCCACTACGTCGGCGATATCTTCGGCGCCCCGCTGGCGATCGAAGGCCTGATGGCCTTCTTCCTGGAAGCGACCTTCATCGGTCTGTTCTTCTTCGGCTGGAAGCGCCTGACCCCGGTCAAGCACCTCACCGTGACCTGGCTGATGGCCCTGGGCACCAACCTGTCGGCGGTGTGGATCCTGATCGCCAACGGCTGGATGCAGAACCCGACCGGCGCGATCTTCAATCCGGAAACGATGCGCATGGAGGTGGTGGACTTCGCCGCCGTGCTGTTCAACCCGGTGGCGCAGGCCAAGTTCGTGCATACGGTCAGCGCCGGCTACGTGACCGGTGCGGTGTTCGTGATGTCGATCAGCGCGCTGTACCTGCTGCGCAACAAGCACAAGGACATGGCGCGCCGCTCCTTCGCGGTGGCTGCGGCCTTCGGCCTGCTGTCTTCGCTGTCGGTGGTGGTGCTGGGTGACGAGAGCGGTTACGCCGCCAGCGAACACCAGAAGATGAAGCTGGCCGCGATTGAAGCGATGTGGGAAACCGAGCGTGCGCCGGCCGACTTCACCGCCTTCGGCATTCCCAACCAGCAGACCCACCAGAACGATTACGCGGTGAAGATCCCGTACCTGATGGGCCTGATCGCCACGCGTTCGTTGAACCAGCCGATTCCGGGCATCCTGGAGCTGGTTGAGCGTGCGGAACACCGCGTCCGCGGTGGCCAGCTGGCCTACGGTGCACTGGAACGGGTGCGCAAGGACAAGAACGACGTCGAAGCGCGCGAGATGTTCGACCGCCATTGGCAGGATCTGGGCCACGGCCTGCTGCTCAAGCGCTATCGCGAGGACATCCTCAACGCCACCCCGGAAGAAATCTCCAAGGCCGCGATGGATACCGTGCCGCGGGTCGCCCCGCTGTTCTGGACCTTCCGCATCATGGCCGGGCTGGGCTTCTACCTGATCGCCTTCTTCGCGGTCGCCTTCTACTTCTCCTGCCGCCACAACTTCCAGGACAAGCGCTGGTTCCTCAAGCTCGCCCTGTGGTCGCTGCCGGCGCCGTGGATCGCGATCGAATGCGGTTGGTTCGTGGCCGAATATGGCCGCCAGCCGTGGGCGGTGGACGGCGTGCTGCCGACCTTCTATGCCGCCTCGGGCCTGGCCCTGCATGAAATCCTGACCACGCTGGCGGTGTTCACCGCGCTGTACACGGTGCTGCTGGTGATCGAAGTGAAGCTGATGCTGAAGGCGATCCGCAAGGGCCCGGACGACATCCTGCCGTCGCTGCAGGCTGCAGCCACGTCCCTTTCCCCCAATGCCGCTGCGCCGACCCACGGTCGGGCGTAAGGCAGGAGAACCCAGATGGAATTCCTTGGACTCGATTACACCACGCTCCGCGTGATCTGGTGGCTGCTGCTCGGCATCCTGCTGATCGCCTGGGCGGTAATGGACGGCTTCGACCTCGGCGTTGGCACCCTGCTGCCGTTCGTGGCCAGGACCGACGACGAACGCCGGCTGGTGATCAACACCGTCGGCCCGGTGTGGGAAGGCAACCAGGTGTGGCTGGTGCTCGGCGGCGGTGCGATCTTCGCCGCGTGGCCGCCGCTGTACGCGGTCAGTTTCTCCGGCTTCTACCTGGCGGTGTTCCTGATGCTGTTCGGGCTGATCCTGCGCCCGGTCGCCTTCAAGTACCGCAGCAAGATGCCCAGCAAGCGCTGGCGTGGGAACTGGGACCGTGCGCTGTTCGTCGGCGGCCTGCTGCCGGCACTGATCGCCGGCGTGGCGGTGGGCAACGTGCTGGTTGGCGTGCCGTTCCACTTCGATGACAGCATGCGCATCTTCTACACCGGCACCCTGATCGGCCTGCTCAACCCGTTCGCACTGCTGGCCGGTCTGGTGAGCGTGGCGATGGTGGTCGCGCACGGGGCCGCAATGCTGGTGCTCAAGACCGACGGCCCGGTGGCCGAGCGCTCTGCCCGCTACGGCAGCGTGGCGGCGGTGCTGACCTTCGTGCTGTTTGCACTGGCCGGTGTGTGGGTGGCCTTCGGCCTGCCGGGCTACCAGATCACCTCGCAGGTGGTCACCGATGGCCCGACCAACCCGCTGCTCAAGACTGCTGAACTGGGCAGCCTGGCCGGTGGCTGGATGCGCAACTACAGCAGCATGCCCGCCACCGTGGTGTTCCCGATCCTCGGCCTGCTCGGTGCGCTGGCCAGCGCGGTCCTGCTGCGGGCCCGCCGCGGCGGCCTGGCGTTCATCGCCTCGGGCGCCTCGATCGCCGGCATCATCCTGACCGTGGGCTTTGCGATCTTCCCGTTCCTGCTGCCCTCCTCCAGCCAGCCGGGCTCCAGCCTGACCGTCTGGGACAGCTCGTCCAGCCATCTGACCCTGGGGATCATGCTGATCGCCACGGCCATCTTCCTGCCGATCATCATCGCCTACACCTCCTGGGTCTACCGCGTGATGAAGGGCAAGACCACGGCTGAAGAAATGGGCGACAACCCCAACGCTTACTGATGCGCCCCGTGGCGCTCTAGGAGACCTACAATGTGGTACTTCGCTTGGATTCTTGGTGCAGGGCTGGCTTCGGTCGTGGCCATCCTCAACGGCATGTGGTTCGAAGCCCGCGAGCAGAGCCGTACGGATAACGAAGAAAGCTAAAAAAAGGTTGCCGGCGCGGTCTTCACACCGTATCCTTGTCGGCTCCTTCGGGGTGTAGCTCAGTCTGGTAGAGCGCTACGTTCGGGACGTAGAGGTCGCAGGTTCGAATCCTGTCTCCCCGACCACTTCGGTGGTCGCATTGAAGCCTGGAAGCGTCAATTCCAGGCTTTTCTGTAAGGGCCGTGGCAACACGGCACCGAAGGTGTTTCACGGTCCCCCTTGCCGCCGAAGGGTGGGATCGATACAATAGGCGGCTCCTTACGGGGTGTAGCTCAGTCTGGTAGAGCGCTACGTTCGGGACGTAGAGGTCGCAGGTTCGAATCCTGTCTCCCCGACCACTTGATGGTCACATTGAAGCCTGGAAGACGACAGTCCTCCGGGCTTTTTTGTGTCCGTTTGTTGGGGGTTGCCGGCCAGCGGCCGGCACGACCGCCGGCGTGAAATCGTCCAGAGCAGGCCGCGCAGGTACAATGCCGGCCCGGGATGCGCGCGCTCCGCCCCATCCCCGCCATTGAATCCCCGCAGAATCCGGCGACGCGCCGGTATCTGTGCTTCCGCACATCCGGCCCCCCCACCGTGATCGCGCCACCTGCAAGAGATCCACGCCATGCCCCATACCCCTTCCCATGACACGTCCCTGCTGCGCGGGCGCGTGCTCGCCTTCACCGCGATCCTGCTGGCTGCGCTGAACCTGCGCACCGCCGTCACCTCGGTCACGCCGCTGCTGGACGTCCTCGGCCAGACCTTCGGCTTCGGCACCACCATGACCGGCGTGCTCGGCATGCTGCCGACCGCCTCGTTCGCGCTGTTCGGCGTCACCACGCCGATGCTGGCGCGCCGCATCGGCCTGGAGCGCACCGCGCTGCTGGCAATGGTGCTGGCCGCGGTGGGCCTGCTGCTGCGCTCGATGGCCGGCGGCGTGGGCAGCCTGCTGTTCGGTTCGGTGGTCGCCCTGGCCGGCATGGGCATCGGCAACGTGGTGGTGCCGCCGCTGGTGAAGCGCTACTTCGCCAACCGCGTGGGCACCGTCAGCACGCTGTACATCACCGTGCTGCAGATCGGCACCATGATGCCGGCGCTGCTTGCCGTGCCCCTGGCCGAACAGGCCGGCTGGCGCGTCTCGCTGGGCATCTGGGCACTGCTGGCCGTGGCCGCCGCCCTGCCCTGGCTGCTGCTGGCCCGCACCCGCCCGCACCCGGACCCGCTGGCGCCGGCCAACGATCCCGGCGCCCAGCCGCACGGCAAGGTCTGGAAGACGCCGCTGGGCTGGGGCATGACGCTGATGTTCGGCATGACCTCGCTGATGACCTACTCGATGTTCACCTGGCTGCCGCGCATCGTGGTGGAAGCCGGTGCCACGCCGCGCTTCGGCGGGATCATGGTGGCCATCTTCGCCGCCCTCGGCCTGCTGCCCTCGCTGACCATGCCGGCGCTGGCCGTGCGCCTACGCAATCCCTTCCCGCTTGTCCTGATCGGCTTCACCGCCTTCCTGATCGCCTTCGCCGGGCTGCTGTTCGCGCCGATGAAGGCGCCGTGGCTGTGGGCCGTGCTGCTGGGCATCGGCCCGTCCACCTTCCCGCTGGCCCTGACGCTGATCAACCTGCGCACCCGCACCCCGGCCGGCTCGGCGGCGCTGTCCGGGTTCATGCAGGGCGTGGGCTACGCGTTCAGCTGCCTGGGCCCGTTCCTGTTCGGCTGGCTGCATGCCGTCAGCGGTGGCTGGCACCTGCCCTTCGGCTTCCTGGCGCTGTGCGCGCTGGTGCTGCTCACCGCCTCGTGGATCGCCTGCAAGCCGCAGAAGCTGGAAGACCAGTGGTGAGACACCGGGCGCGGTGACCGCGCCCTACACCCGCGTCTGGCCGTCGCCGCGCACCACGAAACGTTCGACCGTCAACGCCTCCAGCCCCATCGGGCCGTAGGCGTGCAGGCGCGTGGTGGAAATGCCGATCTCCGCACCGAGGCCGAGTTCGCCGCCGTCGGAAAAACGCGACGACGCGTTGACCATCACCACCGCCGAGCGCAGTGCGTGCACGAAGCGGTCGGCCGCGGCGGTGTCTTCGGTGGCGATCACCTCGGTATGGTCGGAGGTGTACTGCTGGATATGCGCCAGCGCCTGGTCGAGATCGTCGACCACGCGCACGGCCAGGATCAAGTCCAGGTACTCGGCGGCGTAATCGTCGTCGGTGGCCGGTGCGGCATCTGCCAGCCACTGGCGGGCGCGGTCGTCGGCACGCAGCGCGACGCCACGTTCGCGCAGCGCCGCATCGGCCAGCGGCAGGAAGGTGCCGGCAACATCGGCATGTACCAGCAGCGTTTCCAGTGAATTGCAGGCCGACGGCCGGCTGCACTTGCCATCCACCAGCAGCGCCACCGCGCGCTGCAGATCGGCGGCACGGTCCACGTACAGGTGGCAGACGCCCTTGTAGTGCTTGATCACCGGCACCCGTGCATGCTCGGCCACGAAACGGATCAGGCCTTCGCCGCCGCGCGGAATCGCCAGGTCCACGAGGTCGTTGAGCTGCAGCAGCGCCAGCATCGTCTCGCGGCGCAGGTCCTCGACCAGGGTCAGGGCCGCATCGGGCACCCCCGCCTCGCGCAGCGCTCGCTTGAGGGCGGCGGCAATCGCGGTGTTGGAGTGGATCGCCTCGGAACCACCGCGCAGGATCACGCCATTGCCCGCCTTGATGCACAGCGCGGCCGCATCGGCGGTGACGTTCGGGCGTGCCTCGTAGATCATCGCGATCACGCCCAGCGGCACGCGCACCTTCTGCACGCGGATGCCGTTGGGGCGTACGTCGTCGCGGGTGACCACGCCGACCGGGTCCGGCAGGGACGCCACCTCGCGCAGTGCGGCGGCGATACCGGCCAGCCGACGCGGGTCCAGCGCGAGGCGGTCCAGCATCGCACTGCCGACGCCCTTCTCCGTCGCAGCCGCGAGGTCGCGCGCATTGGCCGCCAGAATCACCCCGGCATCGGTTTCCAGCGCTGCCGCCATCGCCTCAAGCAGGGCCGCCTTGGCCGGCGAAGACAACTGCGCCAGCTGCTGCGCGGCATCCCGGCACTGCGTGGCCAGGGTTCGGATATCGGTCATGGCGGTGGTCTCGGTAAAAGGCATCACAGCAGCACCAGGTCGTCGCGGTGGATCACGTTGCCACCGTAGTTGTAGCCGAGCACGCGCTCGATGTCGCGCGAGTGGTGGCCGGCAACACGGCGGATATCGCTGGCCGAGTACTGGCTGACCCCGCGCGCCAGGCGCAGCTCGCCGGCATCGGTGCGCACCCGCACCTCGACCATGTCGCCGCGGCGGAAGTCGCCCTCGGCCCCGAGCACGCCCCCGGGCAGCAGCGAGGCGCCCTTGTCGCGCAGCGCGACCGCGGCGCCGTCGTCGACCAGGATCGCACCCGGTTCCAACGGCGCATGGCGCAGCCAATACTTGCGCGCAGCAACCCGGGTCTGGCCGGCGTGGATGCGCGTGCCGAACAGCCGGCCCTGCGCCAGCGCGCGCACCACGTCGCTGTCGCGGCCGTTGAACAGACAGGTCTCGATGCCGACACGGCCGGCCTTGGCCGCCGCTTCCAGCTTGGTGTGCATGCCGCCGGTGCCGGCACCGCTGCCGGCACCACCGGCCATCGCCAGCACCTGCGCGGTCAGTTCCGGAACGTCGTGGATCGGCTGTGCCTGCGGATCGCGGCGCGGGTCGGCGCTGTACAGCCCGTCGATGTCGGTTGCAATGAACAGCACGTCGGCATCGATCAGCGCTGCCACGGTCGCGGCGAGATTGTCGTTGTCGCCCAGCTTGAGCTCGTCCACCGACACCGTGTCGTTCTCGTTCACCACGGGCAAGGCGCCCAGGCGCAGCAGTTCGTTGAGGGTGGCGCGTGCGTTGAGATAGCGGCGGCGGTTGCGCAGGTCGTCGTGGGTGAGCAGCACCTGCGCCACCGGGCGTTCGAAGAAGCGCTGCCACAGCCCGATCAACTGCGCCTGGCCAAGCGCGGCCAGCGCCTGGCGCGCGGCCATCGCGGCACCGGCTTCCAGCGCACGCGGCACGATGGCGCGCCCGGCCGCGACCGCGCCGGACGACACGATCACCACTTCGCGCCCGGCCAGCACATGGGCGGACACGAACTGGGCCAGGCCCAGCGCATGGCGCGGCGAGAGGCCACCGCCGTCGGCGGCCAGCAGGCTGCTGCCGACCTTGAGCACCGCGCGCTTCCACGCGGGCACGGGCTGTTCGGGAAACGGTGATTGCACGCGGGTCGGGGTCATCGCGTCGTCTGCCTCACCGGGTCGACCATTCGTGGACGGTGGCAGTGGCGCTGCCCTCTGCCATCAACGGGTCGGCATCGACAATGGCCTGCGCCGCAGCGCGATCGGCGACGTTCTGCAGCACGTAGGCGCCACCGGTCTTGTCGGTGAAGCCGCCGGTAAGCAGCAGCTGGTCATTGACGCGCAGCGTATCGAGGAAGCGCGCGTGCGCCACGCCCACCTCGTCGCGGAACGCGGGCGTGCGGGTGACCAGTACCAGGTAGCAGATGTTCATGGGGGTCTCCAATGAGAAACGGCGGCCTCGCGGCCGCCGTCGTGATTACACCAGTGCGGCCCAGCGGGCGCGCAGTTCGTCCAGCCGCAGGTCCGCGGCCGCGCCGGGCGATACGCGCGCGGCCAGGCTGCCCTCGGGCGTGCGCCCCTGGCCCGCCGTATCCGACGCAGCCGCAGCCGCCTTGTAGGCCTCGCGGAACGGCACGCCGGCAACGGCGGCTTCGACGGCGACATCGGTGGCGTACATGCCCGAGTCGATCGCCGCGCGCAGCTTGTCCTCGCGCCACTCCAGGTTGGCCAGCAGTGCCGGCAGCAGGTCCAGCGCGGCCAGGCCACGGCCGAAGCCGTGGAAGATGGCGCCCTTGCTGCTCTGCAGATCGCGGTGGTAGCCGGACGGCAGCGACAGCAGCTGCTCGATCTCGGTGCGCGCAGCGGCCACGCTCGCGTGGGTGGCGCGCATCAACTCGATCACGTCCGGGTTGCGCTTGTTGGGCATGATCGAACTGCCGGTGGTGTACTGCGCCGGCAGCGCGACGAAGCCGAATTCGCCGCTGGTGAACAGCGACAGGTCCCACGCGATGCGGCGCAGGTCCAGGGTGGCCCCGCCGAGCGCTTCCAGTGCGGCCAGTTCGAACTTGCCGCGCGAGAGCTGCGCGTAGATCGGCGACACCTGCATGCGCGCGAAGCCGAGCGCGGCGGTGGTGTGCGCGCGGTCCAGCGGCAGGTTGACGCCGTAGCCGGCGGCGGTGCCGAGCGGGTTGGCGTCGATGAGGGCGAAGGTATCGTGGGCGCGAATGGCGTTGTCGATGAAGGCTTCGGCCCAGCCGGCCCACCACATGCCCGCCGAGGACACCACGGCGCGCTGGATATGGGTATAGCCCGGCACCGGCAGGTCCTTCTCGGCCTCGGCGCGGTCCAGTGCGACCTTGGCCACTTCGCGGCTCACCGTGGCCACGTGCAGCAGCTTGTCCTTCAACCACAGGCGCGTGGCGACCAGGATCTGGTCGTTGCGGCTGCGCCCGGTGTGGATCTTGCGCCCGGCATCGCCCAGGCGCTCGGTCAGGCGCGCTTCGATCGCCGAGTGGCAGTCCTCGAAGCGCTCGTCGAGCACGAAGGCGCCGCTGCGGAAATCGTCGGCCAGCACGTCCAGTTCGCGCTGCAGCCCGGTGCGCTCATCGGCAGACAGGATGCCGATGTTCTCCAGGCCCTGGGCGTGCGCCTTGCTCGCGGCCACGTCGTAGAGGAAGAACTCGCGATCCAGGATCACGTCGTCGCCGGCCAGGAAGGTCTGGATCCTGGCGTCTACCGCCACGCCGGGCTTCTGCCACAGAAGGTCTGCCATGTCTTGCTCCAATCAATGCGGAATTGCGCTGAGTTCGTCCAGGCCAAGCGCCAGGTTGAGGTTCTGCATGGCCTGGGTGGCCGCGCCCTTGAGCAGGTTGTCCAGGGTCGCCACCACCACCACGCGCTTGCCGCCCGGGGCCACGTCGAAGCCGCCGATCTGCACGCCATGCCGGCCGGCGATGCGGCTCACCCAGGGCGCTTCGTCGATCACCTCGATCAACGGCTCGTTGGCGTAGTACGCCTGGTATGCCGCCAGCACTTCCTCGCGGGTGTGGACGCGGTCCAGCCACAGGTTGACGGTCATGGTGATGCCACGGAAATGCGGCGCCACGTGCGGCATGAACTCCACCGGCACGCGCAGGTGCGCGGAGACTTCGCGCTCGTGGATGTGGTTGGTAAGCGCGTACGGCATCAGGTTGTCCTGCAGCAGCGCGGGATTGTTCTTGTCCGACGGCGTGGTGCCCGCGCCGGAGTAACCGGAAACGCCGAAGCACTGCGGGGGACCAGCCAGGCGCTTGAGCAGCGGGCTGATCGCCAGCTGCATCGCGGTCGCGTAGCAGCCGGGGTTGCTGATGTGCTTCTGGCCCAGGTAGTCGCCGCGGGTGAGTTCGGGCAGACCGTAGTACCAGTGCTCGTTGAAGCGGTAGTCGGCCGACAGGTCCACGATCACCGTGTCCGGACGCGCGGCGTCCAGGGCCGCCACGAACGGCGCGGACAGGCCGTTGGGCAGCGCCAGGATCACCGCGTCCATGCCCTTGGCAGCGACCGCGTCGGCGTCCAGGTTTTCATACAGAAGCGGCGCGCCGTCCTGCTGCGCCAGGTCGGGAACCGGCTGCCCGGCCAGCTCGCGCGAGGACACAAAGCCCAGCTGCAGGTTCGGGTGCGCGGCGATCAGCGTGATCAGCTCGGCGCCGGTGTGGCCACGGGCGCCGACGATGCCGACGGTGAAGGGGGTGGAGGTGCTCATGCGTGTGCGTCCAGGCGGTGCTGCAGGTGGCGCTTCACGCCCTGCCATTCCGCGTCGATGATGGAGAAGATGACGGTGTCGCGCGGGGTGCCGTCGGGGTGGCGCTTGTGGTTGCGCAGCACGCCGTCCTGCTTGGCACCCAGGCGCGCGATGGCGGTGCGCGAGGCGAAGTTGAACCAGCTGGTTTCGAACACCACGCTCAGGCACTGCAGCCGCTCGAAGGCATGGGTGAGCAGCATCAGCTTGGCCTCGGTGTTGACCCCGGTGCGCTGCGCGGCCTGCCCATACCAGGTGTAGCCGATGCTGAGGCGCGGCACCTCTTCTTCCATGCCGTAGTAGCGGGTGGTGCCGACGATCTCATCGTCCGCATTGAACACCACGAACGGCAGCACCTTGCCCTCGGCCTGCGCCTGCAGCGCGGCCTGGACGTAGCCGGTCATGGTCTTGGCCGACGGCACCTGGGTGTACCAGAGCTGCGACAGCGTGCCGTCGCCCAGCGCGCCGCGCAGGCCATCGATGTGGGCCATCTGCAGCGGCTCCAGCCGCGCATGCGTACCGGCCAGAGTGGGAACGCGGGTCCAATCGGCATGATTCATCGGTTCAGCCCTCCAGGCTCGGCGTGCGCACGGCGCAGTGATCGACATAGGTCTTGATGCGCTCGAAACCGTCGGCACCGAACCAGAACACCTTCCAGGCGCCCTGCTTGTAGCAGCCGTCGGATTCGGCGTAGTAGAAGTGGTTGATCGGGTTGCCGTGGCGCGAGCGCCAGAACAGCTGCGGGGTTTCATCCAGCATCACGTTCCACACCGCGCGCCCCAGGCCTTCACCCTGCGCATCATCGAGCACCGCGAACTTGTCCAGGTACACGCCTTCGGCCTCGTCGGTGAGGATTACCGCAGCGCGGTAGTTCTCGCTGACGTAGGCACGCAGCAGGCGGGTCTTGTCGAAGTAGTCCGGTACCAGCGTGCGGCCGAAGCTGGATTCGATCAGGCCCTTCAGGCGCGGCAGGTCCAGTTCGCTCCAGGCGGTGGCGCGCAGCACCTTTTCGCCCTTGCGCACCAGCGTGCCCGAGCCCTTGTGGGTGAACAGTTCCTTGGCCAGGTCCGAGGGGCGGGTGATCGACACCGACGACTCCAGCGGCAGGCGGTCCAGCAGGTCCTTGATCTGTTCGATCTTCACGCGCATGCCGCCGTGGATCCACGGCTGCTGCATCAGCTGGTCGTACTCGGTGGACAGGTTGATCGAGTCGATCACCCTGCCCTCTTCATCCAGCAGGCCGCCGGTACCAGTGAGGAAGATGATCTTGTACGGCTGCAGTTCCTGCACCAGCTCGTTGGCGGCGAAGTCGGCGTTGACGTTGAGGATCTGCCCGCAACGGGTTTCGCCCAGGCTGGTGATCACCGGAATCGAACCGGCGCGCAGGCTCGCTTCGATCGGGGCCAGGTTGACCTTCTTCACCTCGCCGACCAGGCCGTAGGTGGCCTGGTCCAGGTACTCGGCCTCGAACACGCCACCGGTGATCGAGGTTGCGCGCGCGCCGTTCTGCTGCAGCGCTTCGACCAGCTGCAGGTTGGACGCCTGGAACACCCGGCGCACGATTGCCAGGCCTTCCGGCGAGGTCACGCGCAGGCCGTTGACGGTTTCCTTGACGATACCGGCGGCCGACAGTTCGGCATCCAGCTGCGGGCCGGCGCCATGCAGCACGATCGGGGTCAGCCCGACTTCCTGCAGGAACGACAGCGAGGAGGTCAGCGCGTCCAGGTCGTCGCGCAGCACGGCGCCGCCGACCTTGACCACGGCAAAGCGCTTGGCGTCCAGCTGCGAGAAGCGCTTGAGGTACTGGCTGATCTCCTTCGCGCTGGCCATGCTCGAGAGCAGGCGCACGATGGTCTGGCGGGTCTGGCGGTGGGGCTGGAGGGAAGAAGGCATTTCAGTATCGTCACAAGCGGCCGCAGCCGCGATGGAGGGTCCGTCAGTGGCAGGCCACGACGGCGTCGTTCGATCAGGCGCCGTGCGCGATGATCCGGTGCACGGCATCGGTGTAACGCTGCAGCTGCTCCAGCGTCACGAACTCGTCGGCGGTGTGGGCCTGGGCGATGTCACCCGGGCCGTACACCAGCGTGGTGTAGCCACCGGCGGAGAACAGCGAGGCTTCAGTCCAGAAGTCCACCGCGTTGCCGATCGGCAGGTCCAGCGCATCGGCCACGTCACGCGCGGCCAGGCGGCGGTTTTCCGCTTCGGCGATGTCGCCGGCCGGGAAGCTGGGGCCGCGGAAGGTTTCGGTGAACAGCGCCGCCGCCGGTTCGGCGAATCCAGCGAAGGTGGCCAGCAGCGCGTCGATGTCCATCGACGGCAGCGGGCGGAAGCCGAAACGCAGTTCGGCAGCCGGCGCGATCATGTTGGCCTTGATGCCGCCTTCGACCCGGCCGATGTTGAAGCGCAGGCCGGTCAGCCCGCCAAAACGCGCATGCGCCAGGGTATCCACATGGTCCAGCGCGCGGTTGCCCCAGCGCATCGCCTGGTGCAACGCACTGGCGGCCGCATCCTGCTTGCCCGACGCATGACCGGCCTGGCCCTTGAACTGCATCAGCACCGAGCTGATGCCACGGTGGGCCAGCACCGCTTCGCTCATGGTCGGTTCGGCCACGAGCACCGCGTCATACGGAATGCCCCGCGCCAGGAACGCAGCGATGCAGCGCGGGTCGTTGGCTTCCTCGTCGCTGGAGAACAGGAACGCGGCATCGCCATCACTGGCATTGGCCGCAGCCACCAAGGCTGCCGCAGCGCCCTTGATGTCGCACACGCCCAGGCCGATCACCCGGTCGTCGGTACGCCGCATCACATGCGGGTCGGCGGTCCAGTGCGGCGAATCGGGCACGGTATCCAGATGCACGTTGAACAGGTACTTCGGCGTACCGCGCACCGCATACAGGCTGACCGCGCCGTCGCCATGATCGATCACCTCCACGGTGAACCCGGGCAGGTTCGCGCGCAGATAATCGAAGATGCCGCCGGTGGTGATCGCACGCGGCGGATTGCGCGTGTCGAACGAAACCAGGGCCTGCAGATGGGTAAGGGTGTTCTCGAGCATGCGGGGTCAGTCCTTCACTGCGGCAACGGCCGCATCCTGGTAGATCGTGGGTCGCGCAATTTCCATCAGCAGCTCCGGGCGCGCCGGAGCAGCGAACCCGAAACGTGCGTACAGGCCATGCGCGTCACGGGTGGCGAGCATGAAACGGCGCAGGCCCTGCAGTGCCGGCTGCGCCAGCAGCGCCTCGATCAGCGCAGTGCTGTAGCCGCGTCCGCGGTGGCCGGGCAACACGAACACATCGGCCAGGTAGCCGAAGGTCGCGCCGTCGGTGATCACCCGGGCAAAGGCCACCTGACTGCCATCGTCCAGATAGCCGCCGACGCACAACGAGCCGTCGATCGCCCGCTGCACCGTTTCCCGTGGAATCCCTTCGCTCCAATACGCCTGGGTCGACAGATACTGGTGAATCAGCGCGACATCGAGCCGCTGTTTATCGGTGCAGACGTGCAGGTTCATGGTCTCGGTCCGGTTCAACGCCCGGCGGGTAGCGCGCACCCGCCGGACACGTCGATCAATCGATCAGCGGTTCACCTGCGCGTACAGCGTGGAGCTCATGCCGAACAGCTTGATGAAGCCTTCCGCTTCCTCCACGCCCCAGTCGGCCGACTGGGCGTACGTGGCGCCTTTGGTGTTGAGCAGGTGCGGCGAACGCACGGCCACCGCATCGACGCGGCCACCGCGGGTTTCCAGCACCACTTCGCCGTTGACCTTGGCCTGCGAGGACTTCAGGAAGGCCTCGATGTCGGTCTTCAGCGGGTCGTGGTAGAAGCCTTCGTACACCAGCTCCACCCACTTGCGCGCCACATCCGGCTTGAAGCGGTTCTGCTGCTTGGTCAGCACGGCGTCTTCCAGCGCGCGGTGCGCGGCCAGCAGCGAGACCAGGCCCGGCGCTTCGAACACGATGCGGCCCTTCAGGCCGATCACGGTGTCACCGGTGTACACGCCACGGCCCACGCCATACGGGGCGAACAGCTTGTTGAGCTTGGCCAGGATCTGCTCGCCCGCCATCGCCTCGCCGTCCAGGGCGACAGCCTCGCCTTCGACGAACTTCAGCGTCACGGTCAGCGCGTCGGCCGGCCACTCGCTGCGCGGTGCGCACCAGCCGCGGGCGCCTTCGCCCGGGGCTTCCCAACGGTCGATCTCGCCACCGGACATGGTCAGGCCGAGCAGGTTCTCGTTGATGGTGTAGGCCTGCTGCTTGGCACGCACGCCGAAACCGCGCTCTTCCAGGTACTTCTGCTCGTAGGCGCGGGTCTGGGTGTGTTCCTTCTGGATTTCACGGATCGGCGCGACGATCTGGTAGTCGCCCAGCGCCTTCACGGCCAGGTCGAAGCGGACCTGGTCGTTGCCCATGCCGGTGCAGCCGTGGGCAATGATGTTGGTGCCCAGTTCGGCGGCGCGCTTGAGCGCGGCATCCACGATCAGGTAACGGTCGGACACCAGCAGCGGGTACTGGCCCTGGTAGCCTTCGCCGGCCCACACGAACGGCTTGACGAAGCC
Organism: Stenotrophomonas sp. LGBM10; assembly: GCF_046736075.1. Lineage (GTDB taxonomy): Bacteria > Pseudomonadota > Gammaproteobacteria > Xanthomonadales > Xanthomonadaceae > Stenotrophomonas. The sequence goes on from NZ_CP177163.1 coordinate 719,784, forward strand.
GCTCCAGATCGCCGGGCCGCCATCGACGGTGACGTGGCTGGTTACGCCCAGTTCGGCGGCACGCTTCTCGATGAAATCGCGCTCTTCGTCATCCACACCGCCGGTGTCGGCGAACACGGTGTGCACGTTGTAGCCGCGCTCCTGCAGGTAGGGCACGCAGAAGCTGGTGTCGAGTCCGCCGGAGAAGGCCAGGACGATGTCTTTCTTGCTCATGGGGGTCAGGTCCAATAGGGGGATAAAGATTCGGTGTAGAGCCGACCGTTGGTCGGCTGAAGTGTTCAGTGCACGGGTCGGGGAGCAGCCGACCAACGGTCGGCTCCACCCCTTGTTGGCGTTATCGGCCGATCAATGCCGACATGATCGCCTTCTGCACGTGCAGGCGGTTCTCGGCCTCGTTGATGGCGATGCACTGCGCCGAGTCCATCACCGCGTCGGTAGCCTTGACGTTGCGGCGCAGCGGCAGGCAGTGGCTGAACACGCCGTTGTTGGTCAGGGCCATCTTGGCCTCATCGACGATGAAGTGCTTGTACTGGTCGCGGATCGGCTTTTCCGGCTCCCAGTTGCCGAAGAACGGCAGTGCGCCCCAGCTCTTGGCGTAGACCACGTCGGCACCGGTGTAGGCACTGGCGATGTCATGGCTGACCTGCAGCGAACCGCCGCTCTCGGCCACGTTCTGCTCGGCCCAGCCCATGTAGCGCTCGTCCAGGATGTAGTCCGGCGTCGGGCACAGCAGGGTCACGTCCATGCCCATGCGGGTGGCGATGGTCAGCGCGGAGTTGGCCACTGCGGTGTTGAGCGGCTTGGGGTGGTAGGTCCAGGTCAGCACGAACTTCTTGCCGCGCAGGTCCTGGGTGCCGAAATGTTCCTGCAGGGCCATCACGTGGGCCAGCTCCTGGCACGGGTGGGTGATGGTTTCCATGTTGATCACCGGCACCGGCGAGTACTTGGCGAAGCTCTTGAGCACTTCGTCCTCGCGATCCTTGCTCCAGTCGATGAACTTCGGGAACGCGCGTACGCCGATCAGGTCGACGTAGCGGCCCAGCACCTTGGCCACCTCGGCGATGTGCTCTTCGGTATCGCCATCCATCACCGAGCCCAGGTTGAACTCGATCGGCCATGCATCCTTGCCCGGCTGCAGCACGATCGCGTGGCCGCCCAGCTGGAAGGCGCCCAGCTCGAAGCTGGTGCGGGTGCGCATGGACGGGTTGAAGAACACCAGGGCAATCGACTTGCCCTTGAGCTCGTCGCCCAGCTTGTTGCGCTTGAACAGCGCGGCCTGGGTCAGCAGGGCATCCAGGTCGGTGCGGCTCCAGTCCTGGGTGTTCAGGAAGTGCTTCAGGGACATCGATCGATCCTTTGCGGCGGGATTCAGGGGGGCGGAAAAACGTACAGATGAAACTTTTCAAATCGTAGAAACGAAAAAACCCAGCACGGGGGCTGGGTTTTCCGAACAGACAGCACGAAGCTCCGGTTACCCAGCGAAAATGTGGGGTTCCGGTCGGCGGGCACGCGACGTCATGCCCGTAGCCATACGGGCGGCGCTGGTGTCGTGCTGGAAGTCGGTGAGTTTCATGGCCGCCCATCTTTGCACGCACCCGGGGCGGGTGCAAGGCCTGAATGGAACATTCAGGTCAGAGGTTGTGAAGGAAGGGCGTCGCCCGCCGCGTCACGGGTTCGCCGCCCCACCCTGCTCGGCGGCCACCCAGGGGGTGATCGACACCCGGATCTTCAGCCGGTTGCCGGGATCGTCGGGGAGGCGGGAGCGGTACTTGGTGCCCTTGTAGACGTAATCGACGTCGTAGGCGATGGGCCGGCGGAATTCGCGGCCGACCGGGATGATCCGGCAGTCGCGGGTCAGCAGCGGACCATTGTTGGCCGGCGGGGCCTCGACCACGGGCATCTCTTCTTCGCTGCCGTCTTCACGGCGGAAGATCGAGCGCACCGAATCCATGAACCGGCCGAAGCGGCCCTTGTCTTCCTGCGGCTCCTCGCCGGTCACGTTGACCGGGGCCAGGGTCCGGGTGGACACCGGCTCGCAGTGCTCTTCAGTGCGGGTGGCCCGCAGGGTCTGGAACACAGGCTCGACGTTGAGCACCTGCGCATAGTCGAACTTCACGTTCTCGACGATCACCACCCGGTTGCGGGCCTCGCCGTCCTGGGCGCGCGCCCCGAAGGCGGCACTTGCGAGCAGACAGGCCAGCGTCAACAACGAAGCGGATTTCATTGGCAACAGGTAAGAGGACAAGGGGGATAGTTTAGGCAGTGCCAGGCACAAGGGGCTGAACATTACCCTTCCGTAACGTTTCTGCCCATAGGCAGCCCTCCCCGACCCCGCCGGCCCGGGGTGTCGTGACGGCCCCGCGTGCCCGCCAGAGGGCCCGGCGCTGGGCGCCGTTGTGCTCTAAAATCGACCGCTTGCCCCCCACACATCCCCCACCACGGCCATCATGACCCTGCGACTGCACAACAACCTGACACGCCAGCTCGAAACGTTCCAACCGCTCGATCCGGCCTGTCCGACCCTGTATGTCTGCGGCCCCACGGTCTACAACTATGTCCACATCGGCAACGCCCGTGGCCCGGTGGTGTTCGGGGTGCTGGCCGATCTGCTGCGACGCCGCTTCGGTGGCCTGCGCTACGCCCGCAACATCACCGACGTGGACGACAAGATCAACACGGCCGCGCGCGATCAGAATGTGCCGATTTCGGCAATCACCGACCGTTTCGCCGCCGCGTACCGCGAGGACATGGCCGCGCTTGGCGTGGTTCCGCCGGACATCGAACCGGAAGCCACCGCGCATATCCCGCAGATCATCGAGATGATCGAACAGCTGATCGCGGCCGGCCACGCCTACGCTGCCGAAGGGCATGTGCTGTTCGCCGTGGGCACCTATGCCGATTACGGCAAGCTCTCGCGCCGCGACCCGGACGAGATGCTCGCCGGGGCGCGCGTGGACGTGGCCCCGTACAAGCGCGACCCGGGCGACTTCGTGCTGTGGAAGCCGTCCTCCGAGGACCTGCCCGGCTGGGCATCGCCCTGGGGCCGCGGCCGTCCGGGCTGGCACATCGAGTGCTCGGCAATGGCCGCCGCGCACCTGGGCCCGACCATCGACATCCACGCCGGCGGCGTGGACCTGCAGTTCCCGCACCACGAGAACGAGATCGCGCAGAGCGAGTGCGCCCACGGCGGGCAGACCTTCGCCCGCTTCTGGCTGCACAACGGCATGCTCAACTTCGGCGGCGCCAAGATGAGCAAGTCGATCGGCAACATCGAGCGCGTGCATGATCTGGTCCGCGCGCACGCGCCCGAAGCGCTCCGCTACGCGCTGCTGTCCGCCCACTACCGGCAGCCGCTGGACTGGTCCGACGCGTTGATCGAGCAGTCGGCACGCACGCTGGATGGGCTGTATGGCGCGCTGCGCGAGGTCGAAGCGGTGGAGGCCACGGCCTGCATTCCCGATTCGATCGAGGCGGTGCTCGACGAGGACCTCAATACGCCGCGCGCGCTGGCGCTGCTGTCGGAACTGGCCAGGAAGCTGCGTCATGCCTCGGCCCCGGCCGGCGGCCCGGACCTTCCGCGCGAGGGCGCCACGCTGGCCGAACTGGCCGACCTGAAGGCGCAGCTGCTTGGCGCCGGCAAGGCACTGGGGCTGCTCCAGCAGGCACCGGCGGCATGGTTCGGCAGCCAGGCCGCCGACAGCGACGAAGGCGCACGCATCCAGGCGCTGATCGATGCACGTACGGCAGCCAAGCAGGCCCGCGATTTCGCCCGCGCCGATGCCATCCGCGACGCGCTGGCCGCCGAGGGCATCGCGCTGGAAGACACGGCGCAGGGCGTGCGCTGGGTGCGCAAGCGCTGACCATTCGCCCGACCGACGGTCGGGCGCCACGATACAGTCCCGGCCACGGATGGCCGGGTGCTTCCCCCCGAACCATCACGGCCCGACCACGGAAGGCGAACACGGCCCGGAGTCCCCCATGACCACCGTTTCCCCGTTCCCGCTTGAACCCACCGCCGCCGACGCGCAGGCCGCCATCGCCGATGAGTTCGCCTTCTTCGGCGACTGGTCGGAGCGCTACCAGTACCTGATCGACCTGGGCCGCAAGCTGCCGGCCTTCCCGGACGACTGGAAAACCGAGCAGCACCGCCTGCTCGGCTGCCAGTCGATGGTCTGGATCGTGCCGGAAGGCAATGCGCAGTCGCTGCGCTTCCACGCGATCAGCGATTCGGCCATCGTCTCCGGGCTGATCTACCTGGCGCTGCGGGTGTATTCGGGCCGCTCGGCCGCCGAGATCCTGGCCACCGAACCGACGTACATCCAGGACATCGGCCTGTCGCGCCACCTGTCGCCGACGCGCAGCAACGGGGTGGCGGCGATGCTCGCCTTCATCCGCGATACCGCGCAGTCGCAGCAGTCGCAGTCGTGAGTTCCGACACCCCGTCCGACCCAGGCGACAGCGCGCTCAGTCTGCTGTCGCGGCCCGGCTTCTCGCTGCTGCTCGCCTATCGCATCTGCGCGATGCTGTCCTACCAGATCGTGGCGGTCACGGTCGGCTGGCACATCTATGAAGTGACCCGCAACCCGTTCTCGCTGGGACTGGTCGGGCTTGCCGAGGTGCTGCCCTTCTTCTGCGTGGCCCCCTTCGCCGGCTATCTGGTGGATCACCTGCCGCGCCGCCGGCTGGGCATGGTGGCCGCCAGCGGGCTGGTGCTGACGGCGGTGGTGCTGACGGCGGTGGCCCAGGGCTGGCTGCCCTTCCACGGGGTCTGGCCGATCTATGCGGCGATCGCGATGACGGGGATGGTGCGTGCGTTCCTGTCGCCGATCTACAACGCGCTGTTCGCGCGGGTGCTGGAGCGCCAGCAGTATGCGCGCGGCGCCGGGCTGGGCGCGGTGGTGTTCCAGGCCGGGATGGTGGCCGGTCCGGCGCTGGGCGGGCTGCTGGTGGCCTGGGGCGGCAAGGGCGTGGCCTACGGAGTGGCCGTGGGCGTGGCGGTGGTCGCGGTAGGCTGCCTGGCCGTCCTGCGCGTCTCCGAGCCGGTGCACACCGGCCCGGCGGCCCCGATCTTCAAGAGCATCGCCGAGGGCGGCCGTTTCGTGCTGGGCAACCGGATCATGGTCGGGGCGATGGCGCTGGACATGTTCTCGGTGCTGCTTGGCGGGGTGGTGGCGATGCTGCCGGCGTTCCTGCACGAAATCCTGCACCACGGCCCGGAAGGGTTGGGCATTCTGCGCGCGGCGCCTGCGCTGGGGTCGGTATGCGTGGGGCTGTGGCTGGCCCGCCGGCCGCTGCAGCGCAACGCCGGCCGGGTACTGCTGTTCGCGGTGGCCGGGTTCGGTCTGTGCGTGATCGGGTTCGGCTTGTCGCACAGCTTCTGGCTGTCGGCGGTGATCCTGCTGTTCTACGGCGCCTTCGATGGTGTGTCGGTGGTGATCCGTTCGACCATCCTGCAGTTGGCCACGCCGGAAGAAATGCGTGGACGGGTATCGTCGATCAACGGCATCTTCATCAGTTCGTCCAACGAGCTGGGCGCGTTCTACGCGGGCACGATGGCCAAACTGCTCGGCCTGGTACCGGCCGTGGTGCTGGGCGGTTTTGCCGTGCTGAGCGTGGCCGGCATCACCGCCTGGAAGAACCCCACCCTGCGCCGCCTGAATCTGCGCGACCTGCACTGAGGTAGGTACCGACCGTTGGTCGGTACGCCCTGGTGCCGGGTCGCTCGCAGACGCGCGGCGCCTCGATGTGCGCGTGCAAGGACGACGGCCAGCCTTGTCCGGGACACGCCGTGAACCCATCCCTGGGGGCTCGTAGAAAACATCCGTGTTTTCTACGGTCCCGGACAAGGCTGCCCGCCGTCCTTCAGATGGATATCCGCTGGCGGTCGGCAACAGCCAGGCAGGGCACGAGCAGATGGGTAACGGTGGCTACCGACCGTTGGTCGGTACGCTCCCCGGGTAGAGCCGACCGTTGGTCGGCTGCCTGTGCAACGGGGCACCGAAATTCCGCAGATCAAAAAAAAACCCGGCCGAGGCCGGGTTTTTGATTGCGTCGCGACCGATCGGCGATCAGTCGCCCTGCTGCTTCTGCAGGTGCTCCCAACGCTCCTGGGCGTCGATGGTGCGCTCTGCGGTCAGGCGCGCTTCCAGACGATCCAGGCCGATCTCTTCGCCGGTATCCACGCAGTAGCCGTAGTCACCGTCTTCCAGGCGCTTCAGGGTGCTGTTGATCTTGCCGATGAGCTTGCGGTAACGATCGCGGGTACGCAGTTCCAGCGAGTTCTCGGTCTCGCGGGTGGCGCGTTCGGCCTCATCGCCGATATCACGCACTTCTTCCTGCAGATTCGCGATGGTCTGCTTGGATTCCTCGACCAGATCATTGCGCCAGTGCTGCAGGCGCTGGCGGAAATACTCCAGCTGCAGCGGGCTCATGTATTCCTCTTCCGCGCTCGGCTTGTAACCGTCGGGCAGGATCGGACGACCGGTGGCTTCGTCAGTCTTGTATTCCACCACCTTCACCTTGGTGCGCGGGGCCGGGGCGGCCGAACGCGCTGCCACGGCAACGGCGACCTTGCCGACCGGACGGGACACGGGCTTGGGGGCGGACTCGGACTTGGCGGGGGTTTTTGCAGGCGATTTCGAAACGGGCACGGGATTCTTGTTTTGCGGGGCTTTCGAGGCGGACGGGGCCGCTACCGGCGCCGGCGCAGACGCCGGAGGGGTAACAGGCTTGGCCGCGGACTTGGCCGGGACAGACTTGGCCGGCGCCGGCGATGCCGGCTTCGGTGCGGACTTCACTACAGGTGCTGCGGCCGGCTTGGCGGCCGGCTTGGTTGCCACGGGCTTGCTGGCGGTCTTGCTGGCCTTCACCGGCTTGGCCGGCGGCTGTTTGGCCGCGACCTTCTTCACCGGTGCAGGCTTGGCGGCCGGCTTGGCAGCCGCCGGCTTCACCGTTTTCTTTGCCACGGTCTTGCTGGCAGCGGTCTTCTTCACCGGCGCCTTGGCGACCGGCTTGGCAACAGCGGTCTTCCTGGCGACGGCCTTCTTGGCCACCGGCTTGGCGGCGGCAGCCGTCTTCGCCGCAGCCTTCTTGACCACCGGTGCCTTGGCGACGGTTTTCTTGCTCGCCTTGGCCGGGGCCTTGGTGGCCGATTTCTTCGCGGGTGCCGTCCTGGCCGCCGGTTGTTTGGATGCAGGCTTGCCGACCGGCTTGGCGGCCGGCTTCTTGGCAACGGACTTGGCCGCCAACTTCGTTACAACAGGCTTGGCGGTTTTCTTGGCGGCCTTGACGGCCTTCTTTGCAGTTTTTTTAGCAGCCACGAAACGCTCTTCCTTGGATTCCCCGGGGCCCGGGAAAGCGGGCCTTTATAGCCTACCCGACCAGCAGCAGCAACCACACCGCCTACTCCGTTCAGCCCCGGAGTCGCAAGGGGTGAAGCCGGCCTGCCCGCTGGGCGGACCGGCTCGCGCAGTTCGGTACCTGACCCGGCGATGCCACCGGGGCGGCCCGCCACGCGCGTGGGCGCGAGCGGGTCCAGCGCCCCATCCTGCGACAAATGCGGCCTTCATGCCAACTGCTCTAAGATGGGCAGGTGATCTCGCGCCTGCTCATTGCCCTGCTGCGCTTCTACAAGCGCTTCATCAGCCCCCTGCTGGGGCCGCGCTGCCGCTTCGTGCCCAGTTGTTCTGAATACGCCATGCAAGCCATCGCCACGCATGGCCCCGCGCGCGGCAGCTGGCTTGCCGCTCGCCGGCTCGGTCGCTGCCATCCCTTCCATCCCGGTGGCGTGGACGAGGTGCCGCCGCGCGCCCCGCACGCCGCTTGCCGCTGCACAGGAAAACACTGAAATGTCCTCCACGCTCATCGTCAACGCCCGCCTGGTCAACGAAGGTCGCATCACCGACGGCGACCTGCGCATCGAAAACGGCCGCATCGCGCAGATCGGCACCGGCCTGGAGGCGCGCCCGGGCGAGACCGTGGTCGACGCCGCCGGGCGCTGGCTGCTGCCGGGCATGATCGATGACCAGGTGCATTTCCGCGAACCGGGCCTGACCCACAAGGGTGACATCGCGACGGAATCGGCAGCGGCCGTGGCCGGTGGCCTGACCAGCTTCATGGACATGCCCAACACCAACCCGCCGACGCTCAACGCGGAGATCCTGCAGGCCAAATACGACGCTGCCGCCGGCCGCGCGCGCGCCAACTATGGCTTCTACATGGGCGCCAGCAACGACAACCTGGCCGACATCAAGGTGGTGGACCCGAAGAAGTCGCCGGGCATCAAGGTGTTCATGGGCGCCTCCACCGGCAACATGCTGGTCGACAACCCGGAAACGCTGGACGCGATCTTCAAGTACGCCCCCACGCCGATCATCACGCACTGCGAAGACACGCCGATGATCGACGCCAAGGCGAAGGAGTACGCCGAGAAGTACGGCGACGCGCTGAGCGCGGAACAGCACCCGGACATCCGCTCGCGCGAGGCCTGCCTGAAGTCGTCCGAGCTGGCGGTGGCGCTGGCGAAGAAGCACGGCACCCGCCTGCACGTGCTGCACATCTCCACGGCCGATGAGCTGAAGCTGTTCGAGAAGGGCCCGCTGATCCGCGCCGACGGCAGCCGCAAGCAGATCACCGCCGAAACCTGCATCCACTTCCTGCGCTTCGACCGCAGCGATTACGCGCGCCTGGGCAACCTGATCAAGTGCAACCCGGCGATCAAGGAGGCCAGCGACCGCGAGGCCCTGACCCGCGCCGTGGCCGAGGACGTGATCGACGTGCTGGCCACCGACCACGCGCCGCACACCTGGGAAGAGAAGCAGAAGCCGTATCCGCAGGCACCGTCCGGCCTGCCGCTGGTGCAGTACGCGCTGGTGGCCGCACTGGAGCTGGTGCACGAGGGCAAGCTGGAGATCACCCAGGTGGTGCAGAAATTCGCACACGCCCCGGCCCAGCTGTTCGACGTGAGTCAGCGCGGTTTCCTGCGCGAGGGCTACTTCGCCGATCTGGTGCTGGTCGAGGACGTGCCGTTCACGGTCAAGCGTGAGGATGTGCTGTCCAAGTGCGGCTGGTCGCCGTTCGAGGGCATGACCTTCCGTTCGCGCATCGCGTCGACCTGGGTCAACGGCCAGCTGGCGTGGGACGGTGAGACGCTGGTGGGCTCGCCGAACGGCCAGCGCATGAGCTTCGACCGCTGATGCGGGCGCATCTGTTGGGCTGGAGCCTGCTGCTGGCGGGCGGCGCGGCGCTGGGCGGCATGCTGCCCGTCGCGGCCCATGCGCAGGCCGACACCCGCGTGGTGTTCCCGGCCAGCGCCTCGCAGGGCGCGATGGTGATCGGCAAGGTCCCTGCGGGCAGCGTGGTGCAGTATGGCGGCCGCACGCTTCGGGTGAGCGGCTACGGCAGTGTCGTGTTCGGCATCGGCCGCGATGAGAAGGGCCCGCTGCAGGTCCAGGTGCGACGCCCGGACGCTGGCACCGAGACGGTCAGCATCGCGGTGACCCCGCGTGACTGGCCGGTGGAGCGCGTCAACGGCGTGCCGCCGAAGACGGTCAATCCGCCGCCGGCGATCGCCGAGCGGATCAAGCGCGAGCAGGCCCAGGTCACGGCGGCCCGCGCGCGTGACGACGACCGGACCGATTTCGCGCAGGCCTTCATCTGGCCGGTGCAGGGCCGCATCAGCGGTCGCTTCGGCAATGCGCGGGTCTACAACGGGCAACCCGGCGCCGGGCATTCGGGCATGGATATCGCCGTGCCCACCGGCACGCCGGTAAAAGCGCCGGCCGCCGGCGTGGTCACCTTCGCCGGGCCGGACCTGTACCTGACCGGTGGCACCCTGCTGCTGGACCACGGCTACGGCGTGAGCTCGAACTTCCTGCACCTGTCGCGCATCGACGTGAAGGTTGGCGACCGGGTCGAACAGGGCCAGGTGATCGCCGCTGTCGGCGCGACCGGCCGCGCGACCGGCCCGCATCTGCACTGGGGCATGAACTGGTTCGACACCCGCATCGATCCGCTGCTGGTGCTGGAGCGGCGCTGAGCAAGGCGTACCGACCAACGGTCGGTACCTGCCCTCACCTCAGCCGCGGGCGGCCCACCAGGTGCGCAGCAGCGTGCGCAGCGGCGTTGCCTTGAATTCGCGCCCGTGCGCCCAGGCCTGCTGGCGCGTGCGCGCCAGCGAGGCGTACAGGCGGCGCGGGCGGGGCCCGGCCACGCGCGCGGGCCAGTCGCGCAGCAGCTGCTGTGCCCAACGCTGCGTCACGTCCTGTTCGCCCTGCGCCAGCAGCGAACGCGGCACGGCCGCGACGCCGGCCTCGTTCAACCGCTGTGCCAGGGTCTGCAGCAGCACCGGCGTGGCGGCATCGCCGCGTGCCGGGGTATCGAAGATCGCTGCCTCCACGGCCGCCACGGCGGCGGCGTAGCTCTGCAGCGAGGCCCGTGCGCGCGCCGGGTCCACCGGTACGGCACGCGCCTCGACCAGGTCCGGCAGGGTCTGGGCCAGTTCCGCCCACGGCGCACGCAGCGGCTCCAGTACACGGCCCAGCGGATGTTTGGAACGCTGGGCAGCCCAGCTGCGCAGCTCTTCGCCCCACCACGCCAGCTTGGCGTCGGCCGGGGTCGGGTCGCCCCCGATGTTGAGGATGTCGTCGAATTCCTGCAGCAGCGCGAACCACGCCACCACGCGAAGGCGCTGCGCCTCCGGCACGAAGGGTTCGGCCACCGACCATTCCGGCCAGCGGGTTCGCCACTTGTCCAGGAAGCTGTCCAGGGCGCTGGAAGTTGTCACGGGAAATCCTTCAAATGCTGTGCGGACCAACGGTCCGCACCTACCTGGGGGAACGTACGGACCAACGGTCCGCACCTACCTGGGGGGAACGTGCCGACCAACGGTCCGCACCTACCTGGGGGAACGTACGGGCCAACGGTCCGCACCTACCTGGGGGATGTGCGGACCAACGGTCCGCACCTACCTGGGGGAACGTGCGGGCCAACGGTCCGCACCTGCCTGGGGGAATGTGCCGACCAACGGTTGGCACCTGCCGGAGTGGGTCATCGGACGGTCGCCCGGGCTACCCGCGCGCGGGCGGCCAGGCGTCAGCGCGCTGCAACTGCGCGGGCTGTTCGGCCATGCGCTCGGCGCCCCACGCGTGCGGGTCGTCGGCGTCCAGCCGGTAGCCCCACAGCGCGGCCACCGAGGCCATGCCGGCGGCGTTGGCAGCGACGATGTCGCGCTCGTCGTCGCCGACGTAGATGCAGATGCCCGGCTCGATTCCCATGCGTTCAGCAGCGGCCAGCAGCGGCAACGGATGCGGTTTGCGCTGGGCCAGGGTGTCGCCGCCGATCAGCACGGCACAGCGCTGTTCCCAGCCCAGCTGCGGCACGATCAGACGGGCCAGGTACTCGGGCTTGTTGGTGACGATGCCCCAGCGGCAGCCGGCCGCGTCCAGCGCGTCGAGCATGCCGGCCACGCCGTCGAACAGCACCGCATGGCGGCCGATCAGGCCTTCATAGCGTTCCAGGAATTCGGGCACCAGCGCATCGCGCTCGACCTGCCCCAGCTCCGGGAACGCCACCGACACCATCGCCCGGGAGCCCTTGGACACCACCGGACGCAGGGCGTCCAGGCTGATCGGGGCGCGCCCGCGCGCGGCCAGCATCGCATTGGCGGTGGCCAACATGTCCGGCGCGCTGTCCAGCAGCGTACCGTCCAGGTCGAACAGGACCGCCTGCGGGAACATGCCCGCGTGAACCCCGGACTCAGACACCGGCGGCATCGTCCGGCTTCACGGCATATGCCAGGTAGTTGATGTCGGTGCGGCTGCTCAGGCGCGCGCGGTTGCGCCACGGCTCGTACGCCATGCCACTGACATCACGCAGGGTGAAGTCGGCCTCGCGCAGCCACTTGCCCAGTTCGGCCGGCTTGATGAAGTCCTGGTAGTGGTGCGTGCCCTTGGGCAGCAGCCGCGCCACGTACTCGGCGCCGACGATGGCCACCGCGAAGGCGGCCGGGGTGCGGTTGACGGTGGACAGGAACAACTGGCCGCCCGGCTTGAGCAGGCGGTGGCAGGCAGCGATGATCGCGCCCGGGTCCGGTACGTGTTCCAGCATTTCCATGCAGGTGACCACGTCGAAGCTGCCCGGCTGTTCGGCGGCCAGATCTTCGGCGGCCTGCAGGCGGTACTCCACGGTCACGCCCGACTCCAGGCTGTGCAACCGGGCGACCTTGACCAGTTCGGGGGCGAGGTCGATCGCAGTGACGTCGGCGCCTTCCTTGGCCAGCGCTTCGCTGAGCAGGCCGCCGCCGCAGCCGATGTCCAGCACGCGCGCGCCACGCAGGGCCACGCGGCGGGCCACGTACTGCAGGCGCACCGGGTTCAGGGCATGCAGCGGCTTCTGCGGGCCGTCGGCGTCCCACCAGCGGTTGGCGAGCGCGGCGAACTTGTCCAGTTCGGCCTGATCGAAATTGGTGGAAGCGTGGGGGGCGTTCATGGGGATCCTTGGTGCATCAAGCACGGATGTGGCGGATGCGCTCGCGCCACTGGCGCGCGTTGGCGACGATCGCTGCGGTATCCATGCCGACCAGTTCGCGCTGGACCAGCTTGGGCTGGCCGGCAATCCAGACATCGCTGACCTGGTGGCGGCCGGCGGCGTAGACAAGCTGCGAGAGCACATGGTGCAGCGGCTGGGTTTCCAGCGCGGACAGGTCCACGCAGACCAGGTCGGCCTGTTTGCCGACCTCGATCGACCCGATGCGGTCGCCGAAGCCCAGCGCGCGGGCGCCGCCCAGAGTGGCCGCACGCAGCGTGGTGGCCGCATCCAGCGCGGTGGCATCGTTGGCCACGGCCTTGGCCAGGATCGCCGCGGTGCGGTTCTCGCTGAACATGTCCAGGTCGTTGTTGCTGGCGCAGCCGTCGGTGCCGATCGCCAGGTTCACGCCGGCGCGCTGCAGGGCGCAGGCCGGGCAGAAGCCCGAGGCCAGCTTGAGGTTGGATTCGGGGCAATGCACCACGCTGACGCCACGCTCGGCGCACAGGTGGATCTCGGCCTCGGTGAGCTGGGTCATGTGCACCGCGATCAGGCGGTCGTTGACCAGGCCCAGCCGGTCCAGCCGCGCCAGCGGGCGCTGGCCGTGCAGCTTGATCGAGTCGCTGATTTCCTGCGCGGTTTCATGCGTGTGCAGGTGCACCTGCATGTCCAGCTGGTCGGACAGCATGCGCACGCGTTCGAAATTGGCGTCGTTGACGGTGTACGGCGCGTGCGGCGCAAACGAGGTGCCGATCAGCGGATCGTTGCGCCACTGGTCGTGCAGTTCGCCGGCCTTGGCGAAGTACTCGTCGTCGGTCCTGGCCCAGGCGGTGGGAAAATCGATGATCACCGCGCCGACCAGCGCACGGAACCCATGCTGCTTGTAGACCGCAGCCTGGACGTCGGAGAAGAAGTAGTTTTCGTTGGCGCAGGTGGTGCCGCCGCGCAGCATTTCGGCGATGGCCAGGGTGGTGCCGTCGGCCACGAACTCCGGCCCGATCACCGCCGCTTCCACCGGCCAGATGTGCTGCTGCAGCCACACCATCAGCGGCAGGTCGTCGGCAACGCCGCGCAGCAGGGTCATCGGGTTGTGGGTGTGCGCGTTGACCAGGCCCGGCATCAGCGCCGCGTCCGGGCGTGACACGGTCTGCGTCGGCGCGAAGCGCGCACGCGCCTCGGCACGCGGCAGGATCGCGATGATCTCGCTGCCGCGGATGGCCACTGCATGGTCTTCCAGCACCACCGCATGCGGCTCGATCGGGACCACGTAACCGGCTTCGATCAGCAGGTCACAGGTTTCGGGAATGCGTGCGGTGTCGGTCATGCGGGCTCGCTGAGGCAGGGGGGATGCAGCGGAGGGGCGGCGGTGTGCCGGCGACACGCGTGGGACATGCCGTCTGTAGTGCCGACCGTTGGTCGGCTGCCGTTCGCGACGCGCGTTGAGACCCCGCCAACAGCAGCCGACCAACGGTCGGCTCTACCCGTATCCGATCGTTGGTCGTGGGCAGCAGCCGACCAGCGGTCGGCTCTACCGTCATCCGACCGCTGGTCGGATTACTTGCCGGCGCGTGCGGAGTATTCACCCGAGCGGGTGTCGACCTTGATGATTTCATCCTGGTTGACGAACAGCGGCACGCGGACCACGGCGCCGGTTTCCAGGGTGGCCGGCTTGCCGCCGCCGCCCGAGGTGTCGCCACGGACGCCCGGATCGGTTTCGGTGATCTTCAGTTCGACGAAGTTCGGCGGCTGGACGAAGATCGGCTCGCCGTTCCACAGGGTCACGATGCAGGATTCTTCACCCTTGAGCCACTTGTCCGCGCCGCCCATGCCGGCCTTGGTGGCCTGGACCTGCTCGAACGACTCCGGGTCCATGAAGTGCCAGTACTCACCGTCGGTGTACATGTAGTTCATGTTGGTGTCGACGACGTCGGCCTTTTCCACGTCATCGGTGGCCTTCATGGTCATTTCGACCACGCGGCCCGACTTGATGAAGCGGTACTTCATGCGGGTGAAGGCCTGGCCCTTGCCCGGCTTGACGTACTCGGTCTCGGTGATGACCGCCGGTTCATTGTTGACCAGGATCTTCATCCCGTTCTTGACATCGTTCATGCCAACAGTGGCCATGCTGAAACTCCTGAATGGGCAAACGCCGCGCAGGCGCGGCGAGCCGGATAGAATGGAAAACCCACCGGCACCGGTGGGGTGACTCGTTTTTCTGACCGACATGATAACCGCAGGCCCCCATTCCATGCAGCTTTCCGCCACGCCCCTGCCCACCTCCGTGCGCTGGCAACAGCTCTGGCGCGAGGCGGTCCGCGACCCACGGCAGCTGCTGACGCAGCTTGGCCTGGACCCGGCCGAGCTGCCGCTCTCGGCCGAGGCGGCCAGCCAGTTCGCGCTGCGCGTGCCCCAGGGCTTCATTGCCCGGATGCGCCCGGGCGACCGCCACGACCCGCTGCTGCGGCAGGTGCTGCCGGTCACCGATGAAATGCAGGTGGTGCCGGGCTTCAGCCTGGACGCGGTCGGCGACGGGCTGGCCAGGAAGGCCACCGGGGTGATCCAGAAGTACCGCGGCCGCGCCCTGCTGGTGACCACCGGCAGCTGTGCGATCAACTGCCGCTACTGCTTCCGCCGCCACTTCGACTACGGCACCGAGAACGCCGCCAAAGAGGGCTGGCGCGAGGCGGTGGACGCCATCGCGCAGGACCCGGACATTGATGAGGTGATCCTGTCCGGCGGCGACCCGCTGTCGCTGGCCACCCACAAGCTGGAAGAGCTGACCCAGGCCCTGGCCCGGATTCCGCACCTGCGCCGCCTGCGCATCCACAGCCGGCTGCCGGTGGTGCTGCCCGAACGCGTAGACGACGCCCTGGTGCAGTGGATCGCCGCCCTGCCCTGGCCGGTGGCATTTGTGATCCATGCCAACCATGCCAACGAGTTCGACGCCGCCGTGGACACCGCGATGGCCCGCCTGCGCGGCGCTGGCGCCACCCTGCTCAACCAGGCGGTGCTGCTGCGCGGGGTCAACGACTCCCTGCAGGCGCTGCAGGACCTGAGCGAACGCAGCTTCGCCGCCGGCGTGCTGCCGTACTACCTGTACCAGGTGGACCGGGTCGAAGGCGTGGCCCACTTCGAGGTGCCGGACGACACCGCCAAGGCACTGCACGCCCAACTCACCGCACGCCTGTCCGGCTACCTCGTCCCCAAACTGGTCCGCGAGATCTCCGGGGATGCAAGCAAACGCCCCGTATAGGGGCGTTTGCGGGTAGGTGATGACCGTTGGTCATCACGCTGTTGCCTTATCGACCCGCCTCGATCATCTGCACCACCTCGGTGGCGCTGACCGGGTGGCTCAGCCAGTAGCCCTGGCCCAGGTCGCAGCCGCGCTGGCACAGCAGGTCGAACTGCACTTCCTGCTCGATGCCCTCGGCCACCACGGTGATGCCCAGCGCGTGGGCCATCGCGATGATCGCCGTGGTCAGGGCCAGGTCGTCCGGATCGCGCTGCATGTCGGCGACGAAGCTCTTGTCGATCTTGACCCCGTCCACCGGCACCTGGCGCAGGTGGCTGAGCCCGGAGAAGCCGGTGCCGAAATCGTCCAGCCACACCTTCACGCCGGTCCGGTGCAGCTTGTCCAGCAGCGCCGCCGCCAGCATCTCGTCGCCGATCACGGCCGTTTCGGTCAGCTCCAGGTGCAGGCGCGAGGCCGGCAGGCCGGTATCGCGCAGGCAGTCGGCCACCAGGGTCGGCAGTTCGCCACCGCGCAGCTGGCGCGGCGACACGTTGACCGACACGAACAGGCCCTCGCTGTCGGCGCCGTGCGGCCACTGCACCGCCTCCATGCAGGCCGCACGCAGTACCTTGGGACCGATCACTTCGATCAGGCCGCTCTGCTCGGCCACTTCGATGAACACCGATGGCGGGATCGTGCCCAGGGTCGGGTGCTGCCAGCGCAGCAGCACTTCGACGCCGACCATGCGGCGGTCGCGGGTGCGGAAGATCGGCTGATACACCAGCCGCAGCTCGCCGCGCTCCCAGGCGCCGCGCAGCTCCTGCTCCATGTGCACGCGGCGTTCGACCGCATGGTCCATCGCGCGGCTGTAGTAGCGATAGCAGTTCTTGCCGGCCATCTTGGCCTGGTACATCGCGATGTCGCCGTTCTTCAGCAGCGTGGTCGCATCGGCGGCATCGTCGGGGAACAGGGTCACGCCGATGGACGTGCCCAGGAACAGCTCCCTGCCCTGCACCACCAGCGGCCTGCCCAGCTCGCGGACCAGGATCTCGGCGAGCTGGCGCGCGGTGGCGGCCACGTCGCCATCGCCGATCAGGATCACGAACTCGTCGCCGCCGAAGCGTGCCAGCAGGGCCTCGTCGCCACCGGCCTGCGCCACCGCCGCGCTGATGCGCTGGGCGAACTGCAGCAGGGCCTCGTCGCCGGCCTCGTGGCCGAGGGTGTCGTTGACCCGTTTGAAATCGTCGATATCGGCAAACAGCAGGGCCAGCCGATGCCCGGCCGCGCGCGCGGCCATCAGGCGGTGGTCCAGCGCCTCGCGGAACGCCAGGCGGTTGGTCAGCCCGGTCAACGCATCGGTATAGGCCATGTGCCGGACCTCGCGGTCGTGCCGGGCGATGGCCTCGCTCATCCGCCCGAACGCACGCACCAGCTCACCCACTTCATCCTTGCGTGAGCTCTCGCGCAGCTGCACCTGGTAGTTGCCGGCCTCGATCTGGCGCGCCGCGGCCGCCAGCCCGCGGATCGGGGTGACCAGGGTGCGCTGCACATAGATGATGACCACCACGCCGATGCCCACCAGCAGGCCCAGCATCAGCAGCAGCCAGCCCAGGTGGCGCTTGCCCACCTGCTGCAGGCGTTCGCCGAGGGTCTGGTTGGCGCGCTGCTCCATCGCCTGCACGTCGTCCAGCGCCATGCCCACCCGGACACCGCCGATGCGCTGGTTGCCGATCATGATCGGCATCGCGTTGTCCAGGACCTTGGGCGACTCCTGCACCACCAGCTGGCGGGCCCCCTTGGCACCTTCGGCCAGCGGGTCGGTCATGGCGCGGCCGAAGCCCAGCACCTCCACCGACCCGTCATGGATCAGGCGACCATCGGCGTCGAACACCAGCACGTAGCGCACCACCTGCTGCCGCGAGGTATTGCGCACCAGCGCGCCGACCTGCTCCAGGTCGTTGTAATAGAGCGGGTTGGCCAGCGCATCGGAGAGCTCGCGCGCCAGGGCCTCGCCACGACTGCGCACGCTGCGGTCGAACAGGCCGTGGATCACGCTGCCGCTGAGGTGCTTGACCTCATCCTGCATGGTGGCCTGGCGCCCCAGCACTACCGCCACGATCGCCACCACCACCAGCATGGCACCGCCCATCGCCAGCACGAACCGTGCCTGCATTCCGGAACCCAACGGCCTCATTCCACTTCCATCCGCACGCGTGCCCAACCCTGTTTCAATTCATCCAGCCGGTGCTGCATCTGCGCATCCACCCGATGGAACCCGGACGTACCAAAGAACTTCTCCAGCGCATCCTGCGCTTCTGGATCCGATGCTGCATCCAGCAACACCTGCTGCAACCGGTCGCGCACCCGCCGGTCCAGGCCGGCGCGCACCATCTCCACCCCGCGCGGATACGGCTCGGTACGGTGGACGACACGAAAATCGCGCCGGAAGACCGGGGGAATGCGTTTGTCGTCGGCCCAGTCCACGCTGCTGACCGCACCGGCATCGACCAGGCCCTTGTGCACCAGGGTGGCGATGTTCAGCTCCGACCGCGCGAACACGTAGCCCACCGTGTCGGGCGCGGCGGTGTCGCTGGCCGAGGTCAGGATCTCCGGGGTCATGCCGTGCTCGAGCAGGGTCATCACCGGCACGAGGTAGGCGCTGGTGGAGGCCACGTTCTGCAGGGCCACGGTGTGCCCGGTCATGTCGTCGAGGGTGCGGACCGGGCTGTCGCGGCGGACGAAGAACACGGTGTGGTACTCGCGCACGCCGCTGCGCTCGGTCAGCAGCAGCGGCTCCGCGCCGCTGCGCATGCCCAGGGCCACGGCGGTACCGGAGGTCTCGGTGACCCAGTCCACGCGGCCCCGGCGCAGGTAGCTGCCCATCCGCTGCGAGTCGCTGGCCATCAGGATGCGGCCTTCGGTAATGCCGACATCGCGCATCCGCGGGACCACGTAATCCAGCAACGGCTGCAGCTGCGCATAGTGTGACTTGGGATCATCGCTGATCCGCCCGAGCACCAGTACGTTGGACGGACCCGCCGACGCCGGACCGACCCCCAGAGCGATGGCCAGACACAGCAGTCCCCCCTGCAGCAGCCATCGCAGCACTGACACCCTTCATTGCTCCCCCGAGATATCGAAACAGCCTACCCGAAAAAGTGAGAACTGCGTCAGCTCATTGAGGCTTGCCGGCAGCCAGGCGCGCCATCCGCTGCGCGTCGGACAGAATGCCGCGCAGCAGGCGCACTTCCTGTTCGCTCAGTTCGGTACGCAGGAACAGGCGGCGCAGTTTGCGCATCGCCGATTCCGGGGCACGGCCCTTGTGGAAGTCGATATCGTCCAGGGTGTCGCCGAGCTGGCCGAACAGCCCCTCGACCTGTGCATGGCTGGCCGGTTCCTCGCGGAAGCCCGGTTCGGCAGGCGCGGCGGCGGACACCCCGCCGAGGCTGGCCATGCGCAGCTCATACGCCAGCACCTGCACCGCCGCCGCCAGGTTCAGCGAGCTGAAATCGGGATTGGACGGAATGTGCACGGCCAGGTGGCAGAGCTGCAGTTCTTCGTTGGTGAGGCCGGTGCGCTCGCGGCCGAACACGAAGGCCACCTCGGCCGGCTCGGCGGCCTTGGCCAGGGCGCGCTGGGCCGCGACCGCCGGCAGCAGCTCCTCGAGCTGGACCCGGCGCGCCCGCGCGGTGCACCCCAGCACCAGCCGGCAGTCGGCCACGGCTTCGGCCAGGGTGGCCACCACCGGGGCGTCGCCGAGGACGTCCTCGGCACCGGCCGAGCGCCGGAACGCCTCTTCGTTGAGGGGCTTTTCGGGGGCCACCAGCACCAGGCGGCCCAGGCCCATGGTCTTCATGGCACGCGCGGCGGCCCCCATGTTGCCGGGGTGCTGGGTGCCGACGAGGACGAATCGGATGCGGGACGGAGCGGTTTCAATGGACATGAACAGGCCAGACGCGAGCAGGACAGCCACAAATGGTAAACTGTGCGACCGGCCTCTGCGCCGGGACCGCTCTTTTCCCCCGCCAAACCCCATCTCTGCCTTTACGGGAGCTTTTCGCCATGCAGAAACCCGCCGTCACCGTCATGGTCAAGGCCGCCCGCCTCGCCGGCAACGTCCTGTTGCGCAACATCAACAAGCTCGAGGCGTTGAACGTCGTGCAGAAGGGGCGCATGGACTATGCCAGTGAAGTCGATGCGGATGCGGAAAAGGTCATCGTCAAGGAACTCAAGCGCGCCTATCCCGAGTACGGGATCATGGGCGAGGAAGGTGGCGTGCAGGGCGTGAACCGTTATATGTGGGTCATCGACCCGCTGGACGGCACCAGCAACTACCTGCGCGGCTTCCCGCACTACTGCGTGTCCATCGCCCTGGTCGAGAACGGCGAGCCGATCGACGCGGTGATCTTCGACCCGCTCCGCAATGAACTGTTCACCGCCAGCCGCGGCGCCGGCGCGGTCTTCAACGACCGCCGCATCCGCGTGGCCGACCGCAAGGACCTGGCCGGCGCGATGATCCACACCGGTTTCGCCCCGCGCGAGCGCGCGCGCAGCAGCGCCCAGCTGAAGGCGGTCGATGCGCTGCTGGTGCACGCCGAGGACATCCGCCGTACCGGTTCGGCCGCGCTGGACCTGGCCTACGTGGCCTGCGGCCGTGCCGATGCCTACTTCGAGGCCGGTGTGAAGGCCTGGGACATCGCCGCCGGCGTGCTGCTGGTCCGTGAGGCCGGTGGCCGGGTCTGCGACTTCAAGGGCGCCACCCCGGCCCGCATGGACAGCCGTGGTCCGGAGACCCAGCAGATCGTGGCCGGCAATGTGAAGAACACCGACATCCTGCAGAAGGTGCTGGTGAACACGGGCTACGCCGCCGAGTTCGACGCCAAGTTCTGATCGACCGCACCTGCACCATCCCGGAAACGGCGCCCTTGGGCGCCGTTTCTGTTTGGGCGTTCGCGAAAGGCACGATTCGCACAGCATCCCCGGGCTGGGCAGGACGGTGCGGGCTCGCGGGACACGCTGCAAGTACGTCCATGTAAGCTCCGTCGCCGCATCCATGCGGCTCAGGGTCCCGCGAACCCACACCGCCCTGCCCTGCCCTGCCCTGGACACAGGGTCGGCGACCTGAGCAACGGCACCAGCCCGGGAGCGCCCCCCCCCTGGACGGGATACGGGTCGCCCTTGAACGAGCAGACGAAAGTCTCCCGCTGCCACGCAAACAAAAACGCCCGGCCAAGGCCGGGCGTTTCGGGGGGCAGTGCCGTCCGGGATCAGGCGACGGTGCTGTTGGCGGCCTTCAGGGCGGCGATGCGCTCGTCCAGCGGCGGGTGGCTCATGAACAGCTTGCGGGCCGTGGAGCCGGCGATGCCGAACGCGGCGATCTGGGTCGGCAGGGTGCTCTGGCCGTGGTTGAGCTTGAGGCGTTCCAGCGCGGCGATCATCTTCTGGCGGCCGGCGAGGTTGGCACCGCCGGCGTCGGCGCGGAATTCGCGATGGCGCGAGAACCACATCGAGATCATCGTGGCGAACAGGCCGAACACCATCTCCAGCACGAACACGATGATGTAGTACGCGAAACCACGGCCACCGCCTTCGCGGTTGCCCGACAGCGCGCTGTCGATGACGCCACCGACCACGCGGGCCAGCACGATCACGAAGGTGTTCAGTACGCCCTGCAGCAGGGCCATTGTGATCATGTCGCCGTTGGCCACGTGGGCGATTTCGTGGCCCAGCACGGCCTCGGCCTCGTCTTCGCTCATGTTGTGCAGCAGGCCGGTGGACACCGCCACCAGGGCCTTGTTGCGGTTGGCGCCGGTGGCGAACGCGTTGATCTCCGGGCCGTCGTAGACGGCCACTTCCGGCATGCCGATGCCGGCGGCACGGGCCTGGCGTTCCACCGTGGCCAGCAGCCAGCGCTCGGTCGGGTTGCGCGGCTCAGTGATCACCACCGCGCCGGTGGAGCGCTTGGCCATCCACTTGGACAGCAGCAGCGAGATGAACGAGCCGCCGAAGCCGAAGATGGCCGCCATCACCAGCAGGCCGCTCATCTGGTTGGGGTTGACCCCCAACACCGACATCACGATACCGGCCAGGATCAGCACCGCGAGGTTGGTCAGAAGAAAGAGAGCAATGCGACTGAACATGGGAAAGGGACGCTTTGAAGAGGGATTTGACTGCAAATCTGCGGTGCCTTCATGTTGAATTCAAGTCGGAATCTGACCGACGATTCATAGTTCATGTCCATGACTCCCTACCTCGGGCGCTTTGCCCCCTCGCCCACCGGCCCCCTGCACCCCGGCTCCGTGCTTGCCGCACTGGGCAGTTGGCTGCTTGCGCGGCACGCCGGCGGGCAGTGGCTGGTGCGGGTGGAGGATGTCGACCCGCCGCGCACCGTGCCCGGTGCCGTAGCCGGCCAACTGGCCACGTTGGCCGCCTTCGGGCTGCGCAGCGACGGCCCGATCCTGCGTCAGAGCGAGCGCGACGCCGCCTACCAGGCCGCGCTGGCGCGCCTGCTGGACGCCGGCCAGGCCTTCGCCTGCCATTGCAGCCGCAGCGATCTGGCCGACCAGGGCGGCATCCATCATCACTGCGTCCCGCGTCCCGCGCGCGCGCAACCAGCCATCCGCCTGCGTGTCGCACCCGGCACGGTGGTGACCTTCAACGACGGGCTGCGCGGCCCGATCCGCCAGGACGTGCATGCCGACGTCGGCGACGTGGTCCTGCGCCGCGCCGATGGCTACTGGGCCTACCAGCTCGCGGTGGTGGTCGACGACGGCGCGCAGGGCATCACCGACATCGTGCGCGGGGCCGACCTGCTCGATTCCACCCCGCGCCAGATCCTGCTGCAGCAGGCCCTGGGCCTGCCCACCCCGCGCTACCTGCACCTGCCGCTGCTGCTCGATGCCGATGGCCGCAAGTTGTCCAAATCCACCGCTGCCGCACCGGTGGATGCGACCGACCCGCTGCCAGCCCTGCGCCAGGCCTGGGCCGCGCTGGGCCAGGACCCGCGGGCGCTGGCGACGGCCACGGAGGCCGGCGACGCCCTGCGCGCCGCCTGTGCCGCATTCGATCCGGGGCGCCTGTCACCGGTCGACATTCCGCTGCCGCCCACTGCGCCGTGACCGCCCCCTTTTTTTCGCGGTTGTTGCAGAATCCCCTTCCCCCCTTTGCTGGCCCTGCCGTTCGGAGTAGCTGCTCATGACATCTCGCGTCGCACTGGTCACCGGTGGCACCGGCGGCATCGGCACCGCCATCTGCCAGCGCCTGGCCGACCAGGGTCATCGGGTCGCCACCAACTACCGCGACCAGGCCAAGGCCGATGCCTGGCGGGAGATGATGCTGGCGCGTGGCTGCGACGTGGCGCTCTTCCGGGGCGATGTGTCCAACCCGGACACCGCCGCGGCGATGGTGCAGTCGGTCGAGGCCGCGCTGGGCCCGGTGGAGATCCTGATCAACAACGCCGGCATCACCCGCGATACCACCTTCCACCGGATGCGCGCCGAACAGTGGCATGACGTCATCAACACCAACCTCAACTCGGTGTTCAACGTCACCCGCCCGGTGATCGAAGGCATGCGCCGCCGTGGCTGGGGCCGGGTCATCCAGATCAGCTCGATCAACGGACTGAAAGGTCAGTACGGCCAGGCGAACTACGCCGCCGCGAAGGCGGGCATGCACGGTTTCACCATCTCGCTGGCGCGCGAGAATGCCGGCTTCGGCATCACCGTCAACACCATCTCGCCGGGGTATGTGGCCACCGACATGGTGATGGCGGTACCGGACGAAGTGCGGGCCAAGATCATCGCCGACATTCCCACCGGCCGCCTCGGCAAGCCGGAGGAAATCGCCTATGCGGTGGCGTTCCTGGTCGCCGAGGAGGCCGCCTGGATCACCGGTTCGAACCTGGATATCAACGGCGGCCACCATATGGGCTGGTAAGCGGGCCGCCGGGCACCGCCCGGCGCACGCGTCCATGCTGCACCCCGCGCAATTCCATGCTGCGCAACATGAATCTGCCGGGATACCCCGCCGCATGGGCCTTCCGGCGGTTGCATAGGCTGCTGCACTGCGCCATGCTGCGCGCCTACTGTGACGAGTGATTGCTTCATGGCTGCGACCCGCATTATCAAGAAGTATCCCAACCGCCGTCTCTACGACACTGAAATTTCGAGCTACATCACCATCGAAGATGTCCGCCAGCTGATCCTGGATGGCGAGGACTTCGAAGTCCGCGACGCCAAGAGCGGCGACGACCTGACCCGTTCGGTGCTGCTGCAGATCATTGCCGACCAGGAACAGGACGGCGAGCCGATGCTGTCCACCCAGCTGCTGAGCCAGTTGATCCGCTTCTACGGCGATTCGCTGCAGGGCTTCATGGGCAATTATCTGGAGCGCAGCATGCAGGTGTTCCTGGACCAGCAGCAGCAGTTCCGCCAGCAGATGGGCAACCTGCTCGGCCAGACGCCGTGGGCGATGATGAACCAGCTCACCGAGCGCAACCTGGAGCTGTGGCAGGACTTCCAGCGCAACATGGGCACCGGCTTCGGCGGGCGTCCGGGTGGCACCGGCACCGGTACCGGCCCTGCACCGGGCGGCGGCACCGCCGCCGGCGCACGCAAGCCCGACGCACCGTCCGCCCCGGGCACGGGCAAGACGCGCCGCTGATCCACGGCGTTTTTCCCGCCCCGCAACGACAAACGGCGCAGCCCTCGGGCCGCGCCGTTTTCGCAGGTGCCGCGCGTGGACTCAGCGCTTGGGTTTGGCGCAGCCCGTGCAGATGCGCTCCACCGTGTAGCCCTTGGCGCGCAGTTTCTCGACCACGCCATCGTTGCCCAGCAGGTGCAGCGTACCCACCACCACCAGCGTACCGCCCTGCCCGGCCTGCAGGTGCTGCTGCAGCTTGGGCACCCAGGCGTCATTGCGGTCGGTGTTGATGCGCTTGTACAGCTGCGGGTACTGGCCGCGCATCTGCGTGGCCATCGACGTCCACAGCAGCTTGTCATCGCCGCGGCGCCAGGCGTCGTGCAGCTTGCGCCCGTCCTCGTCACCCTTGTCGGCCTGTTCCAGCGCCTCGGCCACCATCTGCTGCTGCTCCTGCGCCGACATTCCCGACAACACCGCGATCTGGGTGTCGATGTCTTCCAGGCCGGCGGTGGCTTTGCCCGATGCGGCCGCCTGGGTCATGAAGTGGCGGTCCAGGCCGAGCTTCGGGTCCAGGCCCATCTTGGTGAACTGGCTGAGGGTGATGGTCAGCCCGACGAACCACGGCTTCATGCCCTGCAGCTGCGCCAGCGGCAGGTTGTTGTCACGCGCATAGGCCTGCAGCCGCGTCCAGGTGGGCGCATCGAGGTCGCGCTTGAGTTCGCTGCCATCGGTACGCACCGCCGCCTGCACCATCTTCTGCGCCAGCTGCGGCGACTCCATGTCCTGCGGCGACAGTTCGAACACCACGCGCTGCGCGTCGGCGAAGGCACGGTCCACATCCGCCGACAGCGGGTAGTCGCCCGGACGCAGCAGGTGGAAGGACCCCAGCAGGTACATGCGGCTGTCGCCCGGGCCGGTGACCTTCCACAACAGGGGCACCGGTGCGGCCGCCTTCGCAGCGGGTTTGGCAGCCGGGGCGGCGGCGCGGGCGTGCGCGGGCATGCCGAACGACAGGCCGGCAGCGATCAGCAACGGGAACAGGCAACGGGACAACATGCGCATGGGTTCAACCCTCTCCTTCGGGTGCGTGGTAAGCCTTCTCGCCGGCGTCCACACGCAGGTCGAGGCGGTTTTCAGGGGGTGTCAGCGGGCACGTGGCGAACGGCGTGAACGCGCACGGCGGGTTGTAGGCGTGGTTGAAATCCAGCGTGACCCGGCCTTGGGCATCGGGCGCGTCGGTGTCAAGGTAGCGCCCCGCCGGGTAGCTGCCGTGGCCGCTGGTGCGGTCGCCGAAGATCACGAACAACGGGCCGCCCGGCTCGCCGATGGCCTCCAGCCGGTAGGTGGCGCCATCGCGCTCGAACTCCAGCGCGCCGGCGTTGGGCATCGCCGTGGTCAGGCCGGTGATGTCCACGATCGACAGCGTTTTGCCGGCCGGGTGCGGAACGTAGCGCGCCTGCACCTTCCACGACGGGCCGCCGGGCCAGTACAGCAGGCCGGTGAAGCCGGTGCGCGAGGCGGCATCGGCATGCTTGACCCGCAGCGCGAACCGCTCGCCGCGATGGATCAGGCTCAGGTGGCCCTTGCCGCCATCGAAGGCGATCACGGTCGGCGTTGCATCACGATCGCTGAAGAAGCGGATGCGGCCGTGCACCGGTGCGCCGTCCACGGTGAGTGCAACGCCACGCTCGGGCGTGAACCACACCTGGTCGCCCGTGCGCGCCACCATGCCCAGCTTGTCCGGGCCTACCGCCAGGCGGATGCCACTGCCCGGACCACGGCCGATGTAATGCGCCTTGTGCTCCAGCCAATGCAGGCCAACCAGCGTAGTCCAGCCATCGGCCGCCACCAGTTCGGTGTAACGCTGCTGGCGCCACTGCTGCTGCTCGGCCGCGAACGTCGGATCGGTCGCCACCGCGACCGGCGCATCCGCCGCCTTGTCCCCGCAGCCGCCGAGCACGACCACCATGCAGGCCAGCGCGGCCCGCCATCCCCACTTCCCCATATCTGTCCCCTTCAACGTCCGCGCAGGAACCAGCGGTCAATCTCCGCCAGCGAAAAACGGGCCCAGGTCGGCCGGCCGTGGTTGCACTGGCCGGAACGCTCGGTGATTTCCATGTCGCGCAGCAGCGCGTTCATTTCCGGCACCGTGAGCCGTCGGTTGGCGCGCACGGCACCGTGGCAGGCCATCGTCGACAGCAGCTCGTCGCGGGCGCTGGCGATGCGCCGGCTCTGGCCGTGCTCGCGCAGGTCGGTGAGCACATCGCGCAGCAGGCCTTCGGGTTCGGCGTTGGCCAACAGTGCCGGAATGCTGCGCACGTGCAGCGAGCCCGGTCCCGAACGGGTGATCTCGAAGCCCAGCGCCACCAGCGTATCCGCTTCGCGCTCGGCGGTATCGGCATCACGCTCGCCCACCGCCAGGGTGATCGGCACCAGCAGCGGCTGCGCATGCAGCCCGATGCCGTCGTGTGCGGTCTTCAGGCGCTCGTAGCCGATGCGTTCGTGGGCTGCGTGCATGTCCACCACGATCAGGCCTTCGGCGTTCTCGGCCAGGATGTAGATGCCGTGCAGCTGCGCAACCGCATAGCCCAGCGGCGGCACACCGCTGTCGGCGGAGGTTGCCGGCAGCCCGTACTGGCCGGGCATGGGCGCCGATGCGACGTCCTCATCGGCGCGCGGCTGCGCATACAGCGCCGCGTAGGCGGACGGTGCATCGGCCACGCGCAGGCCCAGCGGCGACTGCTGCGGCCGCCATTGGCCGCCGCCCATTCCGCCACCGCCACCACCACCGCCCGCCAGGGCGTAACCGCCCGACGCTGCCGCTCCGGCGGGCAGCGCCTGCATCTCCATCGGCGCGTGCACCGCCGCGCCTGCATCGACGCCGACGGCCGTCATGCCGGCACGGGTCTCGGCCAGCGCTTCCTTCAGCGTGCGGTAGACGAAATCGTGGATCAGGCGCGAGTCGCGGAAACGCACCTCGTGCTTGGCCGGGTGCACGTTGACGTCAACGCGGGTCGGGTCCAGCTCCAGGAACAGCACATAGGCCGGCTGCCGGCCGTGGAACAGGACATCGCCATAGGCCATCTTCACCGCATGGGCGACGCTGCGGTCGCGCACCGAACGGCCGTTGACGTACAGGTACTGCTGGTCGGTGCTGGCCCGCGAGTAGTGCGGCTGCGCGATCCAGCCATGCAGGCGCAGGCCGGCACCGCTGTGGTCCACGCGCAGCGCCTGCGCCGCGAAGTCGTCGCCGAGGGTCTCGCCCAGGCGCGCATCGGAATACAGGTCGCCCGGCTTGTAGCGGCGCGACGGTTTGCCGTTGTGCGATACCCGCAGTTCCACGTCCGGGCGGGCCAGCGCCAGCGACCGCAGCCATTCTTCGATGTGGCCCAGCTCGGTGCGCTCGGCGCGCAGGAACTTGCGGCGCGCCGGCACGTTGTAGAACAGCTCGCGCACTTCCACGGTGGTGCCCGGTGCATGGGCACGCGGGGTGACCTCGCCCAGTTTGCCGCCCTCGATCTGCAGGGCCGAGCCGTGCGCGTCGCCGGGGCGACGCGAGGACAGGGTGAAGCGGCTGACCGAGGCGATCGATGGCAACGCTTCGCCACGGAAACCGAGCGTGGCTACCGCTTCGAGGTCATCCAGGCTGGCGATCTTGCTGGTGGCGTGCCGGGAGACTGCCAGCGGCAGTTCTTCGGGCGCGATGCCGCCGCCATCGTCGCGGATCCGGATCAGACGCACACCGCCTTCTTCCAGGTCGATATCCACGCGCGTGGCGCCGGCATCGAGGGCGTTTTCCACCAGTTCCTTGACCACCGATGCGGGCCGTTCGACGACCTCGCCCGCAGCGATCTGATTGATGAGGATTTCGGGAAGTTGGCGGATGCTCATGCGTGAATGATAGCGGCATCCGTGCAGCCGGCCAGAGGCCGGCTCTACGGGTGAATCGAAACCCGCCTTACGGGCAAATAAAAACCCGCCATCGGCGGGTTTTTATTTGCTTCCCCCGGCGACGGTGCCGGCGGCGTCGATTTCGGCCTGGGCGCGCGCGGCGTACAGGGTGCCGGGCGGGGGCTGGCGGCTGAAGAAGGTGTGCACGCCGTCGAGCACGGCCCCGGCGATCTGGCGCTGGTACGCCGGGTCGATCAGGCGCCGCTCCTCGTCCGGATTGGAGATGAAGGCGGTTTCCACCAGCATTGCCGGCATGTCAGAGGTGCGCAGGACCGCGAAGTTGGCGCGTTCGATGTTCGGCTTGTGGTTCTTGCCGATCCGCTTCAACCCGCCCAGCACGTGACCGGCAGCGTCTTCGGACGCTTTCATGTAACCGCTCTGGGCCAGGTCCAGCAGCACGTTGGCCAGGGTGCCTTCGGTCTGCTGCAGGCGCACGCCACCGACCAGATCGGCGGCGTTTTCCTTGTCGGCCAGCCAGCGGGCGCGCTGCGAGGAGGCGCCCTTGGTGGACAGCACGTACACCGACGAACCGGTGGCCGCACGGTTCTCGGCAGCATCGGCATGGATCGAGATAAAGATGTCCGCCTTGGCGGCGCGGGCCTTCTGCGCACGCATCGGCAACGGGATGAACACGTCGGTGTCGCGGGTCAGGAAGGCCTTCAGGCCCGGCGTGGCGTTGACCTGCCGGGCCAGTTCGCGCGCCACCGCCAGGGTGATGTCCTTCTCGCGCTTGCCGGTCGGGCCGACCGCACCGGGGTCCTGGCCACCGTGACCGGGATCGATGGCGACCACCAGGGTGCGCATGCCCGGGCGCATTTTCATCCGCGACGCATCGCTGGGCATTGCCGGACGCGGGGTTTCCGTGGTGATCGCGGTAGCCGGTGCCGGCGCGGGAACCGGCGCCGCCACGACAGCCGCGGTGGGCTGGCCTGCCAGGATCGCCGCCGGCGATGCAGAGTTGCTGGCCGCGTTGGCATTGCCGGCGGCGGCCACGTTGGCGGTGGCCGTGGTCGGGGCGGGTGTTGGCACCGGCGCGGCCGCGGTGGCGCTGGCCTGCTGGCGCACCGAGGCGGTCAGCAGTGCGGTTGCGCGGGCGGCATCGGTGCGCGCCTGTGCGCTGTCAGCCGGTGTCGGTGCAGGGGTCTGCGCGACCGGCGTCGGTGCGGGCGTGGTGGCTGGCACGGGCGGCGGCGTAGCAACCGGCGCAGCGCTCGGCGGTGCGCCGGCCACGTTCGTCGCGCCATCGCCGGGCCATTCGATCACCAGCGTGGAGTCGTTGCCCTGCTTGCGCATCTGCGGCTTGAACGGCGCCACCGACTCGGCCAGGTCGAACACCACCCGGAACGTGCCCGGCACGGGCTGGCCCGTGCGTACGGCCGTCACCACGCCCTTGGGCGCAGGCAGCCTGAGGTTGCGGATGGCCGTGGAGTCGGGGAAATCGACCACCAGGCGGTTCGGACCGGCCAGGGTCAGGGTCTTGTACCCGCCGCTGCCGGACAGCGCGATTTCCGCGCGGGTGCCGGTGGCGCCGGTGTCCAGGGCGACCTGGCGGATCTCGCCCGCCCACGCCACGGCGCTCGCCAGACAGAGTCCGACGACGGCACAGAGGGCAGTGAGTGGTTTCCCCATTGGCATGGGTCAGGATTCAATCACCGCACTGAATGAAAAGCAACTCCTTTTCCCTTAATAATCCGTAACCTGCCGGAGTTTCCTAGTGTCAGCCGACAGAAAGGGCCTGCAAGTCGCCCCCTTGCGGGAGGCGATCCAGCCATTCACGACCCGCTGCGCTGCCCGCGCTCAGCTGCGCGCGACGCCCCTGCCCGTCGATCTCCAGCGCCACCACGAGGTCGGTGGGCGGCAGGGCGCCAGCGCCCCGCTCGGGCCATTCAACCAGCCACAGCGACGCGCTGCCCTCGTCCAGCCCAAGGAAATCCAGCTCCCCGGCGTGGCCGATGCGGTACAGGTCCAGATGCCAGGCCTCGTGCCCATCGGCCAACGGATAGCGCTCCACCAGCGTGTAGGTCGGGCTGCGGATCGGGCCCTGCACGCCCAGCGCGCGCAGCAGCGCACGGGCCAGTGTCGATTTGCCGGCCCCGAGGTCGCCCTGCAGCTGCACCACCGCCTGCGCGGGGCGGGTGGCGGCCAGCCACTGCCCGAGCAGATCGGTGTCGGTGGGTTCGGCGAGGAAGAACGTGATCATGCGGGGCGGTCCGGATTGACGAAGCGGCGCAGCGGCGCCAGGAGATCGGTGGGCAACAGGCCGCGCTGGCCTTCGGCGGCGGCGGCGTCGCCGGCCAGTGCGTGCAGCAGCGCGCCGGCACTGGCGGCATCGAAGGCGGCCAGCCCCTGCGCGCGCAGCGCGGCGATCACCCCGGTGAGCAGGTCGCCCATGCCACCCACGGCCATGCCGGGATTGCCGGCAGCGATCACCCGCGGGCGGGCGTGGGGCGCGGCGACCAGCGTGCCGGCGCCCTTCAGCACCACCACCGCCTGGTAGCGCTCGGCCAGCGCCCGTGCGGCGGCGAAGCGGTCGCCCTGCACCTCGGCGGTGCTGCACCCGAGCAGGCGCGCGGCCTCGCCCGGGTGCGGGGTCAGTACGGCATCGGGCAGCGGTTGCGGTGCCTGCGCCAGCAGGTTCAAGGCGTCGGCATCGACCACCAGCGGACGGCCGGCGCCGAGGACCTGCCGCCACAGCTCATGCGCCCAGTCGTCCTGGCCCAGTCCCGGGCCGATCGCGATCACCCCGGACTGCGGCAGCAGCGCCGACAGATCCTGGGCGTCCTCCACCGCGTGCACCATCGCTTCGGGCAGGCGCGACAGCAGCGCGGTGACATGCGCCTGGCGGGTCGCCACGCGGACCAGACCGGCACCGCTGCGCAGGGCCGCCTCGCTGGACAGCATCACGGCGCCACCGCTGCCGAGATTGCCGCCCACGCACAGCACCTGCCCCGATTCGCCCTTGTGGGTGTTGGCGCGACGCGGCGCCAGCAGCGCGCGCACGCGTTCGTGGTGCCAGCGCGAGGCCGACGCGACCACGTCCTGTGCGCTGCCCTCGGGCAACTGCAGCGGCGCCAGCCGGCGCTCGCCGACGTATTCCAGCGCATCGCCGGTATACAGGCCCTGGTGGCACACGATGAACTGCAGCGTCACCGTGGCCCGCACGGCCACGCCCGGCACCGCGCCGGTCCGCGCATCCACGCCGCTGGGCACATCCAGCGCCAGCACCGGGGCAGGATCATCGTTCAGCGCGGCGATGCGTGCGGCGGCGGCCGCGTCCGGCGCGCGATCCAGCCCGATACCGAACAGCGCGTCCACCCAGACGTCCACCGCCGGCAACCCCGCATCGCCGGCCAGCACATCGCCGCCCTGCGCCAGGAAGGCGGCCTGTGCGCGCTGGGCCAGCGCCGTGGCCGGCGCGTCGCCGGGCAGGTGCAGCACCTGCACCTGGCGGCCGGACTGCCGTGCCAGCGCCGCCAGCACGTAGCCGTCGCCGCCGTTGTTGCCGCGCCCGGCCAGCACACCGATGCGCTGGGCCTGTGGCCAGTGCTCCAGCAGGCATTGCCAGGCGGCCAGACCGGCCTGGTCCATCAGCGAGGCACCGCCATCGCCCAGCAGCGCGCTGGCCTGGGCATCGATGCGGCGGGCGGCAGGCGTATCGAAGAGTTCAGCGAGTTCGAGCATGACGGGATTCTATACTTGCACCCTGATGTCCGCCGTCCCTGCCCCCGTTCCGCTCGACCCCACCCTGGCCGCCCACCGGCTGCGCGCGCTTGCGCGGGCCCACGGTTTCCAGCGCTGCGGGGTGGCCGGCATCGACCTGGGCGAGGACGAAGCGCACCTGGCCGACTGGCTGGGCAAGGGCCTGTACGGGACCATGCA
This sequence comes from Stenotrophomonas sp. LGBM10, assembly GCF_046736075.1. GTDB lineage: Bacteria > Pseudomonadota > Gammaproteobacteria > Xanthomonadales > Xanthomonadaceae > Stenotrophomonas. The sequence continues at coordinate 752,008 of NZ_CP177163.1, forward strand.
GTGGATGGCCCGGCACGGCACGCTGCGCGCGCGACCGGCCGAACTGCTGCCGGGCACGGTGCGGGTGATCTCGGTGGGCATGGACTACGGCCACAAGGACGACACCCAGGCCTGGGACACTCTGCACGATGGCGACCGCGCCTACGTGGCGCGCTACGCGCTGGGCCGCGATTACCACAAGCTCATGCGCAACCGGCTGCAGAAGTTCGCCGACGCCCTGGCCGCCGAGATCGGCCCGTTCGGTTACCGGGTGTTCGTCGATTCGGCGCCGGTGCTGGAACGCGCGCTGGCGCGCAACGCCGGACTGGGCTGGATCGGCAAGCACACCTGCCTGATCGACCGCCAGGGCGGCTCGTGGTTCTTCCTTGGCGAGATCTACGTCGACCTGCCGCTGCCGGTGGACACCCCGGCAACCGCGCACTGCGGCACCTGCACGCGCTGCATCGATGTCTGCCCCACCCAGGCGATCATCGGGCCGCACCGCCTGGATGCGCGCCGCTGCATTTCGTATCTGACCATCGAGCACGAGGGCGCCATTCCCGAGCCGATGCGCCCGCTGATGGGCAACCGCATCTACGGCTGCGACGACTGCCAGCTGGTCTGCCCCTGGAACAAGTTCGCCCGGCGTACCGACGAACCGGACTTCCGCGCGCGCAACGATCTGGACACCGCCTCGCTGGCGCAGCTGTTCGCCTGGGAGGAAGACGAGTTCCTGCGCCGCACCGAGGGCAGCCCGATCCGCCGCAGCGGCCACGAGCGCTGGCTGCGCAACATCGCCGTGGCGCTCGGCAACGCCCCTACCCATGCCGATACCCTGGCGGCGCTGCACGCGCGCCGCGCGCATCCGTCGGCGATCGTGCGCGAACACGTTGAATGGGCGCTGCAGCAGCACGCCGGGCGCGGCGCAGCGGGATGAAGGACGTGCGCCAACGTGCGACCATGACCGCCCGTTCGTACCGTTCTATCCCCTCATGGACCGCAGCGCGCAGATCCTCACGCCCAGCCAGCTCAACATCCTGGCCCGCGACCTGCTGGAAGGCGCCTTCCCGCTGATCTGGGTGGAAGCCGAACTCGGCAGCGTCACCCGCCCGGCGTCCGGCCACATGTACTTCACGCTGAAGGATGCGCGCGCGCAGATCCGCGCCGCGCTGTTCAAGCCAAAAAGCCAGTGGCTGAAATTCATTCCGCGCGAAGGCATGCGCGTGCTGGCGCGCGGCCGGTTGACCCTGTACGAAGCGCGTGGCGAGTACCAGCTGGTGCTGGACCACATGGAGGAAGCCGGTGAAGGCGCCCTGCGCCGCGCCTACGAACAGCTCAAGGCGCGCCTGGAGGCCGAGGGCCTGTTCGCGCCCGAGCGCAAGCGCGCCCTGCCCACCCACGTGCGCCGCCTTGCAGTAATCACCTCCCCCACCGGCGCGGCCGTACGCGACGTGCTCAGCGTGCTGGAACGGCGCTTCCCGCTGCTGGAAGTGGACCTGCTGCCGAGCCTGGTGCAGGGCGACAGTGCCGCCGCGCAGATCACCGCGTTGCTGCGCGGCGCCGATGCCAGCGGCCGCTACGACGTGATCCTGCTGACCCGCGGTGGCGGGTCGCTGGAAGACCTGTGGGCCTTCAACGACGAACAACTGGCCCGCGCCATTGCTGCCAGCACCACCCCGGTGGTCGCCGCGGTGGGTCACGAAACCGACTTCAGCCTGGCCGATTTCGCCGCCGATCTGCGTGCGCCCACGCCGTCGGTTGCTGCCGAGCTGCTGGTACCTGACCAGCGCGACCTGCTGCTGCATCTGCGCCGCCTGGATGCGCGCCTGGCGCAGTTGCAGCGCCATGCACTGGGCCAGGCCATGCAGCGCACCGACCGTGCCCTGCTGCGCCTCAATGCGCAGAGCCCGCAGGCCCGCCTGCAGCTGCTGCGGCGTCGCCAGCAGGACGCCGCGCGACACCTCACCGCGCTGTGGCAGCAACAGCACGAGCGCCGCCTGGCGCGGCTGCGGCATGCCGCAGCAGTGCTGCGCAACGGCCATCCGCAGCGCCGCCTGGATGCGCTGCGCGAGCGCCTGCACCGCCTGCAGCCACGGGCCGACGGCGCCATCGCACGCCACCTGCAGCGCGACGGCCTGCGCCTGCGTGCCCTGGCACGCTCGATGGAGGCGGTCAGCCCGCTGGCCACGGTGGCACGCGGTTACGCCATCCTGACCCGCGAGGACGATGGCAGCCTGGTGCGGTCCCCGTTGCAGGTCCGGCCCGGCGACACGCTCACCGCGCGCGTGCAGGACGGTGCCATCCAGGTGGTGGTGAAAGACCCCGCGCGCTGAGCCGCGCGCCGGGCTCGGATGCGGTTTGGTATTACCTGGCGCTTTCGCAGAAGCGCTTGCGGTACTCCATTGCCTTTGGCATCAGCGCCTGCAGGTTCTGGATGCGGGTGCCCGGGTTGGGATGGGTGGAAGAGAACTCCGGCGGCGACTGCCCGCTGTTCTGCCCCATCCGCTCCCACAACGGGATCGCCTCGCGCGGGTCGAAGCACGCGGCGGCGGCGAGCATCAGGCCCACTTCGTCGGCCTGCGTCTCGTGGCTGCGCGCATACGGCAACAGGTAGCCGTAGCCCATCGCCGACATCACCATCTGTTGCTGCTGCGGGTCCATGCCACTGGCCGCGCCGGCCATCTGCCCGATCTGGGTCAGCTTCTGCTGGGCCATGCGCTGGGCGCCGTGGCGGAGCAGCGCGTGGGCGATCTCGTGCCCCATCACCACCGCCATCGCATCGGTGGTGCGCGCCACCGGGATCAATCCGGTGTACACCGCCATCTTGCCGCCCGGCAGGCAGAACGCATTGGCCTGCTCGGACTGGATGACATTCACTTCCCACTCGAAGTCGCGGGAGAAATGCGCCGGTTTGAGCCCATGCTCCTCGGCCAGCGCGGTTTCCACCACGTCGACCTTGTCGATCAGGCGCTGGGCGATCGCACGCACATCGCGCGACACCTGCAGGTTGGGGTCCACCGGGCGCTCCTGCGCCAGGATCTGCTGATAGGCCTGCAGCCCCAGCGCCTTCTCCTGGGTCGCATCAAGCGAGCTGTCGATGAGCACGCTTTCGCCGGTGTACGGGTCCACCGCGCGGTTGGAGAACCAGTAGAACGCGGCGTAGCCGGCGAAGGCCAGCAGCACCCACCAGCGGATGTTGCCGAACAATCCCGGTCGCCGGGCCCGGCCCTGCTGCTGACCGCCAAACGGATCGTTGCGCATGCTCGTGGTTCCTGGTGGGTCCGGGGCACGCCGCCCCGCGCCCGCCCATCGTAGATGGCTCAGATGCCGCGCACCAGCCGGAAGCCGATGCGGGCGCTGGTGGTGTCCGAATCCTGCGACTGGCGCCAGGCGGCGCGGGTCTGCTCGGGCGCATTGGCCCAGTTGCCGCCCCGGATCACCCGCTGGCGGCAGCCCGGGTTGAACCAGGCCACGCCGTCGGACGGGGCGCGCCGATAGCTGGCATGCCAGCAGTCGGCGACCCATTCGCTGAGGTTGCCGGCGATGTCGTGCACGCCCCAGGCATTGGGTTCGAAGGTGGCCACCGGGGCCGGCCCCCAGTAGCCGTCGCCATAACCGACAAAGGCGTTGTACCAGTGACGCCCGGACGGCGACACATCCTTGCCACCGGTGAAGTTGCCCGCGCGCGGCGGCGGCGTGCCGGCGTCGCCCCAGGGGTAGCGACCGCTGCTGCCGGCGCGCAGGACATACTCGAACTCGGCTTCGCTGGGCAGGCGGTAGGAGCGGCCGGTCTGCTCGGACAGCCAGGCGGCATAGTGCTCGGCATCGCGCACGCTGACGTGCATCACCGGCAGGTTGGCGATCGCCGGCGCGCCGTTGTAGTCCGACTGCCAGTCCACCCCACTGCGGCGCATGAAGTTGCCGCTGCGCTCGTCATACACGATCGAATGGCCACGCCGGGTTGCACGTGGCCGCGCCTTGGTCGCCTCCACGTAGCGGCGGAAGTCGGCCACGGTCACCTCGGTGATCGACAGCGCGAACCCGCGCTCGAAACGCACGTAGTGGGACGGCTTCTCGGCATCGGTGGCGCCTGGCTCGCTGTCGCCCGCGCCCATCTGGAAGCCGCCATGCGGCACCACGATCATCTGCGGGCCGCGCCCGCCATCGCGCAGCGCATCGCTGAACACCTGGCGCGGTCGGAAGCTGCCGTAGTGGGTGACCAGCTCGATGCGCTCGCGCAGCTGCACCACCACCGGATCGCCCGGCAAGGCGATCCGCAGCGCATCTTCCAGCTTCTGCCGCGCCGGCTTGAGCCCCTGCGGCGTCGCCAGGTCGCGCAGCCCCTCATCACGCAGCCGGACCAGCGTATCGGCACGGATGCGCTCGATCCGTTCGAACGCATCGGCGATGGTGATCGACGAATCGCGCACCTTGGCCGCCTCGGCCAGCCAGGTACCGGCAGCGCTGAAGTCGGTGGCGCGCGCGGCGTCTTCGGCGCGCCGGATCAACGCGCTCTCCGCAGCCGCCAGGCCCTGGCGTGCGCGCGCGTTGTCCGGGTCCAGGGCCAGCGCCTCACGGAAATTGGGAATGGCGCCATCGCCGTCTTCGCCGATGCGCCCGGCGCGCAGATCGTCCTCGCCGGCGCGGTTGTAGGCCACCACCCGCTGCGCCATCTCCACGCGGGTCTGCAACTGGCGCACCTTGGGGTCCTGCGGCGCCAGCGTCAGCAGCACCAGGGCCATCTCACCGGCCTCGGCCAGGGCCTCGCGCTGCTTCAACGGGCGTGCCAACAACGCGGTTGCCTCAACCAGCAGGCGCTGCCGCGCGCGCATCAGCCCGGCCTGCGCCTGGCGATCGGCGGGGTTGTGCTGCAACAGGCCCAGCCAGATCGGGATCGCATCGGCGGCCGTGGCGTACAGCCGCCCCTGCTCGAATGCCTGCGTCGCGTCACGGTGCGCCTTGGCCACGCCCTGCGCGTCGATCGCGACCGCCGGCGGCTCCCAGCGCTGCACGGTTTCGGCCGCGTCCTCGCCCCCGATGGTGACCTGTGCCGCCACCGGCTCACGCACTGTGGGCGCCGGCCCGGTGCCCGCCGCAGGCGGCGTGGCAGCCGGCGGCGTCGAGGGCGAGCAGCCGCTGGCCATCCCCAGCGTCAGGGCCAGCAACAACGGCAATGTGCCGGACGATCGCAAATTCGGTTCCCTGCCGCCAGGTGGTTCAGGGCCTCATCATACTGGCGCGGCCGTGCAGGGGTGCATCGCGTTATCCTCCCCACCCTGAGCAGACCCTGCAGTCGATGGAACCCCACGTGGCTTACTGGATCAAAACCCCGGCGGAACTGGATGAGCGCTACCGCCAGCGCCCCACCCGCATTGGCCTGGATACCGAGTTCATCCGCGAGCGCACGTACTGGCCGCAGCTGGCGCTGGTGCAGATGGCGGTCGGCGATGAAATCCTGCTGATCGATCCGCTGATCCCGGGCATGACCGAGGCGCTGGCGCCCTGGCTGACCGACACCTCCATCCTCAAGATCATGCACAGCGCCAGCGAAGACCTGGTCACCTTCAAGGTCGCCTGCGGCGCGCTGCCCCGGCCGCTGTTCGACACCCAGATCGGTGCGGCGCTGGCCGGGATCGGGGGCGGCATGGGCTACCAGAAGCTGGTCAACGCGATCACCGGCGTCACCCTGGCCAAGGGCGAGACCCGTTCGGACTGGATGCGGCGCCCGCTCTCCGACGCGCAGCTGGAGTACGCCGCCGATGATGTGGAGTATCTGTTCGCGCTGCACGACGCGATCGACGCCAAGCTGGGCGAGCTCGATCGTCGCCAGTGGCTGCAGGACGATGCCGAGCGCCTGCTCGCCAGCGTAGAGCACGACGAAGAGCGCTGGCCGCACGTGGCCATGCGCTCGGCGCAGTTCATGGATACGCCTGCGCAGATGCGCCTGCTGCGGTTGCTGCGCTGGCGCGATGTGCAGGCGCGCGCCAGCGACAAGCCGCGCAGCTGGGTGCTCGACAACGAGCTGGCCGCCGTGCTGGCGCGGACGCCACCGGCCGATGCCGACGCACTCGGCACGCTGATGGAGGGCTTCCCCAAGGCGCCACGCAAGCTGGCGGCACAGGTCTGGCAGGCGCTGGTCACGCCGCTGGACGACGAGGCCGAGGCACCGTTGGCATTGCCGGCCAATGACACCAACAAGCAGGCGCTCAAGCGCCTGCAGGATGCGGTCGCCGCACGCACTGCCGAGCTGGGCCTGCCCGATGGCGTGCTGGCCTCGCGCAAGCATCTGGAAAGCTATCTGGAAAGCCGCCAGTGGCCGGCCGCACTCGCCGGCTGGCGCCAGGCGCAGTTGGAACCGGCGCTCGCACCGCTGCTGCCGGCCGGGTGATCGCGCGGCACGCGCGCGTGGTCGACATCGACCACGCGCACTGCCCTGCTGCAGGCTGAATCAACCGCAGGCGGCCATGACCGCAGACATATGGGAACGCACCGTGCTGCGTGCAAGAGTGGCTTCACCGCCACCCCTGCAAGGATTCCCATGCAATCGATCCGGACACGATGGACCGTGGTTCCCTGTGGCGCGCGAGGCCTGCGCGCGTTGCTGGCGCTGGGGCTGATCCTGGCGATCGGCAACGCCGGTGCTGCCGACACGCTCGATGCGCGCATCACCACCGCCATGCAGGGCACCGCCACCCCCGCGATGGGCGTGCTGGTGATCCGCGATGGCAAGGTCGCCGACCAGGCGGTCAGCGGCGTGCGCCGCAGCGACGCCAAGACCGCAGCCACCCGCGACGACCAGTGGATGATCGGCTCCACCGGCAAGCCGATCACCGTGGCGATGATCGCACGCCTGGTCGAACAGGGCGTGCTGACGTGGGATGCCCCGTTGTCGACGATGCTGCCGGAACTGTCGGCGCAGATGCGCCCGGAGTACCGCAATGTCACCCTGGTACAGCTGCTGTCGCACCGCGCCGGCCTGCCGGAAAACCTGACCGATGCGGCCGCACTGGATGCCTTCTTCACCGACGCCCGGCCGCTGCCGGTGCAGCGCGAGGCCTATATCAAGGCTGCGTTGGCCGAGGCGCCGGTGCATGCGCCGGGTACCGAGTTCGCCTACAGCAACAGCGGCTTCCTGATTGCCGCGGTAATTGCCGAGCACGCCACCGGCAAGGATGTCGAAACGCTGATGCAGCGTGAAGTATTCGGTCCGCTGGGCATGACGGGCGCCGGTTTCGGCCCGACGCGCGGCAACCAGCCGCTGGGCCACCGCGCCGGCAAGCCGGTGAGCACCGCACCGCGCAAGGCCGATGACGGCGTACCGCCGATCTACACCGCCGCCGGCAACCTGCACATGCGCCTGCAGGACCTGGCGTTGTTCGCCATCGACCAACTGGCCGGCAGCCAGGGCAAGGGCACGCTGCTCACCCCGGCGTCCTACGCGTTGATGCAGACCGCGCAGCCGGGCAGCGGATCGGGCCTGGACTGGGGCGTGCAGCCCTCCATCGCCGGGCGCCAGGGGCCGGTGCTCGTGCACGGCGGCTCGGATGGCAACTGGCTGGCCTGGGTGGTGCTGTTCCCGGGCCAGAACAACGCCGTGATCGCCATCGCCAACGCGGCCGACGACATGGGCGCGGACAAGGCCACGATGGGCGTACTGGGCGGCCTGTTCGCCGAACTGGCACCGCCGCTGGCCGCGCCTGCCGCCAGATGAACCGGCCTGCCGCACCGCCCTGCCGCCCATGCGCGCAGGGCGGCGCTGCTCACACGTAACCGCGTGATTTCAGCAGCGCCCAACGCTCCGCACCAATGGCCTTGCGCATGGCCGGCAACGGATTCACCGCGCCGGTGTTGTCGGCCACGGCCACCACGAAATCGTCGGTGGTGACGAGCTGCGCGCGGCGCTCGGGCGCATCCAGCCACGCGGCCACCTGACGCAGCACGCGGTTGGCTGACGCCGAACTCTGGCGCAGTTCCATGTACTGGTTGTGGCGCTGGCAGACCTCGGTCAACGCCGGCTCGGTGAACCAGTGCTCGTGGGCGTCGCCCTGCACCTCGCGGATCTCGTCGGGTGCCCACAGGTAGTAATGCACCTCCTCGCCCCGCGCCATCACCTCGTCCCGATAGGATTGCCGGCCCCAGACCAGGAACGGCGGCCATGCCGAGGGGGTGTCCTCCTCGGTGAAACAGAGCAGCAGGCAGTACAGTGGTTCATCGCGCGGAATGCGCGGCAGCTGTGCCGCGATCGCGTCGATCAGCAGCCGCTCGACCTCCGCCGTGACCGTGGCCAGGGTCTCCCCCGGGCGTGGGCGCTGATACTCCAGGCGGCGCTCCCCGGTGGGACGACCCTCGGCCGTCAGGTATTCCAGAACGATCGTATCGAGCTGGCCGGCGTCGTTGTAGGTGAAAACATTCTGGCACCACCAGGTCGGCGCGCGCCGTGACCAGTTCTCGACCACCACGCGCTGCAGCTGCTCGCCCTCCCAATGGTAGGTTTCGTTGAAGCCACGCGTGTCGTCAATCAGGTCCAGACCGTGCAGGCGACCCCCGCGTTCGCGCCACGCCCACGCGGCAGTCAGGCACGCATCTTCGTCAAAGGACAGGCTGTGGCGTCCCTCCGGGCCATGCAGCCACGCGGTGCAGTTACCGTCTGCCTCGCATTCGATCACCACGCGGCCGTCCGCATCCAGGCCGTGCCGGATATGCGCACCGGGCTTGGCCTTGTCGTCGGCGACCCAGCGCGGCGTGGGGCCGCCGTGCTTCTCTTTGGAGAACGGCGGATCGAACGCCATCGAGGCGGTCGCCCAGCGCCAGCGCACCACCCGCGCCCGGCACTGCCTGATCAGCGCGCGCGCAGCGGTGGCATCGGAATACGTTGTGTGCAGCTGTTCAAGCATGGTCGAGATCCTTTCAACACGGAACATCCGCGCGGCAGCGCCGGTGCGCGATGCGGTGCGCGACCATAACATGCACCTCCGGCCGCCATCGATGCACACCGGAAACGACAACGCCCTGCGTTGGCAGGGCGTTGTCGAGGCAGGCAACAGGCAGCATCGGCACCGCGATCGCGCGGCGCCGATGCCGTGTCCACTTACCAGTTCATGTTGAGCGAAACGCCCACGGTGCGCGGTTCGTTGTACACCGCCGCCATGTAGTTCTCGATCACACCCTTGAGGTTCTTCTCATTGGTGATGTTGCGCGCGAACAGCGCCACTTCCCACGCGCCATAGTTGCCCGAGTAGCCCAGCTTCAGGCCGCCTTCGAAGCTGCCCTTGGAGTTGAACTCGGCCGAGTCGTACAGCACGAAGCTGGTGTAGCCCTGCTTGTTCCAGTCGGTGGAGACGAAGAACACATCGCTGTCGTTGACCGGCATGTCATAACGCGCGGCCAGGTTGATGTTGTACTTCGGCGCGTTCGGCAGCGGGTTGCCATTGATCTGGGCGAAGGTGTTCGCGCCGACCTTGATGGTCGGATCGTTCACCGTACACACCACGGCACCGTTGAGGGCGCACACCTGCGCATACACGCGATCGTCCTGGATTTCGCTGTGCAGCAGGCTCACACCGGCGCTCAGGCTCAGGTTCGGGATCGGGCGCAGCTCCATGTCCGCTTCCAGGCCGTAGGCCTTGGCCTTGTCGGCGTTGAACAGCACGCCGTTGCCGTCCGAATCGTTGCCGTTGAGCTGGATGTCGTTGACCACGTAGGTGAACGCAGCGGCATTCACGCGCAGGCGGTTGTCCCACAGGCTGCTCTTGATGCCCGCTTCCCAGGACAGGATGGTTTCCGAGTCCGCGGTGGTGAAGTCGGCATTGAACACCGCCGAGCGGCCCTGGATGGTCGGGCCACGGAAGCCACGCGCCACGCGCGCATACACGCTCAGCTGCGGATTGAACGCATACATCGCGCTGACGTCCCAGCTCGGCGTGGTGTCGGACATTTCCACGTCGGTGCGACCCTTGTAGGTCACCACGCCGGCGGCGGTGTCGGCGGTCTTCAGCAGGCGGGTGTGCTTCTCGTCGCGGGTCTGGCGCAGGCCGGCGGTCAGGGTGAACTTGTCGGTGACGTCGTAGCTGATCTGGCCGAACCCGGCCCACGAGGTATTGACGTTTCGCAGGCGCACCCAGTTGTTCGGATTGCGTGCATTGCCCTGCAGGAACCAGGCGCGCTGGTAGAAATCGGTGGTATCGCGGCCGTCGAAGTAGAACGCGCCGACCTGCCACTTCAGGCGGTTGTCGTCACCGTTGGCCAGGCGGATTTCCTGGGTCCACTGGTCCAGATCACGGATCTGGCCCATCGACTGGCCGTAGCCGTTCGGCATGCCATTGACCGGATAGTTCACCGCCGCGCCGCCGTCGGTATCACCACGGCTGTAGCCGGAGGTGGTTTCGTAGGCGGTGATCGAGGTCAGCGACACGTTGCCGAAATCGTAGACCGCCTTGATCGAGCCGCCGTAGGTCTTGTAGGCCTGCGGATTGTTGCCGGCTTCGTCGTAGGCGACCTTGTCGCGCGGCACGTCGGTCTTGTTGGAACCCTTGGTCAGCGCGCTGCGCAGGAACAGGGTGGACGTGCCGTCGTAGTCGCGCGCATGCGCCGAGGCCAGCAGCGAGAAGGCGTCGCTGGGCTGCAGCAGCAGCTGGGCACGCACGTTGCGGTCGTCGAAGCCGCCCATCGCATTCTTCTTCGGCGACACCGTGCCATCGGCACTGGGACCGGTGTAGGTGTTGTCGACGTAATCATCGCGGTGCTGGTACAGCGCCGAAACACGGAACGAGGCGATGTCGTTGATCGGGCCGCCGAAGCCGCCGTCCACCGCAACGCTGCCGTAGGTGCCGTAGCTGGCCTGCACGCGGCCGCTGTAGTCCTGGCTCGGCTTGATGCTGTCGAACTTGACGATGCCGGCGGTGGTGTTGCGGCCGAACAGCGTGCCCTGCGGGCCACGCAGCACTTCGACCTGGTCCACGTCATAGACCGGGTTGGACTTGAGCACCACGTGCTCCAGCACCACGTCGTCCTGGATGATCGACACCGGCTGCGAGGCACCCAGGTAGAAGTCGATGTTGCCCAGACCCCGGATGTAGAAGCGCGGGAAGATGCGGCCGGTGGTGGTTTCGGCATAGAAGCTCGGCACCTTGCCCGACAGCGCCAGCAGCGTGTCGTCGCCGCCGGCGGTGTAGTCGCGCATGCGCTCGCCCTGCACCACGCCGACGGACACCGGCACCTCCTGCAGATTGCGCTCGCGGTGATCGGCGGTCACGGTGATCGCGTCGAGCGAGGTCGGGCTGGCGTCCTGGGCCGAGGCGGCGCCGGCCAGGCCAAGCAGCGAGGCGGTGGCGCAGGCCAGCGCGAGCGCATGGCGGCGCGGCAGCGAACCGGGTGCGGCGACACGGCGCGGGGAATGACGCAGGGACACAGAGGTGGTGCGATTGACAGGCATGCAGGGGTCTCGGGCAGTACTGAACTGAGTGGCGTGCGGCGCACGCAGGAAAACAACAACAGCACCGCTGGTTGCGCAGCGATGCGGCACGATATTGCGCGGATGTTGCAGGTTGTTTTCAGGGCGATGCGGGGGACGGCCGTCCATCCCCGACCCTGATCGGTTGGCTGCTGCCAGGATGCGTGGCGCGGATTATGCCCGGCGCGCGCCCGGTCCGGAAGGACAGACCTTGGCCGGAGACGCCCTTCCCGCCACGCAAGGCCCCCTTTGCAGCCCTGACGTGGCAGCGCTACACTAGCCCCGTCGCGTGGTTCACCGGCTCGGCCGGTACCATGTGGATCGCAGCATCCGTGGGGCCATAGCTCAGCTGGGAGAGCGCGTCGTTCGCAATGACGAGGTCGGGAGTTCGATCCTCCCTGGCTCCACCACTATTCAACAAGAAACCCCGGGAACACGGTTCCCGGGGTTTTTTTGTGTCCTGCGCGGTACCGGCGGCGGATTACTCCGGCGCCTGGTCCTGCCGCGTCGGGCGCCGCGTATTGGCGTCGTGCACCTGTTGATCGTGCTGGCCCGGCCGCTGCTTGGCGGTTTCGTCCTGCTTGCGATCCTGCTGGCTTTCCTGGATGCCCTGCTGGTCATCCTTTCGCGGTTGCTGCGTGCTGCTCATGGTCGATGCTCACGGTGGCAGGCCCGGCAGGGCCCGATGGCACCAGCGTGGCGGTTCGGCCGTGACGCGCATGTCACCGCAGGCGCGGCAACCGGTTCGACGCCGGTTGCCGCACGCCGGCTTACTGCGCGTGAAGCACGTCCAGCACGTCGCCGGTGGCAGGATCCACCTTCAGTCGCACCTCGTTGGTCACCACGCCGCCGAAGGCGTTGGTGCCGCGGAACGTGGTGTCCACCAGCACGAAGGTCTCGGTGGGATCGACCCGGACGCGATGACGCGTGCTCACGTGCTTGTAGGAATCCGGATTTTCCATCGTGGATTTGATGAACGCATCCACCTTGTAGCTGGATCCGTCCCACGCGCTGAACTGGCTGCGCACCTTGAAGTAGTCGTAGCGCGACTTCTCGGCCACGAACTTGGCCGGGTCATGCTTGAAATCGTTCAGGCACCAGCCCAGCGTATCGGCCGCCTTGAGCTCGCCGTCCTTGCTGCCGATGTAGTCGCCCAGGCAGAGGTAGAACGCCTCGCGCGAGGCCTCGTCCACGCCATTCATGGCCGCATAGCTTTCGGCGAACGTGCGCGCCTTGGCCGGACCGGTCTCAGCGATCTCCTTCAACGTCTTGTCCTTGGACGCCTCGAACGCGCGGCCGGCCTTGCGTGCGTCACGCTCGGCATCCTGCTGCGCCCGTTCGGCGTCACGCGCCGTGACCTGCTGCGCCCGTTCGGCCTCACGCGCTGCGGCCTGCTCGGCCTGCGCCGGGGTCAGCTCGACCGGTGCCGCGGGTTTGATCAGGCCCGCGATGGCCATCACGATCAAGGCCGCCAGGAACGCCGCCAGCGCAGCCACCAGGCCCGCGCCGTGGCGGACCAGACTGGACTTGCCTGCCAGTACTTTCGCGGCGATCAGGTACCACGCCGCCGCACCCAGACCCAGCGCCACGATGAAAATCAGAAATCCCATGCTTCCCCCCGCTCCTTGTAGTGATTCACGGGATTTTCGCATGGTCATCGCGCCCGGCATAGCACTGCGGGCGCGCCCCCCCGGCACCAGATCCGGACGTCACTCCAGCGCGATCACCAGCTTGCCGAAATTGCGCCCCTTGAGCAGACCGAAGAAGGCCGCCGGCGCGTTGGCCAGCCCCTCGACGATGTCCTCGCGGTACTGCACGCGGCCGGTCTTCACCCAGTCGGTCATGTCGGTGAGGAACTGCGGGAACAGTGCGTTGAAATCGGACTGGATGAAACCGCGCACGGCCAGGCGCTGGCGCAGCACGCGGCTCATGAAGCCCGGCAGGCGGTCCGGCCCGGGCAGCACCGCATCGCGTGCGTTGTAGGTGGCGATGGTGCCGCAGACGGGAATCCGCGCGAAGTCGTTGAGCAGCGGCACCACGGCCTCGAACACATGCCCGCCGACGTTCTCGAAATACACGTCGATACCGTTGGGCACCGCCTGCCGCAACTGCTCGGCAAAGTCCACCGCGCGGTGGTCAAGCGCCACATCGAAGCCCAGCGTCTCCAGGTAGCGACGCTTCTCCTCGCCGCCGGCGATGCCCACCGCGCGTGCGCCCTGCAGCTTGGCGATCTGCCCGACCGTGGCACCCACCGGGCCACTGGCTGCGGCCACCACCAGGGTCTCGCCTGCCTGTACCCTGCCGATCTCGCGCAGCCCGGCATAGGCGGTGAACCCCGGCATGCCAAGCACGCCGAGCGCGGTACTGGGCGGCAGGCCGTTGTCGTGCAGCGTGCGGGTCACACGATCACCGTCAATGACCGCGTGGGTCTGCCAGTTGCCGGGCGCGAGCACCCGGTCGCCCACCGCAACGCCGGGGTGGTTGGAGGCGAGCACATCGGACACGGTGCGCCCTTCCATCACCGCATCCAGCGCGACCGGTGGCGCATAGGACGGCCCTTCTTCCATGCGACCGCGCATGTAGGGGTCCAGCGACAGGAAGCGGTTGCGCAGCAGCACCTGGCCGGCGGCTGGTGCCGGCACCGGCACGTGCTCCAGGCGGAAGTTCGCTGCCACCGGTTCGCCGCGGGGACGCGACGCCAGCACGATGCGGGCGTTGGTGAGGTCATTCATCGGCACACATCTCCACACGGATGCAAACGGAACCCCGACAGTAAGCGCTGCCGCCGTGCACGGGGGGTGGGGTAAAACAGCGTTCCACCGGTGCTGCGCCGGAAATCCGTGGCGCGCCTTGTGCGGCGGGCATCGGCCCTTCCGGTGGCGCTACAGCATTCCAGTGGCGCATCATCGCGCCATGCGCCGTTTCCCCGCCTCCCTCCGTCGCCACCTGCGCCGTTACCTGCTGCTCGCGCTGATGTCGGCCACCACCGTGTTCGGGCTGGCGTGCTGGGCCGTGCTGACCACCGAGCCGGGCTGCCTGCTGGCGCAGGGCCACTGGTCTTCCGGTGCGCGGCAGTGCTACACCCGGCTGTGCCTGCTGCAGGGCGATTGCGGCCAGATGGCGTCGCCGATGTCGCACTGCGGGCGCGTGCACGCCGGCGACAGCCGCGGGCGCGTGTATTTCGAACTGGGCAACCCCTTGCCGGGCGCCGGCAACACCGCCTCGTGGACGGCCGACAAGGTCGGCGGCGGCGAGATCCGCGCGCGCTTCGAGGACGACCGGCTGGTCCACCTCGCCTGTCCGGTGCGGCCCTGAGCGACGCGCGTCGCTAGCCCGGCGCGTCCGTGCCCTGCCGCGCCCGGCGCCATTGCAGTGGCGTCATGCCGGTTTCGATCCGGAACATGTAGTTGAACGCCGATGCCGACGCGTAGCCGAGTTCGTGCGCGATGGTGGTCGGCGAGCGCCCCTGCACCAGCCCCTCCATCGCGCGCAGCAGGCGCAGGCGCGTTCGCCACGCGCGGACGCTCATACCGGTCTCGCGCTCGAAGTGACGCGCCAGGGTACGGGCGGAGGTGCCCATCTGCAGCGCCCAGGCCGGCAGGTCGCGCGCATCACCGGGCTGGTCGTACAACCGCTGGCACCACCGTTGCAGCCGCGCGTCCTGCGGCCACGGCAGGTGCAGGACGTGGCGCGTCTGGCGGGGCAGCTGCAGGCAGATCACCTGGGACAACGCGCCATAGCAGACCGGATCGTCCTCGGCGCGGGTACGCCCCAGCTCGACGATCAATGCGCGCAGCAACGCCGATACATCCAGCACCACGCACTGGTCGGGCATGCCCGGCGCGGCGCCATCGGCGACATACAGATTGCGGAACGCGGCCGCACTCAAGGCGCCGGTGTGATGCACGGTCGACGTCGGTACCCACAGCGCCTGCTGCGGCGTGATCACGTGGCGCGCATGCGCGGCGGTGACCTGCAGTACGCCTTCGGTCGCAAACACGAGCTGGTTCCAGCCGTGCGCATGCGGCGGGAAGCGCTCGCCTGCGGCCAGTTGCTGGCTGCGCGCCACCACCGGCCACGGCAAACGACGCAGCGGTGGCACCGGCACGTCGCGCCAGGGCGTGGAGCGGGCCGGCAGGGAGTGTCGCTTCATCGACATGATGCGTCATTCTATCGAAAGACAGCCGGCGCGATGTCGCCGAGGATGGCGTTGCCCCCGTCCCCGAGTCCATCCACCATGCCTCTGGCCTCTTCAATCCGCCCGCCGTCACTGCAGCCGTGGCAGGTCATCGCTGCCGGCATCTGTGCGCTGGTGCTGACCGTCGGCCTGGCCCGCTTCGCCTACACGCCCCTATTGCCACTGATGCGGGCCGACGCCGGCTTGAGCGCCGCGCAGGGCGGCTGGCTGGCGACGTTCAACTACCTGGGGTATCTGCTCGGCACGCTGCTGGTGGCCCGCGTCGGCGACCCGCAGCACCGGTTCCGCCTCTACCGGACCGGACTGCTGCTGGCGGTAACCGCCACCGCGCTGATGGGCTGCACCACCCAGCCCTGGCTGTGGAGCAGCCTGCGCTTCATCGCGGGCATGTCCAGCACCGCCGGGCTGCTGCTGGCCTCCGGCCTGGTGTTGAACTGGCTGCTGGGGCAACGCCGCCGCCCGCAGCTTGGCCTGCACTTTGCCGGGCTCGGACTGGGTATCGCCGTATCCGGCCTCGCTACCGCGCTCCTGGCCGGGCATGCCGGCTCCAGCGGGCAATGGCGCTGGCTGGGGCTGCTCGGCGTGGTCTTTCTGGTGCCGGCATGGCGCTGGATGCCGGCGCCCACCGCGCCATCGGCGGCAGACGTCGCCAACGCCCCCCCGCCCCCGTCGCGGCGCTGGCGCATGCTGCTGGTGGCCGCGTACTTCTGTGCCGGTTTCGGCTTCGCGGTCGGGGCAACGTTCATCGTCGCCATTCTCGAACAGACCGCCGCCTACCGTGGGCACGGCAGCGCGGTGTGGACACTGGTCGGGCTGGCGGCGGTACCGTCCACGTTCCTGTGGGACCGGCTGGCCGCGAGCGTCGGCATGATCCGCGCGCTGTTGGCGGCGTTCGCCCTGCAGGCGCTGTCGTTCGTACTGCCACTGCTGGACGACGGCCTTGGCGCGGGCATGGGCAGCGCGCTGCTGTTCGGCATCACCTTCGCCGGCATCGTCAGCCTCACGCTCACCGTGATGGGTCGCCAGTATCCGCGGAATCCCGCCGCGGCGATGGCGATGTTGACGCTCAGCTACGGCGTGGCGCAGATCATCGCGCCCGCCCTGGCCGGCATGCTCGCCCGCGACAGCGGTTCCTACCGCGCGTCGCTGCTGCTGGCCGCGATCATGATGGTGATCGGCATCGTGCTGCTGGCCTGCATGCGCGAGGCCGTGCAGGACCCTCAGCAACAAATGTGAAATTTTTTTGATGAAAGGCTTGCCGAACCTCTCAGACCTCCGTATTATTCGCGTCCTCGCCAGCGGCAACGCAGCGATGAAGTGGCCGAGTAGCTCAGTTGGTAGAGCAGGGGATTGAAAATCCCCGTGTCGGCGGTTCGATTCCGTCCTCGGCCACCATTATTCAAAGGGCTCGCAGAAATGCGAGCCCTTTTCTTTTGCCGGTTGCACGGAATTTGCACGGATCATTGGGGGCAAGGGGCACGCAGCTAAAGCGGACCCGCGTCCTCGACCGTAGCGAGGCAATCCGAGAGCTTGGCCACGAGCAAGCGACCACCGGCCACCGTGCGCCTGGCCCTATCGTTGAGGTACGCGGCTTGGAGTCGGCCGGGTTCCGCTACTGCCACGGCGTCGAAGCTATCCGGTCTCCCCCCGCAGAGGCTCTCCTGGTGAGGCGAGTCCGCCAGCAAGCACCTGCACCACACCGCTGCTGCGCCGCCAGCGTCCTTGGCGTAAGCCGTAGCCATCATCCGGCCGTTCTGCGGAGACCAGCCACCCAGGACTATCTCTGTGTGCAGGTCGCTTTGCGGGATCCCTGCCCTATCTGCGGCCTCCACGTACGCTGGCTACACATTGTCGATCACCAGCCCCAGCTCGGCCATGAGTTGCTCCATTTTGAAGTCCGCCCGAAAGCTGGCCTGCAGGCACAGCTCGTAGATCCTCAAGAAGTACTGGGCGGAGCCCGGCAGGCCAGCACGAGGTTGCGCTGGGGGATGAGCAAGAGCTTTGCACCTTTCGACTGCTCCCCCGTAAGCGCGTCCTCCGCGAACGTATCCACGGCAACCAGAAGTCTGTCGGGGCGTACCAAGACGTTAAGGGTGCTCATGGGGTATGGGGCAGGTCCAGGGCCAGACGCCACTATCGCGAGCTGGCGCCCCCTTCGTCTACGCCCCGGGAGGTGGCGCTTCGGTCGTCCCTAGTTGTTGGATCGGGAACTTGTGTCTGGCGTACTTGGCGAGAACCTCGGCCCGCAACCGGTCTTGGTGGCGCGCAACCCATAGCTCGGCGACTATGATTCCGCTGTTGTAGCTCTGGCAGGGCCTCTTATGCCGGCGTTCCCACTGCACGTCCAGCTCTGCGAACCATGCCCCGTTGTCCACCCTCTGGTGCAGCCTGACAACCCATTGCGCCCGGTGCCGGATCACGTCCGGCGTGCAGTTTGGGTTTGGGAGGGACATCGCCCATTCGAAGTCGTGAGGAAGCATGCCCGGAAGGATACGGCCGAGAGTCGCAGATCCTGCGAAAGTGGCGGCAACCTGCCTGAATCGTTCGACGAACGAATTGTTAAGCGCTGCATCGGCGATCTGACGAAATCGCCAACCTGCCTAAATCGCGCTGAGTGCCTACCGCTGCTTGAACGCCTCGGGCTTAGCCCGTCCTCCAGCAGTTCCGGGAACAGCAGTCCTCCTGCAAATCGGATCTTGTCCTGCTTAAATGGCATTAACCTGCACCTACGTTGACGGCCTGCATTTTTGCAATTAGCCTGCAACCTCATCCAGCGAAGGTAGACTCATGACCACCGGGCTTGAACGCATCATTTCCAACCACGAGCAGTCCTTGGAAGAAGGATTTGTCGCATCGGTCAACTTCAAGTACCGGTCCTACGCGGTAACCAACCTGCGAGGGGGCATCGGTAAATCGACGCTATCGTTCAACTTGGCGTGGATGTTCAGCCGAACGAGTCCGACCCTCGTAGCGGACCTCTGTCCTCAGCGGAATCTGACCGAAGCGATCATGCGTGGGCAGAAGGCGGAAGTTTCTATCGGCGATGCGCTGCGGCCGAAAGTTCTCGGCCCCGCCTTCGGCGACGTACCGGACGACATCTCGTATCGCATTAGCGCATACAACGATCACTTCAAACTGGGCAAATCAAGTTTCTTTGTGCCAGGCGATGGCGATCTTTTCGCATTCCCGTCCGCTCTCTATCAGCAGTTGCAGCAGGCAATGGCCGCCAACAACAAGAAGGCCGTACGTAACATTTTGCTGAGCTTGCGCGACGTTCTTGACGCCGAGGCGAAATCAAAGAGCTGCGATAAGATACTGATGGACTGCAGCCCATTCTATGCAGGCGGCACTCACCTAGCGTGGTGTGCTGCCGACGCATTGATCATCCCAGTTCGTGTGGATGAGCATTCGATTGACTCGTTGGACATCACACTTCGGATGCTGGCGGACCCCAACAGCGACTACAACGTCTGGGCTGAGCGTGCAGGCGGAATGACAACGCCTCGTGTTGCCGCCATCGTGATGACTATGGTTGGCGCACGGAGTCCGAAGAAAGGGGTCAAGGACCGCGCATCTCAGATGTACGTCGAGCGCGCATATGCGACGGCTGAAAAATATGACAGCCTCTTCGATGAATTGGACCCAGCAGATGCGTTTGTGATCACAGACGACTTTATGTCCGCCGGGCGTATCAGCGGTGCCGAGGGAATTCCGATCCCGAAGTTGAAGGTGAATCAATTCCACACAATCGGCGGCAATCGGCTCCAAGTCAACCAGTCCCAGACCAAGTACAAGAAGGAACTGGAGTACCTGACCCACGTCCTGTAACCCGCGAAGACTGTCACTGGCTTCCTCAATTGCTCGGCTCGCCGTGAGAAGGATGGAGAAACGAAAGTCGCGGCGCTCCCGTGTGCGGCCCACTGTCCCAGGCAGAGTTGGCTCCTAGTCGATTCTGCTTGGAGCCAGCCCGGCGTACTGCACCAGATGTGTCCGTAGCGTAATAGCTCTTCCGGGCCCGTTGGTTGAAGAGAAAGCGGGCGCCCCGCTCTCGGCCGCCTGCCTCTGGGAAGACACCAACCCGCCGACACCTCGGCACCTTCACCGTCATCTCCGGTGACAGCAGCGGCGTGTCGGCGGACATGCACGACCGTATGCCGGCGTGGCTGGACCCCGGCCAAGCTGAAGAGTGGATCGCGGCCGACGCCGACGCGGCAATGGCGATGCTGCTGGCCAGCGAGCCGCCCGCGATGGAGGCCTACCGCGTCAGCCGTGCCGTGAACACGCCCCGCAACAACCGCGCGGATCTGCTCGCGGCCGTGGCTTGAGCGGCTACAGAGGCGGCGGAAGCCTCGGCGGCGCGCTCGCCTCGAACACGGCGTCGGTCGCCGCCTTGATCATGGCCATGAGCTTCCACCCGGGCTCCACGGTCTCCTCGCCGGTGACGGGGTGCTTCACGGTGTAGTCCCCTGCCAGCAGCTCGCTGATCCTTGCCGGTAGCCTTCCGAGAAAGGTCCGCTCCAGGACCGTGCCGTCGGACTGGGTGGGGATCTTCTCGAAGTGGAAGGTCACCGGCCCGTCGTTCGTGTACGGACTCCAGTCGATACCGATGCGAGGCGCGATCGCCTCGACCTTCGTGCCGAACTGCTCGCTCTCGCTGATTGCTGCCACGTCAACCCTCCGTGCTGATCAAGGACAGCCCCTGGGAGCCGATATGGAAGTTGCTGCCGTTGGCCTCGGCCAAGGTGGTAGCAGCCTCGGCGACCTGCCGCTCAACCAATTCAGCCTTCGATGGCTGGTTCAACCACTCCCTCAGCCACAGCCGGGAGTTCCACTTGTCAGACAGCGCGCGCATACCATGCCGCCTGCACTTGAATGACGCGCTCGGCGTCGAGATCGTTCTGGGCGGCCTCGGCCGCCGGTTGTTCGGGCTGGACGCCGAGAATCTTCAACACCTGCGGCAGCGCCGGGACGCTCTGGTCTTCCGGCCAGGCAGCTACCTGCTCCACTGAACCTGCAGCACCTTCGCCAGATGGGCATCGGTGGCCAAGCCCAGCGGAGCGCGCAGCGCGCGCTTGCTCATCCGGCTGTCAACGAGCGCGCTGATCACAGCGCGCGGACTCTGTGCGACCGGGCCAAAGATCATTGGCTCCTTGGGGACCTGCTCCGGTCCAAGGCGTCCGGATTCGCGCTCGATCGATGCGGCGAGCTCGGGGCTAGGCCGCTTCCCCCGCCATCGTGTGGCGATCTGCCACAGGTACTCGGGACTTGTGCCACACGCCCCGGCAAGCGCGGCGCGGCGATTCATGTCATAGATGTAGGTGAGTAGGTCCATGCTGCCTACATTAGCCCTCGGCTATTCTCGATACAATAGCCAAAAGCTCGTTGGATTAGATAGCCATCAGCTATTCAATGAGCAGATGCGCCCAATTGACGATGTCCGACACGAGAATTTGCTCGCGCTCATTGCTGTGAATGGCGGTCAACGCCATTTCGCAGACGCGGCGGGGATCAAAAATCCAGCCCAGGTGAGCCAGTGGGTGAATCGCAGCCCAAACGCGACGACCGGGAAGCCGCGAGTCATGTCGGGCGCTACCGCGCACGCGATCGAAGCAGCGCTCAGCCTGCCGGCGGGATGGATGGATACCCACCACGAGACAGATGGCGAGCCAATCTCATCCGCCTTAGAGACTGAGACGCGCCCCGGCTATGTTCGCTTCGACTTGTTCGAAGGGGGTGCTGGCATGCGTGCAGGGATGGTCAACCAGGACTACCCCGAGGTGGTACAGACAATCGAGGTTGCCGAATGGGAGGTGCGCCGCAAGCTCGGCTACCTGCCACAGCCTGGCCGGATCCAGATCATCACCGGCCGCGGGCCCTCGATGCGCCCCAAGCTCGAGGACGGCGACATCATCTGGATCGACACCACCTGCGACTACTTCGATGGCGACGACTACTACCTGATCAACATTGGCGGCGAGACGCAGATCAAGATGCTGCAGAAGCGCGGCGACGGCATGTACGTGGTGAGCAACAATCCGGACTTCCCTGCGTACAGGTCGGACGATGGCGATGTGAGTATCTTGGGTAAAGCGCTGATACACGCTGGGCTTCGCCGCTTCTAGAAAAAAGGCCGCATCAACTGCGGCCGTTTTTTACTTGGAAGGCTTCGGAAGCCTCTTTTTGCTTGCCGGAGATGCCGGCTTGCGTGCCACGGCCGGAACCATCGTTTCGCTAACTTCGCGTTGAAGACCATCCGCGAATGACTGGGCCATTTGAGCAGTCTTCTTGATCATGTCGTCCTTGAACCTGTCGTTTTCGAGGACTTCCATGATGTCTCTCACCATAGTGATTACCGCATCGGTCGGCATCACCACCGACACAACAGGTCTAGGAAAATCCGACGATTCGTCATCGTCCTCAATTCCGAAGGTGAGCCGCGTCACTTGTGGACTGAAGGCCATGCCGGCCGGCTGATCTGCATAGAAGATCGGCGCGTTTGCGTGGGACGGCGGCCTCTTGGAGTTAGCCATGAAAGAGTTCCTTTTCGGCACTAAACGGTGCGGCGAATAGATCGTCGGGAGTGAGCTTCTCGCTGCGAATCGCCAGTTGGGAATATGAGATGAGCCTGACCTGAAGGGCACAATCAAAGGCCTTTGCAACAGACAGGAGAGTCTCGAGACTGTGCGCGCCGTACTCTGTGTCTTCCAGCCTGGAAACGGCTGATTGTTTGGTGTTTAGAACTTTCGCCAGGTCACTCTGCGATAGACCTCTGCGTTCGCGGTTGATCTTTATTTGCCAAGCAATACCCTGCTCGACCGAGGCCTCCATGTAACCCTCACGCCGCTCCTTTTCCACCCAACTTGCCTTTCGCTGAAACACATGCTCGACGGAGGCCTGCTGGCTAGTCGCCACAGACTTGACGTCAAAGGTCCTGCGCACACGGCATACATTGAGCTCGAAACGATACGGAGAACTTCTCGGGATCCTTCGCGCAGGTGTCTTTGTAACGAACCGTTCGTTGCTCGTAGTCTGAGGGATGGTAAGCATTGTCTTTCTCGAATCCGTTGAAGGTCATGACAAAAGCGGAATGGTGAGCGCTAAAGTGGCCAAAGACGCGGAGCTGCCCACCTCCGACCTCTCTAAAGCGTATCACATATGTGTGATTCCCCATCGAGCTTGCATGGGGTCGGGTCCAGGCCTGCTGCGGCAACTGCGACAACTGGTCCATCGCAAATTCCAACCTCCCCTGCGCGGCAATGCTTACATCCTCCTCTAGCCAATTGGCTATGACGCCTTTTCCCCTGTCCAAACGATCGTGGAAATTGTGCCTTTGAGCCTGACTACCGGACATCCATTACCCCCCTTTCGTTCATATCCGGAGTTTGCGGCCGTCTGGATCAGATGTAAGTAGGAAAAGCCCTACGTACTCCGATGGAAAACTCGGCCTATCCCTGCGAATTCAATAGGTGGGGAGTTGGCTGACGTGAGCCAAGGAATATCCGACGTATACAGGCTGCAATTCCATAGCGTCAGGGTCCCAACGTACAGGTCGCCAAAAGGGTTGGGGAGTCAACGGGTAAATGAACAAATCCGGATTCGTTCAGCAACAAGAACAAAGATTAGCCACTGGCTGCTGACCGTCGAATAGCCTTAGGCTAATTTGCTTCCGTCGCTCCACGAACCGCCCATCCGGGCCGGGGCACGGAGATCAGCATGGCCAACCTGGCCCTCAGCACCTCTACCGGACCCGTCCAGGGCCAAACTCAACCCGTAACCGGCAAGGTCGCCATGCACGTCGGCGACGCTGGCCGTGTCTACCTCACCGCCGCCGAAGCCGAAGACACCGCCACTGAGCTGCACCGCGCGGCGGCCGAGCTCCGCCAAGCCACCAGCAGCGAGGCGGCCGCATGATCGCTATCGATCTCGCTACTCACCCGAAGCTTGACGATCGATTCGAGCACGTGCTGCGCCGCGTCGGCGAATTGCTTGCGTACATGGACTCTGCCAACAAGTGCCCGAGCGAAGTCCGGATCTATCCGAACGACCACAAGCACATCATCCGGTCGGCCAACTCCCATCTGCGCAAAAAGGCGAAGGATCAGGATCGCCTTGAGGCCGAGCGGCGGAAGGCCAATGGCCTTCCGGGCAAGGTCAAGAGCGATGCGGACAAGGCCGGTTCGGTCAAGGGGGTGAATCGTGGGAGCGGCTGAAAAGCTATGGCCGGACGTGATGGACCTGGAAACCGCCGCCGCCTAACTGCAGTACCACCCCGTCACCCTGCGCAACTGGATGCGCAAGCGTAAAGGCCCACCCGGCCGCAAGGTCGGCGGAAACTGGCGCTTCCTCCGCGCCGCACTCGACGCATATCTCACGGAAACGAAGCAACCCGAATGGTCCGCCATCCCTACCGACTTGAACCGCGCGGCAAAAAAGGCATCCTCTGGATCCGCTTCACCACGCCCAACGGACGCGAAGTATTTAGAAGCTCTGGGACTGTCGACCGTGACCTCGCTACCGAGTGGGCGTCGAAAATCCACGCGGAGCAGTACCGCGTAGCGCGTCTTGGCGAGAAACCCCGCCGCCTCTGGACCGAGGCGGTCGTGGCATGGTTCGAAGACCATAAGACCAAACGAAGCATCAAGAAGGATCAGCACAACCTCAAGTGGCTGTCCCCCTACCTGGGTCACCTTCATCTGGACGAGATCAACGCCGATGTGCTGGCGCTCGTCTCCAGCCAGCGGAAGGCGGAGCCGAAGAACAAACGGCGGCGGAAGGACGGGAGCACGTTCACCGACGAGCTGACTTCCCAGTCCACGGTGGACAAGATGATGGCGCTGATTCGCTCGATTCTGCGCGACGCGCAGCGCCGCGGCTGGTCGGACTCAGTGCCCACCATCCGCATCAAGGAGGCCGACGGCGCTGACGACTACCGGTGGCTGACGCAGAATGAGGCGGTGCGGCTACACGACGAGCTGGCGGACCACCTGCGGCCACCGTTCTTGTTTGCTCTGGCCACCGGCTGGCGTGAGCAGAACGTGTTGCGCCTGAGATGGGAGCAGGTGGATCTGGAGCGGCGGGTGGCGTGGATCAAGGGGAGGCAGGCCAAAGCGAAGAAGGCCATAGGCGCACCACTCAACAGAAACGCGATGGACATCCTGGTGCAGCAGCGCGCGAAGAGGGTGGCGGGGAACCCGTGGGTGTTCCCGAGTGGATCTGAGAAGGACAGCGCGCCGTACGTCCGGGCAAGCAACACCGGCTGGTACGCCGCGCAGAGGAGGGCGAGGGTCGAGCCGTTGGCATGGCACGACCTGCGCCACACCTGGGCCAGCTGGCATGTGATGGCGGGCACCAGCCTGCGGAGCCTCATGGAGCTGGGCGGGTGGCGGTCCTACCAGTCCGTCCTGCGGTACGCCCACCTGTCGCCTGAGCACCTCGCCGGACACGCGGAGCGGATCGAACAAGTTGCACGGACGGTCGGCATAGACCGCGCTACCGATCAAACACTTAGCGCTACAGCGCGCTGTTAGCATCACTACTTAAGTGCTTGATCTGAAGGAGTTGTTCTAGTGGTGCATGGGATTGAATCCCCGTGCCGGCGGTTCGATTCCGTCCTCGGCCACCACTATTTAAAAAGACCTGCAGAAATGCAGGTCTTTTTTTTTTGCGCTAGCTCACCTTCTTGGCGACCGTCATGCCGAGCAGGAACAGCACCACGGCGATGATGATGCCGGCCCAGAACAGGAACTTGGCGATGCCGATGGCGGCCCCGCCGATGCCGGCAAAACCGAGGGCACCGGCGATAAGACCGATGACCAGAAAAATGATGGCCCACTTGATCATGCTGTTTTCCCCTGTCGGGACGATGTTGGAGCCGTCAAGCTAGTCATCGCGCCGTCCCCTCGTCGTGAACGCATCGCAGCCCACGCGTGAAAACAGCGCGCGTCCGCCGGCATCGCACGCTGCTGTCGACACCGCTGCGTTCGGCAGCACCGCAGCGCATCGGGATGACGAAACCTTTACACCTGCGCCGTCGCCGGCTCCTAAGCTCGGGCGTCCAGCGAGGAGTCCTCCCATGCGTCTGCGCCCTGCCCTGCCTGCCCTCGGCCTGTTGTTGTCGGCCTCTCTCGCCAGCGCCGCCACCCCGGTGCGCTCGGTGCCGGCACTGGACATGGGGCGCTACGCCGGCCAGTGGCACGAGATCGCGCACCTGCCGGTGTCGTTCCAGAAGAAATGCGTGGGCGACATCACCGCCACCTACGCGCTGCGCGCCGACGGCCGCATCAGCGTGCACAACGCCTGCCGCACCGACGATGGCGGACATATCGCGGCCGAAGGCGTGGCGCGCCCGGTCGAGGGCGAGCCCGGCCAGCTGCAGGTGCGCTTCGTGCCGGACTGGCTGGCCTGGGTACCGCTGGTATGGGCCGACTACTGGGTGATCGCACTGGACCCGGATTACCAATGGGCCGTCGTCGGTGATCCCGACCGCAAGTACCTGTGGATCCTGTCGCGCTCGCCGAGCATGGACAAGGCCCAGTTCGCCAGCCTCAAGGCCAAAGCCGAAGCGATGGGCTACGAGCTGGGCCCCCTGCGGGTGATGGCACCACTGGACTGACCGCCTGCGTCAGCGCTGCTACCTGAACGACACCGTCTCCGCCTACCCTTACGGGGGGGCGGCCGCGCGGCCGCACAATCACCATACGCCGTAGTATGCTTTCACCCACGCAGCACCCTGCACGAGGATTGCGCCCATGTTCCACCGCTTCCGTACCGCCGCGATGATCGCCCTGGTGGCCGGCACCACGCTTGCCCTGGCCGCCTGCAACACCGGCGTGGTCAAACGCGTGTCGCCGCCTGCGGCGAGCGTGCAGCAACTGACCGTACGCGCCGATGGCGGCTGGGATGTGGCCCTGCGGCTGCAGAACTTCAGCTCGATGCCCATGACCTTCGACAACGTCGCCCTGTCCCTGAAAGTGGACGACGAAGCCGCCGGCACCCTGCAGACCGCCCCCGCGCTGTCGATTGGCGGCGAATCGGCCGACGTGGTCACCCTGCGGCTGCAGCCTTCCTCCGGCGCCCGCCTGGTAGTGGCCGATGCCCTGGCGGGCAACCGCACCCTGGCCTACACGCTCACGGGCACCGTCAGCGCCACGCCGCAGGAAAAGAAGCAGCGCAGTTTCGACATCGACCAGCGCAGCACCCTCAACCAGGCCCCCGGCCTGCCCGGCGTGCTGCGCTGACCGGCGGCCCGTCCGCCTTCCCTTGCACCTGATCGAGACCTACCGATGAGCAGCTACACCGCCCCGCTTTCCGATATCCGTTTCGCCCTGCACGACGTGCTCCAGGTGGAGCCGCTGTTCGCCCGCCTGGGCTTTGCCGACGCCACCGCCGACGTGGTCGACGCCGTACTGGAAGAAGCCGGTCGCTTCAGCACCACCGTGCTGGCACCGCTGAACAGCGTGGGCGACGAGATCGGCTGCGTGCTCGACCAGGCCACCGGCGACGTGACCACCCCGCCCGGCTTCAAGCAGGCCTACGCCCAGTTCGTCGAGGGCGGCTGGACCGGCCTCACCGCCGCGCCGGAACTGGGCGGCCAGGGCCTGCCGCACACGCTGGGCGTGCCGCTCAACGAAATGATCAATGCCGCGAACCTGGCGTGGGGCAACTTCCCGCTGCTGTCGCATGGCGCCATCGAAGCGCTGAAGCAGCACGGCGAAGCGTGGCAGCAGGACGCCTTCCTGAAGCCCCTGATCGAAGGCCGCTGGACCGGCACCATGTGCCTGACCGAACCGCACTGCGGCACCGACCTGGGCCTGCTCAAGACCAAGGCCGAACCCAACGCCGATGGCAGCTTCGCCATCACCGGCACCAAGATCTTCATCACCGCCGGCGAGCATGATCTCACCGACAACATCGTGCACCTGGTGCTGGCCAAGCTGCCCGACGCCCCTGCCGGCGCCAAGGGCATCTCGCTGTTCGTCACCCCGAAGTTCAAGGTCGACCGCGACGGCAACGTCGGCGAGCGCAATGCGCTGCGCTGCGGCTCGATCGAACACAAGATGGGCATCAAGGGCTCGGTCACCTGCGTGATGAACTTCGACGGCGCCGAAGGTTATCTCGTCGGCCAGCCGCACAAGGGCCTGCAGGCGATGTTCACCATGATGAACACCGCACGCCTGGGCGTGGGCCTGCAGGGCATCGGTCTGTCCGAGCGCGCGTACCAGAACGCCCTGGCCTACGCGCGTGAGCGGCTGCAGTCGCGCGCGCTGAGTGGCGCGAAGTTCCCCGACAAGCCGGCCGATCCGATCCTGGTGCATCCGGATGTGCGCCGCATGCTGCTCACGGTGAAGTCGCTGGTGGAAGGCAGCCGCCTGCTCGCGCTGCATGCGGCCACCCTGGTGGACATCGCCCACCACGCCGACGATGCCGCCGAGCGCGAGCGTGCCGACACGCTGGTGAGCTTCCTGACCCCGATCTCGAAGGCCTGCCAGACCGAATGGGGCATCGAGAACACCTACAACGCGCTCCAGTGCTTCGGCGGCCACGGCTACATCCGCGAGCACGGCATGGAGCAGCTCGCCCGCGACGCGCGCATCACCACGCTCTATGAAGGCACCACGGGCATCCAGGCGCTGGACCTGATCGGGCGCAAGACCGCGTCCAGCCAGGGCGCGGGCCTGAAGCTGATGCTGGCCGAGATCGAGGCGTTCGCCAAGGCCAATGAGGGCAACCCGGCGCTGGCCGAGTTCATCGCCCCGCTGCGCGCCAAGGCCGACGAGTGGGGCAAACTGACCGTGGCCACCCTGCAGCGCGCGGCCGCCAACCCCGACGAGCTGGGCGCGGCCAGTTTCGACTACCTGTTCTACGCCGGCTACGTGGTGCTGGCCTACTGGTGGGCGCGCAGCGTGGCCGCCGCCGATGCCTCCGCACAGAGCGAGGCGTTCAAGCAGGCCAAGCGCGAGACCGCGCGCTTCTATTTCGCCCGCGTGCTGCCGCGCACGCTCAGCCACGCCGCCGCCATCCAGGCCGGTGCCGAGCCGCTGATGGCGATGTCCGACGCCCATTTCGGCTGAACCGGACCGGCGCCGGCCCACGGTCGGTTGCCCCGGGAGCGGACCTCTGGTCCGCTCCTATACACAATTGGTAATGATTCGGGTATAAGCTGTTTTCCCGATGGAGACAGACACTACTAGCTTGGGTCTGATCGATACCGGAGCCTCGTCCGCCCCGGTCGCCGACCCATCGCCCATCGCCACGCTGCACCGGCCTGGCTCGGTCCGCCTGTTGTCACTGGATGCCCACGGGCGGGTCCTGGACTGGATCACCTGGCAGGATGCAGCCTGCCTCTACGCCCGCGATGCCGTCGCCTGGACCCTCGGCGATCCCTGTGTGCACATCCACGGGGGCATCAGCCGCGATACCGGGCTGCGCAGCGGCATGGACCTGCACCCGATCATCGCCGCGCGCGGCCATGCACGCTCTCGCGCGCTGGACCCCACTCCGAACCTGTCCAACCCGGCGCTGTTCGCGCGCGATGCGCACCTGTGCCTGTACTGCGGGCAGCAGTTCAATCGCCCGCAACTGACCCGCGACCATGTCATGCCGATCTCCAAAGGCGGGCTGGACGTCTGGGAGAACGTGGTCAGCGCCTGTTTCCACTGCAATTCGCGCAAGAGCAACCGCACGCCACAGCAGGCCGGCATGCCCCTGCTGGCGGTGCCGTACCGGCCGAGCTGGATCGAACACATGATCCTGTCCAACCGCAACATCCTGGCCGACCAGATGGCGTTTCTGCGCGCCCAGCTGCCCAAGCGCTCCAAACTGGCGGCCTGACCTGCGGCAGCCTGACGCAGGCGCCCTCACCATTTACTCACCGACGTGGGGGTTTGCTTGCCCCACCCCGGTTTGGGGGCGAAAATAGGCGCTTGAGAAGAAGCGCGATAAAAATGATCGATTCCGCACGCTATCCCCGCCTCGCGCGCATCCAGTCACCGGATGACCTGCGCAGGTTCGAAGAATCCGAACTGCCCGCCATCGCCGACGAGTTGCGCGCTTACCTGATCGAATCGGTCGGCAAGAGCGGCGGCCATTTCGGCGCAGGCCTCGGCGTGATCGAACTGACCGTCGCGCTTCACTACCTGTACCAGACGCCAGTCGACCAGCTGGTGTGGGACGTCGGCCATCAGACCTACCCGCACAAGATCCTGACCGGCCGCCGCGACCAGATCCACACCGTCAAGCAGAAGGACGGCGTTGCGCCGTTCCCCAAGCGCGAAGAGAGCGAGTTCGACACGTTCGGCGTCGGCCATTCCTCGACCTCGATCTCGGCCGCGCTCGGCATGGCCATCGCCCGCCAGCGCGAAGGCGACGACCGCAAGGTGGTGGCGGTGATCGGCGACGGCGCGATGACCGCCGGCATGGCCTATGAGGCGCTGAACCACGCCGGGGGCATGGAGTCCGAACCGAACCTGCTGGTGATCCTCAACGACAACAACATGTCGATCTCCGAGGCCGTCGGCGGGCTGACCAAGATGCTCGGCCGCGCCACCGGCAGCCGCACGCTCAACGCACTGCGCGAGGGCGGCAAGAAAATTCTCGGCGACAAGAAGCACAACCCCACCGCGCGCTTCGTCAAGCGCTGGGAAGAGCACTGGAAGGGCATGTTCGTGCCGTCCACGTTCTTCGAGGAGATGGGCTTCCACTACACCGGTCCGATCGACGGCCACGACATTCCGGCGCTGGTCGCCACGCTGAAGACGCTCAAGAGCCTCAAGGGTCTGAAGCTGCTGCACGTGATGACCACCAAGGGCAAAGGCTACGAACGCGCCGAAGGTGACCAGATCGGCTATCACGCCGTGGGTCCGTTCGATCCGGACAAGGGCCTGATCGCCAAGGGCGGGGCCAAGAAGCCGACCTATACCGACGTCTTCAGTGACTGGCTGTGCGATGCCGCCGCCGCCGAACCGCGCCTGCTCGGCATCACCCCGGCGATGCGCGAAGGCTCCGGCCTGGTGCGCTTCAGCAAGGAATACCCGGAGCGCTACTTCGACGTGGCCATTGCCGAGCAGCATGCGGTGACGCTCGCCGCCGGCATGGCTACCCAGGGCGCCAAACCCGTCGTGGCGATCTACTCCACGTTCCTGCAGCGCGCGTACGACCAGCTGGTCCACGACGTGGCGGTACAGGAGCTGGACGTGCTGTTCGCGATCGACCGCGCCGGCGTGGTTGGCCCGGATGGCGCCACGCATGCCGGCAACCTCGATCTGAGCTTCCTGCGCTGCGTGCCGCACATGGTGGTGATGGCGCCGTCGGACGAAGCCGAATGCCGGCAGATGCTGACCACCGGCCTGCGTTACCCCGGCCCCGCGGCAGTACGCTACCCGCGCGGCAGCGGCACCGGCGTGGCCGCCGGCACCGACCTGTCCACGCTGGAGATCGGCAAGGCCGAAGTGCGCGTGCCCGGCAGCCGCGTCGCCCTGCTTGCCTTCGGCAGCACCCTGCCGGCCGCCGAGGCGGTGGGCCGCGAACTGGGCCTGACCGTGGTCAACATGCGGTTCATCAAGCCGTTGGACCGTGCGCTGCTGCTGGAGCTGGCGCAGTGCCACGAGGGCTTCGTCACCCTGGAAGACAACGTGGTGGCCGGCGGTGCCGGCTCCGGCGTGGCCGAACTGCTCAATGCGGAAGATGTGCTGCGCCCGTTCCTGCATCTGGGCCTGCCCGACAGCTTCCAGCACCACGCCAGCCGCGAGGATCTGCTCGCCGAGGCGGGTATCGATACCGCCGGCATCCGCGCCGCCGTGCTCAAGCGCTGGCCGACCCTGGCCAGCCTCGGCCAGCCGCTCAGCGCGGCGGGCTGAGCCTCACCGCGTGTGCCGGGCCCTGCCCGGCACCGCGCTCAGCCGTAGCTGATCGCCTCGACGCAGGCGCCGCTGGCTTCCACCCGCACCGCGCTGCGCTGGCCGGTATCGGCATGGTGCAGGCGCGCCAGCGCGGCGGCGAAATCAAAGGCGATGGCGCTGTTGCGGAAACGCAGCCCGTCGGGCTTGTCCGGATGGACCACGCGCCACAGGCGCTCGTCCAGTTGCAGGCGGATCAACATGCGTTGCTCTCTCCTTGAGGCGGCATATCGGGCCAGAGGGCGCCCGCGGCATCAGGCCGCGCGGGCGCTCTGGAGCGTTCGGGGCCGTGTTCGACCCCCGACGCGCACAGTAGTCCATTGAAACTGTGATCTGTATCAGATTTTTCTGAATCCGAGGCCCGTGCCCCGGCGGGCGGTCAATTGACCAGGAACTGGCCGCGGCAGCCACCGGTCACCCAGACGCCGTTGCGGTCCCAGCCCCACGTCTGCCCCTCGATGCACGCCGTACCGGAGGTCTGGCGCACCAGCCGCACATCGCGGCGGATGGTGACGTTGCAGCGGCGATCCCGGCGGTCCCTGGAGTCGCAGCTGATGATCTCGCCACGGCCGCCGCCGTTGTTCCAGCCACCGCCACCGCCGTTCCAGTTCCCACCGCCGTGCGAGGGACGCCCACGCTCGGCGATGAACTCCGCACGGCACCCGCGGGTCACCCACACGCCATTGCGCGCCTGGCCCCAGGTCTCGCCTTCGATGCACGGCGAACCGGAGATCTGCCGCACCAGTCGCGCGCGTCCGTCCAGCGGACACTGCTGCGTGCGGTTCTTGTTCGACTCACAGCGCACCGGGCCACTGTTGTAGCCGTCGTCGTAGCGCTCGTACTGTTGTGCGTGCGCGGTGGCGCCCAGTACCAGCATCGAGGGCAGCAATGCCCACAACCATCGGTGCTTTCCCTGCGTCATCCCGTTGCTCCTCATGCCTGCCTCGAAACCGTGTGTGGTGGTGGCGCACAGGATGTGGCAAAGCGTCCGCATGCGACATAGGCCGGAAGTCGCCGATTTCATCCCCTATTTAGGTAACCGTCGCCAGCCTGACTGACGCGCATTACCCTGCGTCACGTCCCTCCTGCCCGCGCATCGTCTCCAGCATGTGCTCTGCCGAGCCTGACACGAGGATGCGTTGCGCCGCCGCTGCCGACACCGCGGCGCGCGCGAACATCGCCTCTTCATGCGCCTGCACCGCCGTGTGCCAGTCGGCGCTGCACAGCGCATCGGCGAGGTCGGCGGCATCACGCAGGGCGAGGTTCGCGCCCTCGCCCGCCGGCGGCATCACATGCGCCGCGTCGCCGATCAGCGTCACCGCGTGGTGGTGCGCCCAGCGATGGCCCACCGGCAGCGCATGGATCGGCCACGGCCGTACCGCGTCGTCCGCATCGGCGATCAGGCGGCGCAACGACGGGTGCCAGTCGGTGAAGTGGCGCAGCAGGCCGGCACGGGTCTGGCCGGGGGCGGCTTCGCCGTCGGCCAGCACCTGCGGCAACGCGGCGTACACGCGCACGTGGGCATCCGCATTGCGTTGGGCGAACAGCGTCAGGGTGCCCTGCTTGGCCACCAGCGTGCCGCGCCCGACCAGCGCGGCCAGGTCCGGATGATCCACGTCAACGTTGCGCAGCGACAGCTCGTACAGCGTGATGCCGGCGTGTTGCGGCCGCACGGCGGTCAGCAGCGGCCGCACCTTCGACCAGGCGCCATCGGCGCCCACAACCAGATCAGCGTGCTCGCACGTCCCGTTGCCGAAGTGCAGCGCCACCGACCGCCCCTCCAACGCCGCCCGCTGCAGCACATGGCCCCAGCGCACCTTGCCCGGCGGCAAGGCAGCCAACAACAGATCGCGCAGATGCCCGCGATCGATCTCGGGGCGATCGCCATCCTGGCCATCGTCGTCCAGCAGCACCTGGCCCTGTGCGTCGAGCACCCGCATGCCCTGGTCTTCATAGCGCGCCACCTGCTGGAAGCGCTCGAACAGGCCGGCACTGCGCAGCGCCGCCTGCCCGGTGGCGGCATGCAGGTCGAGCATGCCGCCCTGCGCGCGGGCGTCGGCGGCCGCGTCGGCATCGAACAGATCAAACGGGATACCCGCCTGATGCAGGCGGCAGGCCAGCAGCAGACCGGCCGGACCGGCACCGACAATGGCGATACGGGGA
The DNA here is from genome assembly GCF_046736075.1 of Stenotrophomonas sp. LGBM10. Taxonomy (GTDB): domain Bacteria; phylum Pseudomonadota; class Gammaproteobacteria; order Xanthomonadales; family Xanthomonadaceae; genus Stenotrophomonas. The sequence goes on from NZ_CP177163.1 coordinate 785,690, forward strand.
TACAGGGACATCATGGCCTCCGCGGCCTTAAACATAGGCCCCTATGATTGTTACCATAGGAGCCTATGTCAAGTGCCCGGAGTGAACGCATGGACCGCCCCGACCCGACGAATGTGCCCTCCTTCCTGATCAAGCGGGTGGCTCGCGAGCTGACCCGCCTGGCAGAAACCGAGCTGCGCCCGCTCGGGCTCGGCATGGCCAGCCTGCCGGTGCTGGACGCCCTGCGCCAGGGCAAGGCCACCACCCAGAGCGAGCTGGCCCGGCTGCTGCGCGTGGAACAGCCCTCGATGGCGCAGACCCTGGCGCGGCTGGAGCGCGATCAACTGATCCAGCGCTCCCCGGACCCGCATCGGCCCCGCGCCCAGCGCATCGAACTGACCCCGCTGGCGCTGCAGCGGCTGCCGCAGGCGCGGGAGATCCTCAACGCCGGCAATACCCGCATGCTGGCCGGATTCACGGTCGATGAAACGCTGCTGCTGGCCAGCTTCCTGAAGCGCCTCAGCACCAACCTCGACCGCGACGCCTGAGGCACCGCGACGCGGTTACCCGTAGCGCACCGCGTCGACCACCGCGTCCTGTACTTCCACCCGCACCACGCTGGCGCCGCCGGTACTGGCGTGATGCTGGCGCGCCATCGCATCGGCGAAATCGAACGCCACTGCACCATTGGGAAAATCGATGGCGCCCGGGCGCGACGGGTGAACCACGCGCCACTGGCGCTCCTGGCATTGCACGGTGATCAACATGACGGTCATTCCTATCGTTTCCGTGGCGGGGGCACGGCGACCATCCAGTTCCCTGGGACCGGTGGCACACGCGGGGGGCATCGGGAGAGCCTCCAGCTCTCGGGAAGCACGATAGATTGCCTCTGCCGTTTCGAACATCGGAATAGTCTGAATTTTTCGCCCGCGACCGGTCGGTGTGCGCCGGTCCCGCCACCGCTCAATCAAGCATGCCCGAACGCGAACGGTGCCGATGGCCGGAACGGCGGCACGCGTCGCCTGCGGCCCGGCTCAGGGCGCATCCTGTCGCGCAAGAAGCAGGCGCTTGACGGTATTCCAGCGCTGCCGGGTGTCGCGCTGCAGGTCCATCAGCTCGGCGCGGCCATGCGTGTCCAGCGCGGGGGCGTGCAGCGCCGCATCCATCGCATCCAGCAGGCGACCTTCGGCGGCGCGGCAGTGGCCCAGATACTGCAGCTCGGCATCGCCCAGCAGTGCGCCCAGTGCGCCGTAGTACTCGCGCAGCCGCCCGCCCAGTGTGCCGTGAACCTCCGGCACGCCGCCGGCATCGATGACCAGGCGCGACACGCGGTCGATCACGCGCTCGTTGGCCTGGGCCATCTCCACCAGCAGGTTGACCCAGGCCAGATCGGTGCTGGCCGCCACCTGCACCGCATGGGTGTGGAGCGCGTGCGCATCACGCGCCAGGCGCAGGACCCGGTTGAGGCGCGGCAGCAGACCGGCAGGCAGGGCGGTGGGCATGGGCAGGCTCCGTGGAAGGCGCAGCCGCCGCCCGGCACCGCACCCTCCACACTGCGCCGGCACGTCCGGGTTCCAGGTGAGGGCGCCGTTAGGAATTCGTGCCGCCCCGGCGCTACCCTGCCGCCATCGCCACCGGAGCCGCCCTGATGAACGCCGTCCTGCCGATCCTGCTGTGCTGTGGCCTGCTGGCCGCCTGCTCCACCCCGTCGCCGCCGGCACCGCCCGTTGTCGGCGGCGACCGCGACAGCCACGGCTGCATCGGTTCGGCCGGCTATCGCTGGTGCACGCGCAGCGGCCAGTGCGAACGGCCGTGGGAGCTGGCCAAGGCGCAGGGCCTGGACAACACGGCAGCGGCCATCGATGCGTACTGCGCCACGCCGGCTCCGGCAACGCCGCAGACGCGCTGAGCGTTCACCGCGTGCGGCTCAATCGCCCTTGTTCTTGCCGCCGAAATCCAGCGGCTGGTTGCTGCCACGGTTCTCGTTCGACCATACCTGGATGCTGTCGCGGCAGCGGCTTTCGCGCCGGGCCACCTGGTCGGGCAGTTCCTTGACCAGCGGCGAGTCTTCGCATCGGGGCGGGCCGGCAACCTCATCGGTGGTCGCGCAGGCGGAGAGCGACAGCGAGAGTACGGCGGCAACGGCCGCGGTGCGCACACACAGGGACAGGTTCATGTGGCCTCGATACGAAGGGGGGAGTGCATCCGATTCTTGGACGCCACGGCAGGCGCTTCGCCTGCCAAAGGTCATGCCAGTCCGACATCCAGCGGCAGACGCATGCGGAACCGGGCACCGCCGGTGACGGCTTCGACCACGGCAATGCTGCCGCCGTGGCGGTGCACGATCTCGCGCGCCAGATGCAGGCCCAACCCGCTGCCGCTGCCGCTGGGGCGCAGGCGGTGGAAGGGCTCGAAGATCGACTCGCGCTCGGCCAGCGGCACGCCTGGGCCGTCGTCGCTCACGCACAGCTCCGCAGCGTCATCCAGCGCGATCTCGATGGTGCCGGTGCCGCCGCCGTGGGCGATGGCGTTCTGCACCAGGCTGGCCACCACCCGGTGCAGGGCATGCGGGTCGCCGCGCACCCATACCGGCTGCGAGGGCGCGTCCACCGAGAATGCGTAGCCGGCATCCACCACCAGCGGCGCCACGTCGCCGGCCACCTCGCCGGTCAGCGCGGCCAGGTCCACCCGCTGCGACTGGCTGGCATGGTGATCCAGGCGCTGCAGGTCCAGCAACTGCTCGGTGATGTTGCCCAGCCGGCTCAGGTCCAGCTGCAGGCGCGCGCGCTCGGCTCCCGCCGGCAGGTTGGCGATGCGCGTTGCCAGGATCGCGATCGGCATGCGCAGTTCGTGCGCGGCGCCGGCCAGGAACCGGTCCTGCGCGTCGTAGCTTTCACCGATCCGCCGCACCGCTGCGTTGAAGGCATCCACCAGCGGATAGATCTCCGCCGGCACCGCGCGCGTGTCCAGTCCGGTGCCGCGCTCGGTGACCTGGATCGCCGCGGCCTGCGCCGCCACACGGTTCACCCCGCGCAGCGAACGATGGATCACCCACGGCGCGGCCACCAGCGTGATCACGATCAGCGGGCCGGCGATCCAGCCACCGAGATAGCGCATCACCACCAGCATCTGCCGCCACAACCCATGCTGCGGGATGCCGCCCATCATCACGTGTACGCGGCTCTGCTCGTGCTCGCCCACGACCACCCGCGCGGCAAGTTCGTCACCGCGGGTGCGGGTGCGCACGTCGGTCGGTTCGATGTGTTCGAGCTGCTGCACCAGCGACTGGTAGATCGCCGGCACGGTGCCGTGGGTCAACCGGCGTCCCTGCTCGTCGGCCGCCACGAACCAGAACGTCGCCGGGCGATCGGGGCTCACCGCATCCACCGCCGCCCAGTCCACGCGCAGGTCGCCGTCGCGCACCTGGATCGCATCGGCCAGGGTCTGGCTCAGGTTCCAGTCGATATAGGCCGCACTGCGGTCGCCATAGGCCAGCACCAGCGCACCCAGCGCGATGACCACCATCGTGATCTGGATCAGGCAGATCTTCCACGCCAGGCTGAAGGACAGCGAGCCGGGCTTGAGGAACTTCATGACGCCTCCTTCAACAGATAGCCGATACCGCGCATGACATGCACCTCCACGCGCGCGTCCGCTTCGGCCAGCGCCTTGCGCAGCTTGGACACGTGCGCGTCCAGCGCATTGGACTGGATCGCATCATCGAAGCCGTACACCGCTTCGAGCAGCGCCGCGCGCGCCACCGTGCGCCCCTGGCGCAGGGCCAGCGCTTCAAGCACCAGCAGCTGCCGTCGCGGCAGGGCCAGCAGTACACCGTCCACGCTGGCCTGGCGCGCCACGAAATCGAACTGCAGCCGCCCCAGCGCCAGTTCGGGCAATGCGATCTGCGACGGCCGCCGCGAGATCGCACGGATGCGCGCCAGCAGCTCCTCGACCGCGAACGGCTTGGTCAGGTAGTCATCCGCCCCTACGTCCAGGCCGGTGACACGGTCGGCGACCGATCCGCGCGCGGTCAGCATGATCACCGGCAGGTTGGCGATCAGCCCGCGCGCCACCTGCACGAAACCGGCGCCGTCGCCATCGGGCAGTTGCCGGTCCAGCAGCAGGATGTGGTGCACCCCGGCGCGCAGCGCTTCGGTGGCCTGGGCCATGCTGCCGACCACGTCCACGACCATGCCGTGCCGGCCCAGGCTCACCTGGATGGCGGCCGCCATTTCCGGGTCGTCTTCGAGCAGGAGGATGCGCATGCGGGGTACGGGGGTCGACAGGGGGCTCGATGGTACCGCGCGATCCAGCGCAACGTTCCGACAATGTAGGCCGTCCATCCTGTCCGCTGGATCCTCCCCCGCGACAGGTACATGCCCCTCCGTCTTCCTGCATTCCCGCGTCATCCGGCCGCCACCGTGCTGGCACTGCTGCCGCTGCTGGCCGCCCCCGCCGCCCAGGCCGAGGACACTGCGCCGGCCCCCAAGCGCACCAGCGTCGGCCTGGCCGTGGTGGCGCTGAAGTCGCCCTATGCCGGCTACGACACCGACACCATCCCGGCACCGCTGATCAGCTACGAAGGCAAGTCGTTCTACTTCCGCGGCGGCGCGATGGGCTACCGCCTGATCAACCAGGGTGGCTCGGAGCTGTCGGTCACGCTCTCGCCGTACATGATGCGCTTCAAGCACCGCGACACGGACAACCCGCAGCTGCGCCAGCTCTCCAACCGCAGCCTGTCGGGCATGGCGGGCCTGGCCTGGCGCCACGGCGCCGACTGGGGCGTGGTCCAGGCCAGCGCCGAGGCCGAGGTCACCGGCCACGGTGGCGGCTTCGCCGCCGATGCGCGCTACAGCTACCCGCTGCCGGTGGGCAAGGTGCGGCTGATCCCGGGCGTGGGCGTCAACTACGCCAGCAGCAAGCTCAACGACTATTACTTCGGCGTCAGCCAGGCCGAAGCGCTGCGCAGCGGGCTGGCCCGCTACGAGGCCGGCAGCGGCGCCTCGCCGTACATGGACATCACCGCGGTGATGCCGCTGGGCGCGCACTGGACCGGCACCGCGTCGCTGCGACGCAGCCGGCTCTCCGATGCGGTGCGCGACAGCCCGATGACCCGCGGCGACTACATGGATTCAGCCGCCTTCTCCCTCAGTTACGGATTCTGACCATGCCCAAGGGAATCGTACGTCGTGTCGCCGAACGCGCTCTGCAGATCGAGCCGGACCGCAGCGCCGTCATTGAATGGATTCTGTATTCCCCCCTGCCCGCGTTCGAGGGGCAAACCACCTTCGAACTGGCCTGCAACGGCGAGGGCGAACGTGTACTGGCCCTGCTCGACGCACACCTGGCGCGCAGCGATGCACCCCGCTGCCTGCCCGGGGCTGCCGGCGCGTCCTGACGCGCCGCGGCCGGACCCGTACGCCTCCCCCGCACGCCACGGAGTCGACCGATGAACCCGAACAGCAAGATCACGCATGCGCCCCGCCCGGGCGTCCCCGCCTCCGCGACGGAGACCAGCGCGGCCGCGGTGCTGCGCTTCGACGACGCTGTGCGCCAACGCATGGCCATCGACCCGATGACCTACGGCCGCTTCTCCCGCGCCTACATCGCCACGCTGCTGGACGCTTCGCGCTCGGCGGCCGCCGGCGCGCATACCCGCTGCGTTGATCCGGACTGGATCAGCGCCCGCCGCCGCTGGCTGCACGAGCGCCTGCAGCAACATCCCGAAGAAGGCCGCGACCAGCGCCTGATCGCGTCCCGCTACGCCGCCGACGGCGTATGGCTGCAAAGCGCCTGCATGGGGCGGCCCGCCGCCGGCGACACCGACCGCGTTCTGCACGCTCTCATGGCAATGACGCGACCGGCACACTGAGCGAAGCGGCCGCATCGCCGCAGCGCCCTGCACATCCGCGCGCGGCCGGAGTGTGCATACTCCCGGCCGTGTCCGCCGCCGGCGGACGGTCCGTGGTTCCGCTGCCTGTCCGGGAGTTGTCGATGCGCCTGCCTGTTGCTGCATGCCTGCTGTTGTTCGCCGCCACCGCCCATGCCCAGAGCAGCGACGACACGCAACCGCCGTCATTCGATCGTCCCGGCATCGGCTTCTCCACCGACACCGTGCCGCGTGGCGCGCTCGCGCTGGAACTGGGCCTGCCCAGCCTGGAACGTGATCGCGACGCCGACGGCGTGCTGAGCACGCAGTACAGCAGCGACATCACCCTGCGTGTAGGCCTGGCCGAACGGCTGGAGCTGCAGGCCTTCGCCACGCCGTGGAACCGGCTGCAGCTGCGTCCGCGCGGCGGCCCCACCCACACCGAACGCGGTGCGGGCGATGCCGGCCTGGCGCTCAAATTCGCCCTGCCCACGGGATCGGACCGGCACAGTGTGGCCCTGCTCGCCAGCAGCACATTCGCCACCGGCGACCGCGACTTCTCCGAGGGCGGCACGCAGTACGCGCTTGGGGCCAGCTACGAATACACCTTCAACGACCGGTGGAGCGGCGCGCTGTACGCCAACGCAGTGCGCGGCGCGGGCGCGGACGAATTCACCTGGTCGCCCAGCCTCAGCGTGGCGCTCACCGACACGGTCAGCAGCTATGTCGAACTGGGCTTCACCAACAGCGACGGCGACCCCTCCACCGCCATCGCCGGTGCCGGCGTGACCTGGATGCTGCGCCCGCGGGTGCAACTGGATGCCTCGTTCGATGTCGGCCTGGACAACGCCAGCCCCGATCTGCAGGCCGGGCTGGGCGTGTCGTTCTACTTCGACTAGGCACGGCGGAACAGCGCCCAACGAAAAAGGGCCCGCACATCGCTGTGCAAGCCCTTGTTCTGATCACCAACAATGGTCGGGACGGCCGGATTTGAACCGACGACCCTCTGCCCCCCAGGCAGATGCGCTACCAGGCTGCGCTACGCCCCGATGATGCTGGCAATGTCCCCGCCTTGCAGCGGGCCGACGAGTATAAACGATCCGATCGAAAAAGGGTTCAGCGGCGCAGCAATTGCAGCACTTCTTCCAGTTCCATCCGCGTCTGCTTGATGATCTGGTTGCTCAGTGCCGATTCGTCGCGCGCGCCGGCGCCTTCCAGGCGCAGCCGCGCGCCGCCGATCGTGTAGCCCTGTTCGTAGAGCAGGCCGCGGATCTGGCGCACCATCAGCACGTCGTGGCGCTGGTAGTAGCGGCGGTTGCCACGGCGCTTGGCCGGCTCGAGACTGGGAAACTCGGTTTCCCAGTAACGCAGCACGTGCGGTTTGACATCGCACAGTTCGCTGACTTCACCGATGGTGAAGTAGCGCTTGGCCGGTATCGGCGGAAGTTCGCGGTTACTGCCCGGATCCAGCATATGCCTCCACCCTTTCCTTGAGCTTCTGGCCCGGACGGAAGGTGACCACCGTGCGGGCGGAAATAGGAATTTCCTCGCCGGTCTTGGGATTGCGACCCGGGCGCTGGTTCTTGCGCCGCAGATCGAAATTGCCGAAGCCGGAAAGCTTCACCTGACGTCCCTGTTCCAATGCCTCTCGCAACACATCGAAGAACGCGTCGACAAATTCCTTGGCTTCACGCTTGTTCAGACCGACTTCGTCGAACAGCTTTTCGGCCATCTCAGCCTTGGTCAATGCCATTGCCTGCTACCCCCATGCTTCCCGCTCAACCGCGGATCCGGGCGTGGTGTTCACGCTCCATGACAGTGACCGCCTCGGCCACTACCGAATCCACGTCGCGGTCCGTCAGAGTGCGCGACTTGTCCTGCAAAATCAAGCCCATAGCGAGACTCTTGAAGCCCGGCTCGACACCCTGGCCGACGTACCGGTCGAACAGGGTGACCTCCCGCAGCAGCGGCCCGACGGCCCGGCGCAGGGTCGCTTCCAGGTCGGTCCAGGCAGCCGCTTCGGGCACCAGGAAGGCCAGGTCGCGGCGCACCGAGGGGTAACGCGACAGCTCGGTGGCGCGCGGCAGGGCGCGGGCCGCCAACGGCGCCAGGTCCAGCTCGAAGGCGTACACGTCCACGTCGATGTCCAGCGCCTTGGCCAGGCGCGGGTGGACCTGGCCGATCCAGCCCAGGCTCACGCCATCGCGCAGCACCTCGGCCGACCGTGCCGGGTGTCCGTAGGGGCGCTGCGACGGCTGGAAGGTCAGCGCCGCGCCACTGGCGGCCGCCAGCGACTCCAGGTCGCCCTTGAGGTCGTGGAAGTCCACCTTGCGCGAGGCGATGCCCCACTGCTGGGTATCGGCATCGCCACAGATGGCGGCGGCCACGCGCTGGGTTTCCAGCGGTGCCGGCTGGCCCTCGCCGGCCTGCCGGTGGAACACGCGGCCCAGCTCGAACAGGCGCACGCGGCCCAGCTGGCGGGCGGCATTGCGGCCCAGCGTGGCAACCAGACCCGGCAGCAGCGACGGGCGCATCACCGCCAGTTCGGCCGACAGCGGGTTGGCCAGCGGCACCAGTGCCTCGGCCAGCTGCCACTGCGCCAGCAGGTTGGCGTCGACGAAGGCGTAGTTGATGGTTTCCTGCAGGTCGCGGGCGACCAGCTGGCGACGCGTGCTGAGGTCGTCCAGACGGGTCTCGCTGGGCATCGCCACGCGCGAGGCACCGCCCGGCAGCGTGGTCGGAATGCGCTCGTAGCCGTGGATGCGGGCCAGTTCCTCGATCAGGTCTTCTTCGATGGCGATGTCGAAGCGGCGGCTCGGCGCGGTGACCTGCCAGCCCTCGGCAGCGGCGGCCACGTCCATGCCCAGCGCGCGCAGGATGCGCTCCACGTCGGCATCGGCGATCTGGATGCCGAGCACGCGGGCGATGCGCGCGCGGCGCAGGGTGATGGCCGCAGTGGCAGGCAGGTCACCGGCATTGACGGCCTCGGTCACCGGTGCCGGCGTGCCGCCCGCCAGATCCAGGATCAGGCGGGTGGCGTATTCGACCGCCGTGCGCGGCAGCGCCGGGTCCACGCCACGCTCGAAGCGGTGGCCGGCGTCGGTATGCAGGCCCAGCTTGCGGCCACGGCCCATGATGGCGGCCGGCGCGAAGTGCGCCGCCTCCAGGAACACGGCGGTGGTGTCGTCGGTGACACGGGTATCGAAGCCGCCCATCAGGCCGGCCAGCGCGACCGGACGGTCGGCATCGGTCACCACCAGGAAGCTGTCGTCCAGCGCGGCATCGCGGCCGTCGAGCAGCTTCACGGTTTCGCCGGCACGCGAGCGGCGTACGCCAATGCTGCCCTGCAGGGTGCCCAGATCGTAGGCGTGCATCGGCTGACCCAGTTCCAGCATCACGTACTGGGTGATGTCCACCAGCAGCGACACCGGGCGCACGCCACTGCGACGCAGCCGCTCGGCCATCCACAGCGGGGTGGCGGCGCGCGGGTTGACGCCCTCGATGACGCGGCCAACAAAACGCGGCGCCTCGGCGCCGGCCTGCAGCGCGATGGTCAGTTCACGGCTGCCCACGGCGGCGACCGGCGCAGCATCGAACGGCACCACTTCGCTGGCGCACGCGGCGGCCACGTCGAAGGCAATGCCGCGGATGCTGAAGCAGTCGGCGCGGTTGGGGGTCAGCTTGATCTCGATGCTGGCGTCGGGCAGGCCGAGGTACTCCACCAGCGACTGGCCGACCGGCGCGTCGTCGGGCAGCTCGAACAGGCCCGAGGCATCGCTGTCCAGGCCCAGTTCCTTGGCCGAGCACAGCATGCCGTTGGAGGCCACGCCACGCAGCTGGGCCGGCTTGATCTTCAGCTCGCCGATCTGCGCGCCGACCATCGCCAGCGGTGCGACCAGGCCGGGGCGCGCGTTCGGGGCGCCGCAGACGATCTGCAGGTGCTCGCCCTGCCCGGCATCGACCTGGCAGATCTGCAGGCGGTCGGCTTCCGGATGGCGCTCGGCAGACACGATCCGCGCCACCACCACATGCTGCAGGCCCTCGCCCAGTGCAGCCACCTCTTCCACTTCAAGGCCGATGGCGGTCAGCACCGCGCTGAGTTCATCGCGCGAAACGGTGGTCGGGACGTGGCTGCGCAGCCAGTTTTCAGAGAATTTCATGGTGTCACCCTGGTGGGCCGGCGCATGCGCCTGGGCCGTAATTCAACAATCGTTGTGCCGGGCTCTGCCCGGCATTCCGTCATCAGGCGAACTGCTTCAGGAACCGCACGTCGTTCTCGAAGAACGCGCGCAGGTCGTTGACCCCGTAGCGCAGCATCGCGAAACGCTCCACGCCCAGGCCGAAGGCGAAGCCGGTGTAGCGCTCCGGATCGATGCCCACGTTGCGCAGCACGTTCGGGTGGACCATGCCGCAGCCGAGCACTTCCAGCCAGCGGGTGCTGCCGTCGGGCTGCTGCCAGGCGATGTCCACTTCTGCGCCGGGTTCGACGAAGGGGAAGTAGCTGGGGCGGAAGCGCATCTCGAAGTCGCGCTCGAAGAAGGCGCGCACGAATTCGGACAGCGTGCCCTTCAGGTCGGCAAAGGTGGAATGCTCGTCGACCAGCAGGCCTTCGACCTGGTGGAACATCGGCGAGTGGGTCTGGTCGCTGTCGCTGCGGTAGACCTTGCCGGCCGCGATCATGCGCAGCGGCGGCGCGTGGTCGCCCATGTAGCGCACCTGCACACCGGAGGTATGCGTGCGCAGCAGGCGGCCATCGCCGAAATAGAAGGTGTCGTGCATCGCGCGCGCCGGGTGGTGCGGCGGGAAGTTCAGCGCTTCGAAGTTGTGCCAGTCGTCTTCGATTTCCGGGCCTTCGGACAGCTCGTAGCCCAGGCGGCCGAAGATCTCGGTGATGCGCTCGAGGGTGCGGGTGACCGGATGCAGGCCACCGCGTTCGTCGCGGCGCCCCGGCAGGGTGATGTCGATCGCTTCGGCGGCCAGGCGCGCGTCCAGCGCAGCGTCTTCCAGCACGGCCTTGCGTTCGCCCAGCGCGGTGGTCAGCGCGTCGCGGGCACGGTTGATCGCCTCACCGGCGGCCTTGCGCTCGTCGGCAGGCAGTGCGCCGAGCTGCTTGAGCTGGGCGGTGATGCTGCCGCTCTTGCCGAGCAGCGCCACGCGCAGGGCTTCCAGCGCGTCCGGGCTCTGGGCAGCGGCCACGTCGGCCAGCGCCTGGGTGGTCAGGGATTGGATGTCACTCATGGATAGCCGGAGCCTCGCGTCGGTATGCCATCGCGATGCGCGTCGGGCCGACCCCCGTCGCCACCGCTGTCGATCGATGGCACCGGGAGGGCCACCGCCAACACAAAAAAGAATGGGGAAGGACTTGCGCCCTTCCCCATGCATTTGCCTTACCCACAGCCGTTGCGCGTGAACGGCAACGGCAGGGGAATGGACTTATGCCGCCAGTGCGCCCTTGGCCTTTTCGGCCAGTGCAGCAAAACCGGCTGCGTCGTGCACGGCGATGTCAGCCAGAACCTTACGGTCCAGGGTGATGCCGGACTTGAGCAGGCCATTCATGAAACGGCTGTAGCTCAGGCCGTTGATGCGGGCAGCCGCGTTGATGCGGGTGATCCACAGCGAACGGAAATTGCGCTTCTTCTGCTTACGACCGATGTAGGCGTACTGCTGTGCCTTGATGACGGCCTGCTTGGCAACGCGGAAGACCTTGCGGCGAGCGTTGTAGTAACCCTTCGCCAGGGTCAGAATTTTCTTGTGGCGGCGACGCGCCTGTACGCCACGCTTTACTCGTGCCATGGGTCAGTCCTCAGAGGTAGGGAAGCATACGGTTCAAACGGCCTGCGTCTTCTGCACGAACATGGTTCGTCTGACGCAGATTGCGCTTCCGCTTGGTCGACTTCTTCGTGAGGATGTGGCTACGGTTGGCGTGGCCAGCCTTGAACTTGCCGGAGGCGGTCTTGCGGAAACGCTTGGCCGCCGCCCGGTTGGTCTTGATCTTGGGCATTGCAATGTCCTTGATGGTGTTTTGTCACTGACCAGGGCGGTGGCATTGCCACACTTTCCGTCCGTGCCCTTGCCTGCTTGTAAGCCCGGGATCCCCACTGGGAACCAGGCCGGTCCTGTTGCCGTTGAAAAGCGTGAAACCGTTCAAAACAGCACCCCCGCAAAAACGGGGTCGCCCATTATGCATGGGTTGAAGAACGGGTGCAAGCTGTTGATCAGGCGGGATTTGCCGGGTGTTGGGCCGGAAACCTGAACGAAACGGACGGCCTTGCCGTCATAGCGACCGGGTAGAGCCGACGGGGGAGAGCCGACTGTTAGTCGGCTGCCGTTGACGGGGTGGCCGGTCGCCGGAGAGCAGCCGACTAACAGTCGGCTCTACCCCGTCGGGTCATCGTCGGGCTTCCCGCGTCGGCTCTCGCACCGCGCAGCCACCCATGGGGTGGCTCTACGGCCCCGTCGCGCAAGAGCGCGATTACTTCTTCTTCGGCGCGATCATCATCACCATCTGCCGGCCTTCCAGGCGCGGACGGGACTCGATCACGATGTCCTCACCCAGATCGGCTTCGATCCGGTTGGCCATTTCGCGACCCAGTTCCTGATGGCTCATTTCACGACCACGGAAGCGGATGTTGACCTTGATCTTGTCGCCCTCTTCCAGGAAACCGCGCATCTTGCGCAGCTTGATCTGGTAGTCGCCTTCATCGGTGACCGGGCGGAACTTCACTTCCTTGATCTCGACCTGCTTGGTCTTCTTCTTGGCCTCGTTGGCCTTCTTCTGCGCTTCGAACTTGAACTTGCCGAAGTCCATGATCTTGCACACCGGCGGATCAGCCTGCGGCTGAATCTCGACCAGGTCCAGACCTTCGTCTTCGGCCATCGACAGCGCTTCGTCACGCGTCAACACGCCAATCATTTCTCCGTCGCTGCCGATCACGCGGACGCGCGGCACCCGGATTTCCTGATTCTTGCGGTTCTGTTTGTTGTCAGGGGTACTGATATTGCAATCTCCCAGAGGAATCAAACCGGCCCTGAGCGGATCATCCGCAGGGCCGGGACTTTCTTACACGGACTGTTCTGCCTGCAACCGCTCGATGAAGGCCTGGACGGACATGCTGCCCAGATCTTCGCCAGAGCGCGTACGCACGGCCACGGCGCCATTTTCCTTCTCACGGTCGCCAACCACCAGCAGGTACGGGACCCGCTGCAGCGTATGCTCGCGAATCTTATAACCGATCTTCTCGTTGCGCAAATCGGCGTTTACCCGGAAGCCTTGATCTGCAAGGGTTTTCCGGACTTCGGACACGTATTCAGCCTGCGCATCGGTGATATTGGCCACCACCACCTGGGTCGGGGCCAGCCAGGACGGGAAGGCGCCGGCGTGGTGTTCGATCAGGATGCCGATGAAGCGCTCCATCGAGCCGACGATGGCCCGGTGCAGCATTACCGGGTGCTTCTTCTGGCTGTTTTCGTCCACGTACTCGGCGCCGAGGCGGCCGGGCATCATGAAATCGACCTGCATGGTGCCCAGCTGCCAGGTACGGCCGATGGCGTCCTTGAGGTGGTACTCGATCTTCGGGCCGTAGAAGGCGCCCTCGCCCGGCAGTTCCTGCCACTCCACGCCGCAGCTGCCCAGCGCCGAGCGCAGCGCGGCTTCGGCCTTGTCCCAGGTGGCGTCATCGCCGAGGCGCTTTTCCGGGCGCAGCGCGATCTTGATCTGGATGTCCTCGAAACCGAAGGTCGTGTACACCGCCAGCGCCTGCTGGTGGAACGCGGTCACTTCGGCTTCGATCTGCGACTCGGTGCAGAACACGTGGCCGTCGTCCTGGGTGAAACCACGCACGCGCAGGATGCCGTGCAGCGCGCCGGACGGCTCGTTGCGGTGGCACGAGCCGAACTCGCCGTAACGGATCGGCAGGTCGCGGTAGCTGTGCAGGCCCTGGTTGAACACCTGGATGTGGCCCGGGCAGTTCATCGGCTTGACCGCGTAGGTGCGCTTCTCCGACTCGGTGAAGAACATGTTTTCCTGGTAGTTGTCCCAGTGGCCGGACTTCTGCCACAGCGACACGTCCAGGATCTGCGGGCAGCGCACTTCGCCGTAGCCGCTGTCGCGGTACACCTTGCGCATGTGCTGCTCGACCACCTGCCACAGTGCCCAGCCCTTGGGGTGCCAGAACACCAGGCCCGGCGCCTCTTCCTGCAGGTGGAACAGTTCCTGCTGCTTGCCGATGCGGCGGTGGTCGCGCATTTCGGCTTCTTCGATGCGCTTGATGTACGCCTCGAGCTGCTTCTTGTCGGCCCACGCGGTGCCGTAGATGCGCTGCAGCTGCTCGTTCTTGGCATCGCCGCGCCAGTACGCACCGGAAATGCGGGTGAGCTTGAAGGCCTTGAGGAAGCGCGTGTTCGGCACGTGCGGACCACGGCACATGTCCACGTATTCCTGGTGGTAGTACATGCCCATCGCCTGGATGTCGTCAGACATGTCCTCGATCAGGCGCAGCTTGTAGTCCTCGCCACGCGCCTTGAAGATTTCAACGACCTCCGCGCGCGGGGTCACCTTCTTGACCACGTCGTAGTCCTGCGCGATCAGCTCGCCCATGCGCTTTTCGATGGCGGCCATGTCGTCCGGGGTGAACGGGCGCTCGGAGTAGATGTCGTAGTAGAAGCCTTCGGCGATGACCGGGCCGATCACCATCTTGACGTCGGGGTAGAGCTGCTTGACCGCATGGCCGACCAGGTGGGCGCAGGAGTGGCGGATGATCTCCACGCCCTCCTCGTCCTTGGCGGTGATGATGCGCAGGCTGGCATCGCGGTCGATGACGTCGCTGGCATCCACCAGCACGCCATCCACCGAACCGGCGATGGTGGCCTTGGCCAGGCCGGCGCCGATCGACTGGGCGACGTCCATGACACTGACGGGGTTTTCGAACTCACGGCGGCTGCCGTCGGGGAGCGTGATCGCGATCATGAATAGGCTTTGGCTGGTGGGCCCGCCGGGCGGGCCGAAGGTACGGAATCAGGGGAATCGGCAATAAAAAAGCGCCACGAAGGCGCCTGCGTCAGGGGCCGTCGGGACGTTCAGCGGTGGGCGGTGGTAGTGCTCATGTCACACGCTAGACCGGCGCTGGGCGCGGGCCACCTTGTTGCCATCGATAGAGATGGCTTGATCTTAAACCAATCCGGCGCCGGATGCCGCTCCGCCTGCCCTGCAGCGCCTGAACGTGGCGCTGTGGCGCCCGAAAACGGCAATGATTACCATGCGCGGATCGCCGTGCCACGACCGGCGACGCCTCCCCCCAAGGATCCGCCATGACACCCGCCGTCCGCCCGGTCCGGCCGCCCCTGCCCCGCATTCCGCGCCGGGCCTCGCCCGCCCTGCCGCCGCGCCCGTGACAGGCACCGATTTCGCTGCGGCGCTGTACTGCGCGCTCGGTGGCCTCGCCTCGGCATTCTCCGCGCTGGCCTTCTACGCCGCCTCGCCGCATTGCCGCTGGCCACGCCTGCGACGTGCCGGCCGGCTCGGCCGCCAGATCGGCCTGGTCGCCTTCGCGACCGGGCTGTGGCTGTGGATGGGCCAGCTCGGGCTGGCCGCCGGCCTGTGCGTGACCCTGGCCGGCTGGATGCTGGCTGCGATGGCACTCCCATACCTGGCCGCGTGGACGCGACCGCACGCCGCGGAGCGCGGCTGATGTGGCCGCGCGCCTTCGCCGCGCTGGTGGCCGGCTTCCTGGTCGCTGCCGCCGCCACCGGCCTGACGGCCTGGCTGCCGCCCGGCCCCTGGCAGCGTGCCGTGGTCCCCAGCCTGATCGCCTTCGTCCCCTTCTGGATGCTGGCGGCCGTGTGGGCCTTCAGCTTCCGCACCGGCCTGCGCGCATGGCTGGGCATGGGTCTGGCCGCCGCGCTCGGCTTCGCGCTGTTGTGGCTGCTGCGCAGCACCCACTGGGTGCAATGACGGGATCACCATGAAGTTCAGCTCGCTTACCCTCCGCACCTTCACCACGCTGCACACCTGGGTTGGCCTGGTGGCTGGCTTCGCCTTGTTCGTGGCGTTCTACGCCGGGGCCATCACCGTGTTCCACCACGACCTGCCGCTGTGGCAGGC
Organism: Stenotrophomonas sp. LGBM10; assembly: GCF_046736075.1. Classification (GTDB taxonomy): domain Bacteria; phylum Pseudomonadota; class Gammaproteobacteria; order Xanthomonadales; family Xanthomonadaceae; genus Stenotrophomonas. The sequence goes on from NZ_CP177163.1 coordinate 801,637, forward strand.
ACCCCACGCGATGGAGCAGCCGGCGCAGACGCTGGACGATGCCCAGCACCTGCTCGACGGCGTTCTGGCGCGGCACCCGGAGGCGCGCCAGCACATCGGCATGACCTTCCCCGGCGCGGAAACCCCGCAGACCGTGGCGTACTGGCAGGACGCAAAGGGCACCTGGCTGTTCGCCTGGGCCGACCGCGTGGACGGCAGCCCCACCCCGCCCCAGGCCGGCTTGGCCGAGCTGGTCAACGAACTGCACTACACCCTGGGCCTGCCAGTGGCCGGCATCTACCTGATGGGGGTGGTGAGCCTGCTGTACGGCGTGGCGCTGCTGTCTGGGCTGGTGATCCACCTGCCCCGGCTGGCCGGCGACCTGTTCGCGCTGCGCCCGGGCCGCAACCTCAAACAGATGTGGCAGGACGCGCACAACGTCATCGGCGTGCTCAGCCTGCCGTTCCACCTGTTGTTCGCGGTCACCGGCGCCCTGCTGTGCCTGATGTTCCTGCAGATCGCCGCGCTCAACCCGCTGGTCTACCAGGGCACGCTGATGGCCGCGCTGCCGGCGGCGCTGGACACCGCCCCGATCCGCGCGGCCGCAGGCGAGCCGGTGCGTCCTGGCAGCCTGGCCATGCTGCACGCGCGCGCGATCGCCGTGGCCACCGACCAGGGGCTGCCCCACTTCGAGCCGGCGTACCTGAAACTGGCCAACGCGGGCGATGCCAACGCGGTCATCGAGATCACCGGCGAAGGCGGCGCCTCGCTCGGCCCGCTCGGCGCGGTGGCGATGGATGCCAACACCGGCGAAGTGCTGCACACCCAGCTGCCCGGCCGCCGTGATGCCAACCACGCCACGCTGGCGGCTGCCTACGCGCTGCACTTCGGCGAGTTCGGCAACGGCGCGGTGCCCTGGCTGTACTTCGTGCTCGGCCTCGGCGGTGCCTTCCTGTTCTATTCGGGCAACCTGCTGTGGATCGAGTCGCGCCGCAAGCGCCGGCAGGTCGAACAGGGCCGCGCCCAGATCAACATGGCGCGCGCCACGGTCGGGGTCTGCATCGGGCTGTGCGTGGCCATTTCGGCGGCCTTCGTCAGCGCACAACTGCTGGAGCAGCTGGCGCCGTCGTACGCCGACGCGGGGATGCGCTGGACCTGCTTCCTGGTCTGGGGCGCGTGCGCTGCATGGGCGGCCCTGCGCGCGCCGTCACGTGCCGCACAGGAGCTGCTGTGGGCAGCGGCGATGGTGACCGCGCTCGTACCGGTGGCCCACGGCGCCATGACCGGGCAATGGCTGTGGACCAGCGCACTGCACGGCTACTGGCCACTGTTCTGGGTGGACGGTGTCGCCCTGGCAATGGCACTGGGTTTTGCCGCGATGGCGCGCGCCACACGGCGTCGCGCCCGGCACGGCGACCCCAACAGCGTATGGGCCGATGCCCGCAGGAACGCCGCGCCCACCCCGTAGGCCATCACCGTGCGCTGGCGGGGCGGCGTTTACAGTGCTGCGGTTCCTGCCCGCCTGCACAACGCCCATGACCGACCTGCATATCGACCGCCTCGACCATCTCGTACTGACCGTGGCCGACATTGATGCCACCTGCACGTTCTACCAGCACGTGCTGGGCATGCAGGTGGAGACCTTCGGCAGCGGGCGCACCGCCCTGCGCTTCGGGTTGCAGAAGATCAACCTGCACGCGCACGGCCGCGAATTCGAGCCGAAGGCCGCGCGCCCCACGCCAGGCTCGGCGGACCTGTGCCTGGTCACCTACGCCACGATGGATGAGATCCTCGCCCATCTGCACGCGCAGGCCGTGCGCATCGAAGATGGCCCGGTGCAGCGCACCGGTGCCACCGGACCGATCCTGTCGGTGTACTTCCGCGACCCGGACGGCAATCTGATCGAGGTATCGCGCTACCTGGACTGAGACAGGAACGGCGCCGCCATCGCCTGCAGCAGGCTGCCCTGCGCGTCGTCGCCGGTCAGCTCCCAGGTGAACACGCCGCGCAGCTGCCTGGTCCTGGCGAACTCGGCCCGCAGTCCGATCGAGGTCGGGTCTTCGTAGCTGATGAACACCCGTTCGGCGGGGTTGTACAGCCACGGCGTCTGCGCGACCGGGTGCCAATGCCGCTGCCAGCCCGGCTTGTCGAGGAAGGTGGTCTTGATGCGGCGCCAGTCGCCGGCATCGAACGGCGCGCTGTACGGCTGGTACAGGCCGTCGCCGCTGTCCGTGGTGACCCGGAAACCGCGCCCGTAGAACGGCACGCCGAGCACCAGTTTGTCGGCCGGCACGCCGTGCTGCTGGTAGTACGCGACCGCGCCTTCGACGTTGTTCCAGCGACGCAGCGCCGGGTCCAGCGGATCGGCGGGCACTTCGCGCAGCGGTGCGTTGAAGGTGGACACTGCAGAGAAGCCGGTGCCCATGTCGTAGCTCATCAGCGTGATGAAATCGAGTTCCTGCCCCAGCGCCTTGAGCTCGTAGCTCAGCGCGGGATCGTAGGGGCCATCGGTCTGTACGCGGCCGGCCGGCAACGCAGCCGTCAGCAGCCGGTGCGGACCGTGGCCGCCATCGAGCGCGTCGAGCTGGCGGCGGAATTCCTGCACCAGCAGGGTCATGTTGCGCCGGTCCTCGGGGCGGTCGGTGATCTCCACCGGGCCACCGGACACGGGAAACTCCCAGTCGATGTCCACGCCGTCGAAGCTGCCGCGGTGCTGCTGGAAGAACAACGCAACGCAGGAGCGCACGAACTGCTGGCGGCGTTCGGCAGTGAGCGCCGCATCGGAGAAACCGCCGGCATTCCAGCCGCCGATGGAGATAAGCGTGTGCAGTGCCGGGTGTTCACGCTTGAGCGTAGCCAACGCCTTGAAATGCGCATCCGCCTGCGCATCGACTACGCAGCGACCGTCCTCGATGCGGGCGAACGCGTAGAACAGATGGGTCAGCGTATCGGCCGGGATCGACGCCACCGGATAACGCTCCGCCGAACCACCGGGATAGTAGGCACCGATCACCTTCGGCAACGGGTCGGCGGCGGAAGCGGCCATCGGCAGGCAGCCGGCGATGAGTGCGGTGAGTACAGCCAGGGTCTGGCGGAACATGGGATCTCCCGGGTCGAAGGCCGGGCCACGTTAGCAGACACCACGCGTGGAATCGGCGCCTTGAACGCGATGTCCGGCAATCCCGTCCGGTGGACAGATCGCGCGCCCGCGCGCAGGTCAGCGCAACGTCGCGACAGGACAGATGGACAGCGAACGATGCCATGCAATGGCGTGCGCGACCAACGGGCGCAGCGGCTACAGTGCGCACACATACTGACGATCTGCCGACTCATGACCGACACCACCGACACATCACTTTCCACGCCGGACAACGACACCCTGGCGGCGCTGGAAGCGGAGGCCTACGCCGCGTTCGACGCTGGCCACCTGCAGCAGGCCAGCGCCCTGTTCGGTGAACTCAGCGGGCATGCCCCGCACGCGCCGTACCTGCATTACATGCGCGGCCTGGCGCACAAGTATCTGCGCGACTGGCCCGCCTCGCTGCAGCACAACCTGCGCGCGCAGTCCCTGCAGGACGCGTTCGACCAGGGCTCGGCCTGGAATGCCGGCATTGCCGCCACGGCACTGGGCGACTGGGCGGAAGCCCGCCGTCAGTGGGCGCAGTGCGGCATCACCGTTCCGGACGGCGACGGTCCGATCGATACCGATTTCGGCATGGTCTGCGTGCGGCTCGACCCCTGGGGCAGCGGCGAGACGGTGTTCGCGCGGCGCATCGACGTGGTGCGCGCACGGGTGTTGAACGTGCCGTTCGGCAGCAGCGGGCATCGCCTGTTCGACATCGTGCTGCACGATGGTGCCAAGACCGGCGAGCGCGCATTGAACGGCGGCACGGTGCCCGTGTTCAACGCGCTGCAGACGTTGCAGGTATCGGATCACCGCACCTTCGTGGCGTTCATCCGGTGTCCGTCGGCGGACGACATGGCGGCGCTGCAGGACGCGCAACTGCCGGGCATCGGCTACGTCGAGGACTGGACCGCGTCGGTGCGGTCGCTGTGCCTGCGCTGCAGTTACGGTGTGCCGCACGCAGCGGATACCGCGGCCGATCATGACGACGGTGCCGCCGGCAACGACGATTGGCAGGTGGAGCGCACCCTAGGCATCGGCGCACAGGGGAAGGCGGCGGTGGAGCGCCTGCTCGCCGACTGGGTAGCGGCAGGGCCCCGGCGCGCCCTCGATGCGATCGAAAGCCGGGACGGGTCCGCCAGCGCGCCCGCCGATGGGCAGGTGTGGTGGCTGGATCCCACCGAGGTGGAGCAGGACGACGAAGACGACGTGGCGTAGCCGCGCCGGCCTCGGAACGCAAACAACAAAAAAGCGGGCCGAAGCCCGCTTTCTTGTTGTTCGAAGCCCGGAAGTGTGAGGACCAACGGCCCTCACCTTCCGCAACCGGGGTGCGCCGATTACTCGGCGGCCACGCCCTCGCCTTCTTCGACGGCCTTCATCGACAGGCGGATACGGCCCTGCTTGTCGACTTCCAGCACCTTGACCTTGACCACATCGCCTTCCTTCAGCTTGTCGCCGACCTTCTCGACGCGCTCGCTGGAAATCTGCGACACGTGGACCAGGCCGTCCTTGCCCGGCAGGATGGTGACGAACGCACCGAAGTCCATGATCTTGGCGACCTTGCCTTCGTAGATGCGGCCCGGCTCGACGTCCGAGGTGATCTGCTCGATGCGCGACTTGGCTGCCTGCGCCGCGATCGCGTTCACCGAGGCGATGACGATGGTGCCGTCGTCCTGGATGTCGATCTGGGTGCCGGTTTCCTTGGTGATGGCCTGGATGGTGGAACCACCCTTGCCGATCACTTCGCGGATCTTGTCCGGGTGGATCTTGATGGTCAGCAGGCGCGGCGCGTAGTCCGACAGCTCCTGACGCGGTGCGGTCAGGCCGTGGGCCATTTCGCCGAGGATGTGCAGACGGCCAGCCTTGGCCTGCTGCAGTGCCTGCTTCATGATCTCTTCGGTGATGCCTTCGATCTTGATGTCCATCTGCAGGGCGGAGATGCCCTCAGCGGTACCGGCGACCTTGAAGTCCATGTCGCCCAGGTGATCTTCGTCACCCAGGATGTCGGACAGGACGACGAAGCGCTCGCCTTCCTTGACCAGACCCATCGCGATACCCGCGACCGGCGACTTCACCGGCACGCCGGCGTCCATCAGGGCCAGCGAGGAACCGCAGACCGAGGCCATCGACGAAGAGCCGTTGGATTCGGTGATTTCCGACACCACGCGAATGGTGTACGGGAAGGCTTCCAGCGACGGCATCACTGCCAGCACGCCGCGCTTGGCGAGACGGCCGTGGCCGATTTCGCGACGCTTCGGGCCCATCATGCGGCCGGTCTCACCCACCGAGTACGGGGGGAAGTTGTAATGGAACAGGAAGTTGTCCTTGTACTCACCGGACACGGCATCGATGACCTGGCCATCACGGGCGGTGCCCAGGGTGATGGTCACGATGGCCTGCGTTTCACCGCGGGTGAACAGCGAGGATCCGTGGGTACGCGGCAGGATGCCGGTCTGCACGGCGATCGGGCGGACGGTGTCCAGCGCACGGCCGTCGATGCGGACCTTGGTGTCCAGCACCGAGTTGCGCATGGTGCTGTATTCCAGCTCGCCGAATTCCTTCGACAGCTCGGCCGGGTTCCAGCCGTCGGCGGCCACACGGCCAGCCAGCGACTCGGTCACGTCCTTCTTGATCGCCGAGATGGCGTCGCGGCGCTGCAGCTTGTCGCGCACCTGGAAGGCTTCGCCCAGACGCGGGCCGATGGCTTCCTGCAGGGCGCTGATCAGGGCGTCGTTCTTGGCCGGGGCAACCCAGGTCGACGGCTTGGTGCCGGCTTCCACGGTCAGCTCGTTGATCGCGTTGATGACCTTCTGCATTTCGCGGTGACCGAAGGTCACGGCGCCCAGCATCACGTCTTCAGACAGCAGCGCGGCTTCGGATTCGACCATCAGCACGGCGTTGGCGGTACCGGCGACAACCAGTTCCAGCTCCGAATCCTTCAGTTCGGTCACGGTCGGGTTGAGGATGTACTCACCGTTCTTGTAACCGACCTTGGCAGCGGCGATCGGACCCTTGAACGGGGTGCCGGCCAGCGACAGCGCGGCCGAGGCACCGATCAGCGCCGGGATGTCGCCGTCGATGTCCGGGTTCAGCGACATCACCGTGGCGATGATCTGCACTTCGTTCTTGTAGTCTTCCGGGAACAGCGGACGGATCGGGCGATCGATCAGACGCGAAATCAGCGTCTCCTTCTCGGTCGCGCGGCCTTCGCGCTTGAAGAAGCCACCCGGGATACGGCCACCGGCGTAGAACTTCTCCTGATAGTCACAGGTCAGCGGGAAGAAGTCCTGGCCCTCACGCGCGCTCTTGGCAGCCACGGCGGAGACCAGCAGCACGGTGTCGTCGAACTTGACGATGACGGCGCCACCGGCCTGACGGGCGATTTCGCCGGTTTCAAGCGTGACGGTGTGCTTGCCGTACTGGAAGGTTTTGGTGATTTTTGCCACGGGGGATGTCCTTGGGATGATGCTTTCTTCGAATGGACCGCGGGCGACCCTTGCCGCCGACGGGTGACCGGTGGTCCGGTCCAGGCGTTTGATGCGGTACTACCAAAACAAAACCGCGGCGCATTCCTGCGCCGCGGTTGGGATTCCTGCTTAGCGACGCAGGCCGAGCTTTTCGATCAGGGCCTTGTAACGCACGCCATCTTTCTTCTTCAGGTAGTCGAGCAGGCTGCGGCGACGGTTGACCATCTGCAGCAGACCACGACGGCTGTGGTGATCCTTCTTGTGGGTCTTGAAGTGGCCGGTCAGCAGTTCGATGCGGGCGGTCAGCAGTGCAACCTGGACTTCCGGGGAGCCGGTGTCAGCCGAGCTGCGCTTGTTGTCTTCAATGACCTTCTGGGTGTCGATCGACATTTTATTTTCTCTTGGATGCGTGGCCCGCAGAAACGTCCCATTGACGTACCGCGCGACTCGCCGTGAACGAAAGGATGAACCCGCACAACGCGGGATGCCTGAAAAGGCCGCGAAATTGTAACGGGCGCGGCCCGCCGGGACAAGGTCCGGGGGCGATTGCCGGACCAGCGGTCAGAGGTTGAAACGGCGCTGGGAGGCCAGCAATCCACTGTCATCAACCTGTCCCAGACCCTGAATGGCGTCCTCCGGGCCATACACGACCACCAGCCCCGCCGGCCAGCCTTCACCGCGCTGGCGCTGGCCCACGCAGAACCGGGCCGCCTGTTCAGCATCCAGGGTGACCCGCGGGTAGTGCGCCAGGCCGTCGGCCAGCGGCAGCAGCAGCTGCTCCATGCCGGCTTCATCGCCCTGCGCGGCCATTGCCCGCAGCGTCTCCAGGGTGACCATCGGCGCATCGCGGAACGGGTCCACCCACAGGCGGCGCAGACCGGCGATATGCGCGCCGCACCCCAGGGTTTCGCCCAGGTCGCGGGCGAGGCTGCGGATGTAGGTACCCGAGCCGCAGGTCACGCGCAGGGTCAAGCGGGTCGGCTGCTGCGCCAGCACCTCGATGGCATGCACCTCCACCTCCCGCTCGGGCGCTTCGATGGCGTCGCCACGGCGCGCCTTCACATACAGCGGCTCGCCGCCCTGCTTGAGCGCGGAATAGATCGGAGCGCGCTGGCGGATGCGCCCGCGCAGCGGCGCCAGCGCGGCCTCCAGCGCCTCGGCACTGATCGCCGGTACCGGCCGCTCGCGCAGCACGGTGCCGTCGGCATCGTCGGTGTCGGTGGTCTGGCCCAGCACGACCTCGGCGTCATACGCCTTGGCCGAACCCAGCAGCAGTCCCGCGATCTTGGTCGCCTCGCCAAAGCACAGCGGCAGCAGGCCGGTGGCCAGCGGATCCAGACTGCCGGTATGGCCGCCCTTTTCGGCACGGAACAGGCGTCGTGCGATCTGCAGCGCCGCGTTGGAGCTCATGCCACCCGGCTTGTCGAGCAGCAGGAGGCCGTCCAGGCGACGGAACGTAATTCGGGTCATGAAATATCACCGTAGAGCCAGGCGCTGCCCGGCTGCTCGTGTCGTCGATCATTGCCGCGCGCAACGCGGCCCGCCGGGCGTGGCCCGGCGCTATCTCGGGTAACGTCAGGCCTTGTCGGCCGGCGCGGCGTCATCCGCGTCATCGGCGTCGTCGCCATCCACGTCGCGGCTCTTCTCGGCCGCCAGCGTGTCGGGCAGATCGCGCAGGATGTTGTCGATGCGCTCGCCGCGGTCCACCGAATCGTCGTAGTGGAAGTGCAGCTCGGGGACATGGCGCAGCTTCATGGCCTTGGCCAGGTCCATGCGCAGTTCCCAGGACAGCTCCTTCAGGCCCTTCATCGCTTCTGCCGAACGCTCGGGCATCAGCGCGGTGACGAAGATCTTGGCGTGGGCCATGTCACGGGTGATTTCGACGTCGGAAACGCTCACCGAGGGCAAGCCGTGCACACGCACCAGATTGTGCACGAGCGTACCCAGCTCACGGCGGATCTGGGCGGAAACACGGTCGGTTCGATGGAAGGTTTTTGGCACGAGACGCTCTTCAATGTTCGGATAGGCGGGTCACGACCACTGGTCGCAACCCGGAATGTTGGCAGGGCCCGACCGATGGTCGGGCCCTGCTGTTCCCTGTTACAGGGTGCGCGGCACTTCGATACGCTCGAAGCACTCGATCTGGTCGCCCGGCTTGACGTCGTTGTAAGCCTTCACGCCGATACCGCATTCGGTACCGTTGCGGACTTCCTCGACGTTCTCCTTGAAGCGACGCAGCGATTCCAGCTCGCCTTCGAACACCACCACGCTATCGCGCAGGACGCGGATCGGCTTGCTGCGCTTGACCGTGCCTTCGATGACCATACAGCCGGCCACCGCACCGAACTTGGAGCTGCGGAACACGTCGCGCACCTGGGCGATACCGATGATCTCTTCGCGGATTTCCACGCCGAGCAGACCGGAAGCCACCTGCTTCACCTGATCGATCACGTCATAGATGATCGAGAAGTAACGCAGGTCAACGCCGTTGGATTCAATGATGCGACGCGCGGAGGCGTCGGCACGCACGTTGAAGCCGATGACGGTGGCCTTGGAAGCGACGGCCGAGTTGGCGTCCGACTCGGTGATGCCGCCCACGCCGGAGTGGATCACGTTGATGCGGATGTCTTCGTTGGACAGCGCCACCAGTGCCTGGCTCAGCGCCTGCACCGAACCCTGCACGTCGGCCTTGATCACCAGGTTCAGCACCTGCTGGCCATCGCCCTTGCCCAGGGTCGCCATGATGTCTTCCATGCGGCTGCCCGCCGACTGGACCAGGCGTGATTCACGGCGCTTGGTTTCGCGCTGCTGCGCGACGTCCTTGGCCAGACGCTCGTCTTCGACCACGACGAAGTCGTCGCCGGCATCCGGCACGCCGGACAGACCCAGCACCTGCACCGGAATCGACGGACCGGCCTGGTCCGGCTGCTTGCCGGTTTCGTCGAACAGGGCGCGCACGCGGCCGTACTGGATACCGCAGACCAGGTAGTCGCCCTTCTTCAGCGAACCCTGCTGCACCAGCACGGTGGCGATCGGGCCACGGCCCTTGTCCAGCGAGGACTCGATGACCACGCCACTGGCGCGGCCGTCGGCCACGGCCTTCAGTTCCAGCAGTTCGGCCTGGATCGAAATCGCGTCGAGCAGGTCGTCGATGCCCAGACCCGCCTTGGCCGAGATCTCGACCATCTGGGTGTCGCCGCCGAAGTCTTCGGACACGACCTGCTCGGTGAGCAGCTCGTTCTTGACGCGCATCGGATCGGCGCCGGACTTGTCGATCTTGTTGATCGCCACGATCAGCGGCACACCCGCCGAACGGGCGTGCTGGATGGCTTCCTTGGTCTGCGGCATGACGCCGTCGTCGGCTGCCACCACCAGCACCACGATGTCGGTCAGCTTGGCACCACGGGCACGCATGGACGTAAACGCCGCGTGGCCCGGGGTATCCAGGAAGCTGATCACGCCCTTCGGCGTTTCAACATGGTAGGCACCGATGTGCTGGGTGATGCCACCGGCTTCGCCCGTGGCGACCTTGGTGCGGCGGATGTAATCCAGCAGCGAGGTCTTGCCGTGATCGACGTGGCCCATGATGGTGACCACCGGCGGACGTGCCACCGGCTCGCCCTGGTTGCCACCAGCCAGCGCCAGCAGCGCGTCTTCGGCGTCGTTGGTGTTGGCACGGATCACGTTGTGGCCGAGTTCTTCGGTCACCAGCGCGGCGGTGTCGTGGTCGATGGTCTGGGTGATGGTCGCCATGACGCCCATCTTGAACAGCGCCTTGACCACATCGCCGCCCTTGACGGCCAGCTTCTGGGCCAGATCGGCCACGGTGATGGTGTCGCCGATGGTGACGTCACGCACGATCGGTGCGACCGGACGTTCGAAACCATGTGCACCACCGCCACTGCGCGACTGGTTGCTGTCGCGGCGGCCACCGTGCTGCACGCGCCCGGTCGGACGACCGCGCGAGTTGCTGTTGTTGCCGCGACGGGCACGATCGGCGGCCGACAGATGCAGCTGACCGGCGAAGCGGTTGCCACCATCGTCGTCGCGCTTGGCGCCCGGGCGATTGTTGTTGTTCGAGTTGCGGTCGTCCGCACGCGGTGCCGGACGTGCCGCCGACGGAGCGGACGGACGCGGGCCACGGGCCGGCGCATCGGCGGCGGCAGGCTTGGCTGCAACCGGGGCCGGTGCGGGCGGTGCGTTCCTGGCCGCTTCGGCAGCGGCCTCGGCCGCCTTGCGCTCGGCTTCGGCACGTTCCTTGGCGTCGATTTCTTCCTGACGCTTGCGGGCGATTTCTTCGTCGCGCGCACGGTCCTTCTCGGCCAGTGCGCGCTGCTCGTCCAGATTGCGCTGGCGGGATTCCTCCAGCTTGCGCAGGATGTCGGCGCGCTCCTCATCCGGCGTCATCGCCTTGCCACTGCTGTCCTTGGTGTAGGTACGCTTCTGGCGCACCTCAACATTGACGGTGGTCTTGCTGCGGCCGGCGCTGACGGTCACTTCCTGCAACTTGCGACGGTTCAGGGTGATCTTCTTGGCTGCCTCGTCGGTGCTCTCGGCGGGCTGCTCGGTCTTGCCGTGCGAACGACGAAGGAAGCCCAGGAGCTTCACCTTCTCGGTGCTGGTCACGACCTGGTCGGGACCGCTGAACTTCATGCCGGCTTCGGCAAGCTGTACGAGCAGTTTATCGACCGGGGTGTTGACCAGTTCGGCAAGCTTGCGGATGGTGGTTTGCTGCGACATTCGGATCCTATGATCTGGTTGGCGCTCCCTCGAAACGTGCGAAGGCAGCGCGGAGTCTAAGCCCTGAGCGGGTCAGGGCACTGTTCATCGCTGGCTCATTCGCCGCGCTCCAGGCGGGCGATCTCCTCGGCTCGGGCGGCCAGGATCAGAGCGGCGGCGCGCTCCTGGTCCAGGTCCTCGATACCGAACTCGAGGATCTCGTCGGCGGCCAGGTCCGACAGGTCCTCACTGGTTCGCACGCCATGTCCGGCCAGGGCGTAGGCGGTCGCCTCGTCCATGCCTTCCAGGGCGAGCAGGTCTTCGGCCGGCGAACCGTCCTCCAGACCCTCTTCCACCGCCAGCGCTTCGTTGAGCAGCGCATCGCGGGCACGGGCACGCAGCTCTTCGACGATGTCTTCGTCGAAGCCTTCCACGGCCAGCAGTTCGCCGACCGGGACGTAGGCGATTTCTTCCACGGTGTTGAAGCCTTCGGTCACCAGGATGGCGGCGATTTCTTCATCCACTTCCAGCTTGTCCATGAACAGCTGGCGGGCAACGCCCTGCTCTGCCTCGGACTTGGCGGTCACCTGGTCCTGGGTCATCACATTGAGCTGCCAACCGGTCAGGCGGCTGGCAAGGCGCACGTTCTGGCCGCCCTTGCCGATCGCCTGGGCCAGGCGCTCTTCCGCCACGGCCAGGTCCATCGAATGCTTTTCTTCATCGACGATGATCGACTGCACTTCCGCCGGGGCCATCGCGTTGATGACGAAGTTGGCAGGGTTGTCGTTCCACAGCACGATGTCCACGCGCTCGCCATTGAGCTCGTTGGACACGGCCTGCACGCGCGAACCGCGCATGCCGATGCAGGCACCGATCGGATCGGTGCGCGCGTCATGGGCCAGCACGGCAATCTTGGCGCGGTCGCCCGGATCACGTGCGCAGGCCTTGATCTCGACCAGGCCCTGGCCGACTTCCGGCACTTCGAGCTTGAACAGTTCGATCATGAATTCCGGCGCGGCGCGGCTGATGAAGAGCTGCGGGCCACGCGGTTCCGAACGGACTTCGGCCAGGTAACCGCGCACGCGGTCGCCAGCGCGCAGCACGTCGCGCGGGATGCCCTTGTCCTTCGGAATGAAGGCCTCGGCGTTGCCGCCCAGGTCCACATAGATGTTGCCGCGCTCGGCGCGCTTGACCACACCGGTGACCAGTTCGCCCACGCGATCCTTCCACGCATCGACGACCTGCTGACGTTCGGCTTCGCGCACGCGCTGGACGATCACCTGCTTGGCGGCCTGTGCGGCGATACGGCCGAAGTCCGGGTTCTCGATCTGCTCTTCGATGTAGTCGCCAACCTCGACGCCGTCGGCTTCGTCGATGGCATCCATCAGGCGGATCTGACGATCCGGGGATTCCATCACCACATCATCGGCCACCACTTCCCAGCGGCGGAACGTTTCGTAGTTGCCGTCCTTGTGGTCGATCGACACACGGGCCAGCACTTCCTGGTCCGGATAACGCTTCTTCGCGGCCGACGCCAGTGCAGCCTCGATGGCCTCGAAGATCACTTCACGCGGAACGCCCTTTTCATTGGCGACCGCATCCACTACCAGCAAAAGTTCCTTGCTCATTGGCTCACTCCGCGCGCGGCTTCTTGGCCGCCGGCTCGTTGGATGGTTTCTTGTTCGCCTTGCCACCCTGCTTGGGTGCCGGGCCAGTCGGTTTGGTCGGAGCCAGGCCGAGGGCGGCCCAGTCCGGCATGATGCGTGCCTTGTCGATATTCTCGACATCGGCGGTGAAAGGGGCATTGTCGACCTTGAAGGTGACCGTACCCTGTTCCAGATCCACGGCGAGAATCTCGCCCTGCAGGCGGCGGCGGCCATCCTGCGGCAGCTTCAACGTCACCTTGGCGGATTCGCCGATGGCGCGTTCGAACTGCTCGCCCGTGAACAGCGGACGGTCGACGCCGGGCGAGGAGACTTCCAGCGTGTAGTTGGCGCTGATCGGGTCTTCCACGTCCAGCTGCGCGGACACTTCACGGCTGACGCGCTCGCAGTCGTCGATGTTGACGATGCGCTCGGGCTGTTCGGCCAGCGGCACGTCGATGTACAGGCGCAGGGTCGCACCGCCCGGGGCAGTCAGATACTCCACACCCAGCAGCTCGAGACCCAGCGACTGAACGGTGGGGGCGAGCAGATTCGCGATTTCGGTTGCCTTGTCGCTCACAGTCTGCCTTGATTCGTTGAAAGAGATACTGGCTTGGCCAGTTGCGCTGGCCCAACACCACTGGCCACATTCCGGAAACAACAAAGGGCCCGCTGGGCCCCTTGTCCGGTACAACTCCGGTCATGCTGGATTCCGGTAGCGGGAACACACGCGGCGTGCGTTCCAGCGAGCCCAGCCTTCCGGGGGGTCACGGCGACCTGGTTACAGGGTGCCGTTCCTGGAAGCCGGTAGCGGGCCGCATTCACATCCGTTGAAAGGATGCGCATGGATAGTCCGCTAAGCCGCTGATGATAGCCGTTGCACCGCGCTGGTGCAATGGCTGGGGCGTATTGGAGACGGGTTGCCCCGCCGGCACCGGATGGACGCCGGGCCCATCACCGGGAACGGGTGCAGCGCAGGCACAACGCGCAGCCTCAACCGCAGGCCACGCAGGGCGACCAGGGCGACCGGGGCGACCGGGGCGACGCAGGCAGCCTCCGACGGCATCTGCAGACAGGACGCCGTGGTAGCGATCCCCCAACGAAAAAAGCGACTCCGTTGCCGGAATCGCCTTTTCGTCTACTGCATCTGCACTGCAGATTTTCTGTGGTAGCGGGGGCAGGATTTGAACCTGCGACCTTCGGGTTATGAGCCCGACGAGCTGCCAGACTGCTCCACCCCGCAGCAGAAGCGGAATTGTAAGGGAGTTTTCACTCCCGCGCAACCCCTTTGTTAACAACGCGGAATCGATCCCGATCCCTGCAACGAAAAAGGCGACCCCGTTGCCGGGATCGCCTGATTCGTCCACCACCCGATCTGCATCGGGTCGATATGGTAGCGGGGGCAGGATTTGAACCTGCGACCTTCGGGTTATGAGCCCGACGAGCTGCCAGACTGCTCCACCCCGCAGCAGAAGCGGAAGAGTTGGTGAGCCCACCAGAGGTGGGAACCTACCGCAACGATGTTCTGGCGAAACCGCTGCATCAACAACTCAGGAAACGAATATTACACTAATTGCGCAGTTTTGTATCGTTTTTTACGCAAGATGTGCAAATGCCTGCTGGCACCAGACCATGATCGGGTTCCAGGCCAGACCCAGGGCCAGCAGCGCCAAGGCGTTCACGCCCAGCACCACGCCCAGCACGCGGTCGTTGTTGGCCGGCAGCGGCTCGCCCACCGGCTCATCGAAGTACATGACCTTGATGACGCGCAGGTAGTAGAAGCAACCCACCACCGCGCACAGCACGCCCAGGATCGCCAGCCACAGCATGCCGCCGTTGATCGCTGCGCCGAGGACGGCCAGCTTGGTCCAGAAGCCCAGGAACGGCGGAATGCCGGCCATCGACGCCATGATGCACAGCACCAGGCCGGCCATCCACGGGTTGCGGGCGTTCAGACCCTTGAAGTCATTGATGTTCTCTGCCTCGAAGCCGCTGCGCGACAGCGCGATGATCGCGCCGAAGCCGGCGGTCGACATGATCGCGTAGCTCAGGGCATAGAACAGCGCCGCCGCGTAGCCCTGCTCGCCACCGCCGGCGATGCCGAGCAGCAGGAAGCCGATGTGCGACACGGTCGAGTACGCCAGCATGCGCTTGAGGTTGGTCTGGGCGATCGCCATCAGGTTGCCGACCACCAGCGACAGCGCGGCCAGGCCACCGATCAGGTACTTCCACTCGTCGGACAGCGGGCCCACGCCCACTTCCAGCAGGCGGTAGGCCATACCGAACGCGGCCAGCTTCGGTGCCGAGCTGATGAACAGCGCGACCGGGGCCGGAGCGCCCTGGTACACGTCGGGCAGCCACATGTGGAACGGGGCCGCGCCGAGCTTGAAGGCCACGCCGGCAATCATGAAGACGGCGCCGGTCAGCAGCAGCATCTTCTCTTCCGAGTGCGGAATCGCGGCGTGGATCACGTCCAGGTGCAGCGAACCGGTGGCGCCGTAGATCAGCGACATGCCGTACAGCAGCAGGCCGGAGGCCAGCGAGCCAAGCACGATGTACTTCATCGCCGCTTCGGAGGCCAGGCCGTTCTCACGGTTGCTGGCCACCAGCGCGTAGGAGCACAGCGCCAGCAGTTCCAGGCCCAGGTAGACCATCAGCAGGCTGCCGGCCGAGACCAGGATCATCATGCCGGCGGTGCCGAACAGGATCAGCACCGGAATCTCGCCCTGGAACAGCTTGCGTTCGCGCAGGTAGCTCCAGCCGTAGACCAGGGTCAGACCGCTGCACAGCACGATCACGGTTTTCATCACGTCGGCCGCGGTGTCGCGGACGAACATGCCGTGGAACACCTCGCCCTGCCCGCCCACGCCGGTGGCGAGCATGAACAGCACCACGCCCAGCGCGGCAACCGAGAACAGGTGGGTCCATATCTTGTTCTTTTCGCTGATGAACAGATCCAGGATCAACAAGGTGAAGGCGCTACCAATCAGCACCAGCTCGGGAGCGAGCGGCGGCAGGTCGGCGGCGGTCAGTGGCAACAGCGGCGAGGTGGTCATCATCAAATCCTGGAATCAATACTCTCGACGGCCCGATTACAGCAGCTTGCTGGATGCGATCTGCATCGCCAGCTTCGCGATCGAGGGCTCCATCAGGTCGGTCAGCGGCTTGGGGTACAGGCCCAGGGCAAGGGTGCCCACGGCAAACACACCCAGCACCAGCCACTCGCGACCGTTGATGTCCTTCAGTTCGGCGACATGGGCATTAGCCACTTCACCGAAGAACACGCGCTTGTACAGCCACAGCGTATAGGCCGCGGTGATCACCAGGGTGGTGGCCGCGCCCAGTGCCAGCCACGGATTGCGCTGGAAACTGGCCATGATGATCATGAACTCACCAACGAAACCGCTGGTACCCGGCAGACCCGCATTGGCCATGAAGAACAGCATGGCAAAGGTGGCGAACCACGGCATCACGTTGACCACGCCGCCGTAATCGGCGATGCGGCGGCTGTGCATGCGGTCGTACAGCACGCCCACGCAGGAGAACATCGCGCCGGACACGAAGCCGTGCGAAATCATCTGCACCATCGCGCCCTGCAGGCCCAGACGGGCAGCGTCGGCGTTGCCGGCGTCACGCACCAGCCACAGTGCGATGAAGGTGCCCAGGGTGACAAAGCCCATGTGCGCGATCGACGAATAGGCGATCAGCTTCTTCATGTCGTCCTGCACCAGGGCGACCAGGCCGACGTAGATCACCGCGATCAGCGACAGGGCAATCACCAGCCATGCCCACTCCTGCGATGCGTCCGGGACGATCGGCAGGTTGAAGCGCAGGAAACCGTAACCACCGATCTTCAGTGCGATGGCGGCCAGGATCACCGAACCGGCGGTCGGCGCTTCCACGTGCGCGTCCGGCAGCCAGGTGTGCACCGGGAACATCGGCACCTTGACCGCGAACGCGATCAGGAAGGCGAAGAAGATCCAGGTCTGCTCGGCGGCCGAGAGCTGCAGCTGGTACAGGTCGGCCAGCTGGAAGCTGCCGCCCTTCAGGTACAGGTAGATCAGTGCCACCAGCATCAGCACCGAGCCGAGGAAGGTGTACAGGAAGAACTTCATCGCCGCGTAGATGCGGCGCGGGCCGCCCCAGACACCGATGATCAGGAACATCGGGATCAGCATCGCTTCGAAGAACACGTAGAACAGCATCGCGTCGGTCGCGGCGAAGATGCCGACCGTGACGCCTTCCAGGATCAGGAAGGCGGCCACGTACTGGTTGACGCGCTTGTCGATCGCGCTCCAGGCGCCGATCAGGGCCAGGACCGAGACCAGCGTGGTCAACAGGATCAGCGCGATCGCGATGCCATCGACGCCAAGGTTGTAGCCGATGTTGTAGGACGGGATCCAGGCGCGGGTTTCGACGAACTGCAGCGCGTCGTTGGCCACGTCGTAGCCGCTGAGCAGCGACAGGCTGGCCACGAAGGTCAGCACCGCCACGCCCAGCGACGCCCAGCGGGCGGTTTGGGCGTCACGGATGGCAAGGATCAGGGCACCGCCGATGATCGGCAGCCAGATGAGAACACTGAGTAGGGGCCAGTTCGACACGTCTTCTTATTCCGTACAGGTCATCAACGCAGGTAATGCATCAGGACGCCCAGGAGGGCAATCAGGCCGATGATCATCGCGAAGGCGTAGTGATAGAGGAAACCGGATTGGGTGCGACGCAGCAGGTTGGCCGCCAGATCGATCAGGCGTGCCGAACCGTTGACCACCACACCATCGACGACGTTCGTGTCGATCGCGCGCGAAACCTTGCCCAGCTTGATGCCGCCACCGGCGAGACCGCCGATCCAGAGCTTGTCGAAACCGTACTTGTTCTCCAGCACCGACACCAGCGGCGCGAAGGTGCTGCGGGCCTTGCCCGCCAGCTCCGGCTTCCACAGGTAGAACAGCACCGCCAGCAGGAAACCGGCCACGGTCAGGAAGAACGCAGGCGCCATCATGCCGTGCAGCGCAAAGGCGACCGGACCGTGGAACTCTTCGGCCAGCGCACCGATGGTGTCGCGCGCCGGGTTGTAGAAGTCGACGATGCCGGTGAAGAACGAATGCACCTGGCCCGGGATCGCATGCTCGGCGTGGTCGCCCGACCAACCGGTGCCGTACAGCATCGGACCGATGCTGAAGAAGCCGATCACGATCGACGGGATCGCCAGCAGGATCAGCGGCAGCGTGACCACCCACGGGGTCTCGTGCGGCTCGTGCGGGCCGTGGCCATGACCGTGGTCGTCATGGTGCGCGTCGGCAGCATGCGCGTCGGCGGCATGATGATGGTCGTCATGGGCCGCGTGATGATCGTCATGGCCGTGGCCGTGGTCGTCATGCGCGTCGCGGAAGCGCTCCTTGCCGTGGAAGGTCAGGAACAGCAGACGGAAGCTGTAGAAGCTGGTGACGATCACGCCACCCAGCACCGCCCAGTACCCGTAGGTGGCCACCCAGCTCGACGACACGTGCGCATGGTGCTGCGCGGCCTCGATGATGGTGTCCTTGGAGTAGAAGCCGGAGAAGAACGGCGTGCCCACCAGGGCCAACGTGCCGATCCACATGGTCACGAAGGTGATCGGCATGTACTTGCGCAGGCCGCCCATCTTGCGCATGTCCTGCTCGTGGTGCATGGCGATGATCACCGAGCCCGCGCCGAGGAACAGCAGCGCCTTGAAGAAGGCGTGGGTCATCAGGTGGAACACGGCCGCCGAGTAAGCCGACACGCCCAGTGCCACCGTCATGTAACCCAGCTGGGACAGCGTGGAGTACGCGACGACGCGCTTGATGTCGTTCTGCACGATGCCGATCAGGCCGGTGAAGAAGGCCGTGGTGGCACCGATGAACAGCACGAAGTTCAGGGCCGTCTGCGACAGCTCGAACAGCGGCGACATGCGGGTGACCATGAAGATGCCCGCGGTGACCATCGTGGCGGCGTGGATCAGTGCCGAGATCGGGGTCGGG
Source organism: Stenotrophomonas sp. LGBM10 (assembly GCF_046736075.1). Lineage (GTDB taxonomy): Bacteria > Pseudomonadota > Gammaproteobacteria > Xanthomonadales > Xanthomonadaceae > Stenotrophomonas. Next base: position 820,568 of record NZ_CP177163.1, read on the forward strand.
CCTTCCATCGAGTCCGGCAGCCAGACGTGCAGCGGCACCTGGGCGGACTTGCCCATCGCACCGATGAACAGGCAGATGCAGATGATGGTGGCGATCGACCAGATGACCGGCTCGTTCATCAGCTGGTAGCTCTGGCCGAACAGGCTGATCGAACCCGACCAGACCTGCAGCGCCATCTCCGGCTGCGCCAGCACCGGCGCGTTGGCGAACACGGTGGCGTAATCCAGGGTGCCGAACACCCACATCACACCGGCGATGCCGAGGATGAAGCCGAAGTCGCCGACGCGGTTGACCAGGAACGCCTTCATGTTGGCGAAGATCGCGGTCGGGCGCTTGAACCAGAAACCGATCAGCAGGTACGACACCAGACCCACCGCTTCCCAGCCGAAGAACAGCTGCAGGAAGTTGTTGCTCATCACCAGGGTGAGCATCGAGAAGGTGAACAGCGAGATGTAGCTGAAGAACCGCTGGTAGCCCGGGTCATCCTGCATGTAGCCGATGGTGTACACGTGCACCAGGAACGACACGAAGGTCACCACGACCATCATCATCGCGGTCAGCTTGTCGATCATGAACCCGACATGGGCGGAGTAGCGGCCCACTTCGAAGAACGTGTAGACGTTTTCGTTGTACGGCTGGGCACCGCCCCACAGCAGCATGTACAGGACATAGCTGGAGAGGACGCAGCTCACTGCGACGCCGAGGATCGTGACCGCCTGCGCGCCAGCGCGACCCACCTGACGACCGAACAGGCCAGCGATGATGCTGCCGAACAGCGGTGCAAGCACCACTGCGATCAACAGACTCTTGGAGAGAGTGATTTCCATCTACGGATCAGCCCTTCAGCGAATCGACTTCGCCGACATTGATGGTGCGGCGGTTACGGAACAGGGTTACCAGGATCGCGAGGCCGATGGCGGCCTCGGCCGCGGCCACGGTCAGGATGAAGAAGACGAACAGCTGTCCGGCCGTGTCACCCAGTTCCCGCGAGAACCCGACGAAATTGATGTTGACCGACAGCAGCATCAGCTCGACCGACATCAGCAGCACGATGATGTTCTTGCGGTTGAGGAAGATGCCGGCAAGGCTGATGCAGAACAGCAGCGCGCCCAGCGCCAGAATATGGCCGAGGGTAATCATGGCTTGGCCTCCTCGTCGCTCGACGGCTTGGTAACGGTGTGCACCAGCGGCTTTTCCGCGTCCATCTTGACGATGCGCAGGCGGTCGCTGCCCTTCACCATCGTCTGCAGGGACGGGTTCTGGGTCTTCAGGCCACTGCGACGACGCAGGGTCAGCATCACGGCGGCAACCACGGCCACGGTGAGGATGACGGCGGCGAACTCGAACGGCAGCAGGTACTCGGTGAACAGGCTGCGGGCCAGCCAGGTGATGTTGGAGGTGTCGGCGGCCAGCGCGGCGGCGTTGTCGGCCGGGAACGGATTGACCGCCCTGCCCTTCACCCCGATCAGCACCAGCATCTGCACCAGCATGGTCACTGCGACCACCAGCCCGATCGGCAGGTAACGCACCCAGCCCTCACGCAGGTTGGAGGCGTCGATGTCCAGCATCATCACCACGAACAGGAACAACACCATGACCGCGCCGACGTACACCAGCACCAGAGCCACGCCCAGGAACTCGGCGCCCACCAGAATCCAGATGCAGGCCACGGAGAAGAAGGTCAGGATCAGGCACAACACGGCATACACCGGATTGCGCACGCTGATCACCGCCGCAGCGGAAATGCCCGCCACGATGGAGAAGACCCAGAAAGCGATATTTACCCAATCCATCATTCGACCTCAGCGGAAAGCGGCATCGGCGGCGCGACGCTCGGCGATTTCGGCTTCAAGCCGATCACCGATGGCCAGCAGCTGCGGCTTGGTAACGATGTTCTCGCCACGATTCTCGAAGTGGTACTCGAGGATGTGGGTCTCGACGATCGAGTCCACCGGGCAGCTTTCTTCACAGAAGCCGCAGAAGATGCACTTGAACAGATCGATGTCGTAACGGGTGGTACGGCGGGTGCCGTCCTCGCGCTTGGCCGAATCGATGGTGATCGCCAGCGCCGGGCACACCGCTTCGCACAGCTTGCATGCGATGCAGCGTTCTTCGCCGTTGGGGTAACGGCGCAGCGCGTGCAGGCCGCGGAAACGCGGCGACTGCGGGAACTTCTCCATCGGGTACATCAGGGTGTACTTCGGCTTGAACGCGTACTTCAGGGTCAGCCACAGCCCCCCGAGCAGCTCAAGGAGCAGCAGGCTTTTGAAGTAATGGGTAATTCGATTCATCACTTAGACGCCCTTCTGGATCACGCCGTAGAACACCATCAACGCCGTCACTGCAATCCACGCGATGGTGAGCGGGATGAAGACCTTCCAGCCCAGACGCATGATCTGGTCGTAACGGAAGCGCGGGAAGCTGGCACGGAACCAGATGTACGAGCTGGCGAAGAAGAACACCTTCAGCAGCAGCCACGGCCAGCCGCCCTTCCAGATCCAGTCGATCCACGGCGAGATGTCCGCGGTGACCCAGCCCTGGATCGGGCTCAGCCAGCCGCCGAGGAAGAAGATCGAGATCAGGAAGCTGATCAGGATCATGTTGGCGTATTCGGCCAGGAAGAACAGCGCGAACGCACCGCCGGAGTACTCGACCATGTGGCCGGCGACGATTTCCGATTCGCCTTCCACCACGTCGAACGGCGCGCGGTTGGTTTCGGCCACGCCGGACACCCAGTACACGACGAACAGCGGGAACAGCGGCAGCAGGAACCAGTCGAACAGACCGGAGTTGCCCGCCTGGGCCAGCACGATGTTGCTCAGGTTGAGGCTGCCCGAGGCGATCATCACGCCGACCAGGGCAAAGCCCATCGCGATTTCGTAGCTGATCATCTGCGCCGAAGCGCGCATCGCACCCAGGAACGCGTACTTCGAGTTGGAGGCCCAACCGGCGAGGATGATGCCGTACACGCCCAGCGAGGTCATCGCCAGCAGGTACAGCAGGCCGGCGTTGGCGTTGGACAGCACGATCTTCGCATCGAAGGGAATCACCGACCACGCCGCGAAGGCCGGGGCCAGGGTGATCAGCGGTGCCAGCACGAACATGGCCTTGTGCGAGCTGGCCGGCTGGATGATTTCCTTGAACAGCAGTTTGAAGACGTCGGCGAAGGCCTGGAAGATGCCCATGCCCACGTACATCGGGCCGTGGCGGACGTGCATCCAGCCGATCAGCTTGCGTTCCCAGACCACGTAGAAGGCCACCGAGATGATCACCGGCATGGTGATCACCAGGATCTTCAGGATGATCCAGGCCAGCGCGCCGATTTCGCCCAGCGACAGCAGCCACTGGTGCAGCGGATCGACCGCGTTCAACAGCAATTCGTTCATGCAGCCACCACCGTTACGCGTGCGGCACCCAGCGGCGCGGTAGCACCGTGGCCCGATTCAATCCAGACCGACCCTGCGGCGACGCGGGCGTCGACCACCACCGGCAGCGTGGCGCGACCGGCATCGGTGCCGACCTTGGCCATCTGCCCTTCAACCAGCTGCAGGCGTGCGGCGTCGTCGGCGTTGAGCACGATGCGCGGCGCGTTGTTGAGCGGGTGCGACTGCAGCGCCTGGGCGCGACGGACCACCGCATCGGTACGGTAGATCGCCGGGGTCGAGGCCACTTCCAGCCCGTCAACGGCGACCGGCGCGGCGGCCGACGACGCAACGGTGACGCTGACCGGCGCCAGGCTGGCGCGCAGGCCGGCCAGGTCGATGAACTCGAAACCGGCCAGCGAGAGCTCGCCACCCAGTGCACGCAGCACGCGCCACCCTTCACGGGCCTCGCCCGGCAGCTTGCCGCCGGCACGGGCCGACTGCTCGCGACCATCGAGGTTGGTCAGGGTGGCGTCCACTTCCGGCAGTGCGCCGATCGGCAGGATCACGTCGGCCACGTCGCGGGTCGAGGCGCAGGCGAACTGGCTGAAGGCCACCACCTGCGCACCGGCCAGTGCCTTGCGGGCAGCGGCGGCGTCGGCGAAGTCCAGACCCGGCTCGATGCCGTACAGGGCATATGCCTTGCGCGGCTGGGCCAGCATGGCATTGACGTCCTTGCCGGCCGGCAGCACGCCGGCGCGGGCCAGACCCACGGCGTTGGCGCCCTGCGGGATGCGGCACAGCCTGGCACCGGTGGCGGCGGCGAAGTCACGCGCGGCGGCGCGGATGGCGGCCGCCTGCGGGTGGTTTTCGGCGATCGCACCGACGATCAGGACGGCGTTGTTGGCGCCCTTCACGGCCTCGCGCAGCTCGGCATTGCCCAGCGCGTCGACGAACTTCGACGGTGCGACGATCTGCTTGCCGGCCAGCTTGAAGGCGAAGTCGAAGTCGACCGGGTTGACCGCGTGGATCTTCGCGTTGCGCGTGGTCTGCGCCTTGCGCAGGCGGGCGTGCAGCAGCGGCAGCTCGTGGCGGATGTTGCTGCCGAGCACGACGATGCTGTCCGCGCCTTCGATCTCGGCCAGCGGCAGGCCGAACACGTCGGCCACGGCAGCGTCGGAGAAGTCGCGGTTGTTGATGCGGTGATCGATGTTGGTGGTGCCCAGGCCCTTGGCCAGGCGGGCCAGCAGCGCGCCTTCCTCGTTGGAGGCCGACGGGTGCACCAGCACGCCGAGGTCGTCGCCCTGGTTTGCGGCGAAGATCTCCTTGGCGGCGGCCAGGCCTTCAGCCCAGCTCACTTCCTTCCACTCGCCATTGACCTTGCGCAGCGGCTTGACCGCACGGTCTTCGCTGTACAGGCCCTGGTGGGAGTAGCGGTCGCGGTCGGACAGCCAGCATTCGTTGACCGACTCGTTGTCGCGCGGCACCACGCGCAGCACTTCGCCGCGACGCACGTGCAGGAACAGGTTCGAGCCCATCGCGTCGTGATAACCCAGCGACTCGCGTGCGGTCAGTTCCCACGGACGGGCGCGGAACTGGAACACCTTGTTGGTCAGCGCGCCGACCGGGCACACGTCGACGACGTTGCCGGACAGCTCGGTGGTCAGCGGCTTGCCGTCGTAGGTACCGATCTGCAGGCTTTCACCGCGGTACATGCCACCCAGTTCGTAGGTACCGGCAACGTCGGCGGTGAAGCGGACGCAGCGGGTGCACTGGATGCAGCGGGTCATTTCGGTGGCGACCAGCGGACCCATGTCCTCGTCCGGCACCACACGCTTGCGCTCGTTGAAGCGGCTCACCGAACGGCCATAGCCGAGCGAGACGTCCTGCAGCTCGCACTCGCCGCCCTGATCGCAAATCGGGCAGTCCAGCGGATGGTTGATCAGCAGGAACTCCATCACCGAGCGCTGGAACTTCAGTGCCTTTTCACTGCGGGTGGCGACCTTCATGCCATCCATGACCGGCGTGGCGCAGGCCGGCGCCGGCTTGGGCGACTTCTCGACGTCCACCAGGCACATGCGGCAGTTGGCCGCGATCGGCAGCTTCTCGTGGTAGCAGAAGCGCGGGATCGGAATGCCGGCCTTGTCGGCGGCCTGGATGATCATCGAGCCCTTGGGCACGACCAGGGACTGGCCGTCGATTTCGACGGTCACATGCCCTTCCGGCACGATCGCCGGGGTGCCACCAGGATTGTTGGGTTGCGCGCTCATGCAGCGGCTGCCTCCACCTTCTTGCCGTCAACCATCGAATGACCGTTGACGATGTAGTACTCGAATTCGTCCCAGAACTGGCGCAGGAAGCCCTGGATGGGCCATGCCGCCGCTTCACCGAACGCGCAGATGGTGTGGCCTTCGATCTGGCCGGCCACTGCCTTCAACTGGTGCAGGTCTTCCATCGTGGCCTTGCCGGCGACGATGCGCTCCAGAACGCGGTGCATCCAGCCGGTACCTTCGCGGCACGGGGTGCACTGGCCACAGGATTCCTTGTGGAAGAACTGCGAGATGCGGCAGGCGAACTTGACGCAGCAGACGCTATCGTCGAGCACCACGATGGCGCCCGACCCCAGACCGGTGCCGAGGGCACGCAGGGTGTCGTAGTCCATCTGCAGGCCCTTGAGCTCCTCGGCCTTCAGCACCGGCATCGAGACGCCGCCCGGAACCGCGCCCTTCAGGGTGCGGCCCGGCTTGAGGCCACCGGCCATTTCCAGCAGTTCATCGAAGGTGGTGCCGAGCGGCACTTCGAAGTTGCCGCCCTTCTGCACGCAGCCGGAGACCGAGAAGATCTTCGGACCGCCGTTCTTGGTCAGGCTCAGGCTCTGGAACCATTCCGGGCCGTTGCGGATGATCGCCGGCACCGAGGCATAGGTCTCGGTGTTGTTGATCGTCGACGGCTTGCCGTACAGGCCGAAATTGGCCGGGAACGGCGGCTTGTAGCGCGGCTGGCCCTTCTTGCCTTCCAGCGACTCCATCAGCGCGGTTTCTTCGCCGCAGATGTAGGCGCCGGCGCCGAGCGCGCCGTAGATGTCGATGTCCACGCCGCTGCCGAGGATGTTCTTGCCCAGCCAGCCGTTCGCGTACGCGTCGGCCAGGGCCTGCTCGAAGTTCTCGAAGGGCTCGTGGTGGAACTCACCGCGCAGGTAGTTGTAGCCCACGGTGCTGCCGGTGGCGTAGCAGGCGATCGCCATGCCTTCCACGACCGAATGCGGGTTGTAACGCAGGATGTCGCGGTCCTTGCAGGTACCCGGCTCGGATTCGTCCGAGTTGCAGAGGATGTACTTCTGCATGGTGCCCTTGGGCATGAAGGACCACTTCAGGCCGGTCGGGAAGCCGGCGCCACCGCGGCCGCGCAGGTTCGACTGCTTGACCATCTCGATGACCTGCTCCGGCGAGATCTTCTCTTCGAGGATCTTGCGCAGGGCGGCATAGCCACCGGTCTTGAGGTAGCTTTCATACGACCACGGAGTGTCGTAATGCAGGGTGGTGTAAACCACCTGATGCGGCAACGGTGCGGGACCGACCGGACCACTGGGTGCGTGATGATGTGCCATGTCTTACTCCAACCCGTCCAGCAGCTCGTCGACTTTCTCGACGGTCAGGCGCTCGTGGTAATGGCCGTTGATGACCATCATCGGCGCACCGGCGCAACCGGCCAGGCATTCTTCTTCACGCTTGAGGTAGATGCGGCCATCGGCGGTGGACTGGCCGGTCTTGCAGCCAAGCTTCTTCTCGGCATGCGCGACCAGGTCCTCGGCGCCATTCAGCCAGCAGCTGATGTTGGTGCAGAAGGCAACGTTGTGGCGGCCAACCTTCTCCAGCTCGAACATCGAGTAGAAGCTGGCCACTTCGTAGGCCCACACCGGCGGCAGGTCCAGGTACTTGGCCACGCCGGCGATCAGCTCGTCGGTCAGCCAACCGGCGTTCTGTTCCTGTGCGGCGTGCAGGCCCTGCAACACGGCCGAGCGCTTGCGATCCGGCGGGAACTTGGCCAGCCAGTGATCGATATGTGCGCGCGTCTTGTCGCTCAACACCACCATCGGGTCGACGTCACGCGCCGCCTCGAAATTACCTGTCGCCTTCATCGGCCGACCTCAGCGAATACCAAATCGTGAAAAACCAGAACCTGCAGCGCCGGCAGCAGCCGGCGGGTGTCAGGCATCGTGCATGCGCTTGCCATTACCGGTCCACCTCACCGAACACCAGGTCGTAGGTGCCGATCATGGCCACCACGTCGGCGAGCATGTGCCCGCGCACGATGGAGTCGATCGAGGACAGATGGGCGAACCCCGGCGCGCGCAGGTGCACGCGGAACGGCTTGTTGGCGCCATCGGACATCAGGTAGCAGCCGAATTCACCCTTGGGTGCTTCGACGGCGGCATAGGTTTCGCCAGCCGGGACGCAGTAGCCTTCACTGAACAGCTTGAAGTGATGGATCAGCGCTTCCATGTCGTCCTTCATGTCCTCGCGGCTGGGCGGCGCGACCTTGAAGTTCTTGACCATGACCGGGCCGGGGTTGGCACGCAGCCACTGCACGCACTGCTTGATGATGCGGTTGGACTCGCGCATCTCGGCCACGCGGACCAGGTAGCGATCGTAGCAGTCGCCTTCCTTGCCCAGCGGAATGTCGAAGTCGACGGCGTCGTACTTGGCGTACGGCTGCTTCTTGCGCAGATCCCAGGCGATGCCCGAGCCACGCAGCATCACGCCGGTCATGCCCCACGCATGGGCCAGTTCCGGAGTGACCACGCCGATGCCGACGGTACGCTGCTTCCAGATACGGTTGTCGGTGAGCAGGGTTTCGTACTCGTCGACGCGCTTGGGGAACTCGACGGTGAAGTTCTCGAGGAAATCGAGCAGCGAACCTTCGCGCGCGGCGTTGAGGTTCTTCAGCGCCTTGCCCTTGTGCCAGCGCGATTCCTTGTACTTCGGCATGCGGTCCGGCAGGTCGCGGTAGACGCCGCCCGGACGGTAGTACGCCGCGTGCATGCGCGCGCCGGAGACGGCTTCGTAGCAGTCCATCAGCTCTTCGCGCTCACGGAAGGCGTACAGCATCACCGCCATCGCGCCCAGATCGAGCGCGTTGGAACCCAGCCACATCAGGTGATTCAGGATGCGGGTGATTTCGTCGAACATGGTGCGGATGTACTGCGCGCGTTCGGGCGCTTCGATCCCCATCAGGGTTTCGATCGCGCGCACGTAGGCGTGCTCGTTGCACATCATCGACACGTAATCCAGGCGATCCATGTAGCCGATCGACTGGTTGAACGGCTTGGACTCGGCCAGCTTCTCGGTACCACGGTGCAGCAGGCCCACGTGGGGGTCGGCACGCATGATGGTTTCGCCGTCCATTTCCAGGATCAGGCGCAGCACACCGTGCGCGGCCGGATGCTGCGGGCCGAAGTTCATCGTGTAGTTGCGGATTTCCTGCCGGCTTTCGGCGGAATTGCTCGCAAAGGCCTGGCTGGCCTGGTGGAATTCGCTCACTTTACTGCCTCCGTCTGCGCGCTTTCGCCGGCAGCGGTCTGGAAACGGGCGTCGTCACGGATCACGCGCGGCACGCCGACACGCGGCTCCACCGAGGTCACCGGCTCGTAGATCACGCGCTTCTTCTCTTCGTCGTAGCGCACTTCGACGTTGCCGATCAGCGGGAAATCCTTGCGGAACGGATGGCCGACGAAACCGTAGTCGGTCAGGATCCGGCGCAGGTCCGGGTGGCCTTCGAAGATCACGCCGTACAGGTCGAACGCTTCGCGCTCGAACCAGTTCAGGCCCGGCCAGACGCTGGTCAGCGACGCGACCACCGGCAGTTCCTCATTCGGCGCGAAACAACGGATGCGCATGGTGAGGTTGTGCTGGTAGGAACGCAGCTGGGCGACCACGGCGAAACGCTGCAGCGGAATCGGCTGCGGCTGGGCGCCATCGCTGGTTTCGCGGGTGGGGAACTCGCCCCACGCGAAACGACCGACGGACTTGCCCTCGACGCCACGGCTGAAGCCTTGGGACGACACGTCGGCCGTATCCCATTCGTCGCTGCCGTAGCCGAGGTAGTCCAGGCCGCACAGGTCGACGGACTGCTCGAAACCGAATTCGTCGCGCAGCGCCAGGGCGGTGGCATGCCAGTCAGCGGCGGGCACTTCCAGCGTCACTTCGCCGCGGGGTTCGACCACGAAGACCTGCGCACCGGCAAAGCGTGCGGAGAGTCGGTCGATGAAGGATGCTTGCTCTGCCATGGGGGCTTGGCGTGCTCTTGTCAGGAGGAATGTCAGCGGGCGATGGTCTGCGTACGCCAGATCTTCTTCTGCAACTGCAGGATCCCGTACACCAGCGCTTCGGCGGTAGGCGGACAACCGGGGACGTACACGTCCACCGGCACCACGCGGTCGCAACCACGCACTACTGCATAGGAGTAGTGGTAGTAGCCGCCACCGTTGGCGCAGCTGCCCATCGAAATGACCCACTTCGGGTCCGGCATCTGGTCGTAGACCTTGCGCAGCGCCGGGGCCATCTTGTTGACCAGGGTGCCGGCCACGATCATCACGTCGGACTGACGCGGCGACGGGCGGAACACCACGCCGTAGCGGTCAAGATCCAGGCGCGCCGCGCCGGCATGCATCATTTCCACCGCGCAGCAGGCCAGACCAAAGGTCATCGGCCACATCGAACCGGTACGCGCCCAGTTCAACAGCGCATCGACGCTGGTGGTCACGTAGCCCTTTTCGAGCAGCGGGTTGTCGCCTTCGGGGCGCAGGATGTCGTCGACCCGCCCTTCCGGGACCGGGTTGTTCATCAGGCCATCGAGAGTCTGAATCACTCCCATTCCAGCGCTCCCTTCTTCCAGACGTAAATGAAACCGAGGAAAAGCATGCCCACGAACAGGCCCATCGTGACCAACGAACGCGCACCCAGTTCCATGAAGACCTGGGTCCACGGCACGATGAAAATGATTTCCAAGTCAAATACGATGAACTGGATCGCGATCAGGTAGTAGCGCACATCGAACTTCATGCGCGCGTCCTCGAAAGCCTCGAAGCCGCACTCGTACGGCGAGAGCTTTTGCAGATCAGGACGTCGTGGACCGAGGAATCGGCCGACCAGCATCAGCGCAACGCCGATACCGGTGGCAACGATCAGAAACAGCAGAGACGGCAAATATTCGGCCAGCACAGCGATTCTCTCTTGCCTCTGCCGCTGCGCCTGCAGGCGCTTTGGCATGGGGGAGTGGACGGATCCCGCTCCCTGGCGCCGTGCGCGCCAGACGAAATCCGCTTACAAACAATGGTGCCCAAGAGGGGACTCGAACCCCTACGACTCTCGTCGCTACCACCTCAAGGTAGTGCGTCTACCAATTCCGCCACCTGGGCTTACGATCGCACCGGGGGTTACTTCCCAATGCGCCGCATATTGTAACCGTCTTCAGCGATTCTGGGTGCCTTCCGAAGGCTTTTCTTCACCAGAAGTTTTCGCTCCCGCCTCAGCCGGCACAGTGGCCTGCGGAACCGGCTGCTGGGCCGGGGTCTGGACGGGTGCTGCCGGGGCCTTCGGCACGGCCGGCAACTCACCTGCCGGCGCGGCCGGCACGCTTTCCACCGGGGCCGACATCAGGCCCAGGTCCTGCTGCGCAGCCGGGCGCGAGCCGTGGCTGGCATACCAGGCCATGAAGAGGCTGATGCCGAAGAACACCACGGCCAGCCACTTGGTCGACTTGGACAGGAAGTTGGACGCGCCACGCGCGCCGAACACGGTCCCCGAGGCGCCCGCGCCGAAACCCGAACCCGCGGCCGCGCCGGAACCGCGCTGCATCAGGATGAGCGCGATCATGGCCACCGCCACCAGCACGTAGACCACATTGAGGATCAACATCAGCATTTCGAATCCGTCCTCGGACATGTCGCGCCGACGGTCGGTCGGCACATTATCTTGTTAGCGCCCGGCCGCCGCATCGACGATGGCCAGGAAGTCCGCGGCCACCAGGGAGGCGCCGCCCACCAGCCCACCATCGACATCGGGCTGCGCGAACAGTTCCCCAGCGTTGTCGGGCTTCACGCTGCCACCGTAAAGGATCGGCAACGAATCAGCGATTCTAGCATCCAGCTTGGCCACTTCGCCACGGATGAAGGCATGGACCTGCTGGGCCTGCTCTTTGGTGGCGGTCCGGCCGGTGCCGATGGCCCAGACCGGCTCATAGGCGACCACGGCGTGCTGGAAGCCGGCCGGGCCGACCAGGGCCAGCACCGGGGCCAGCTGGCTGGCGATGACCTGCTCGGTCTGGCCGGCCTCGCGCTGCTCCAGGGTTTCGCCCACGCACAGCACAGGGACCAGGCCGGCGTGCAGGGCGGCGGCAAACTTGCGCGCCACCAGCTCGCTGGTCTCATTGTGATACTGGCGACGCTCGGAATGGCCGACCAGGCCATAGCGGGCGCCGACCTCGGCCAGCATGGAGGCCGAGACCTCACCGGTGTAGGCCCCCTTCTCGTTGGAGCTCACGTCCTGCGAGCCGAAGGCGATGGCCCGGCCCTCGAAGTCCTCGACCAGCTCGCCCAGATACGGCAGGGGCGGCAGGATGACGACCTCCACCCCATCGCGCGGCAGGCTGGCGACCAGGTCACTGACCAGGTCGGTGGCGAATTGGCGGCTGCCGTGCAGCTTCCAGTTACCGGCGACGATCTTGCGGCGCATGGCGGGGCTCCAGTTGGGTATCAACGGGCAATGATACCGGATGTAACGAATCAGCGCCCCGCCGAAAACGCTTACATTTCAAATGGATAATGATCTGTGGCTGGGTTTGGCGCGAAGAGCGCGGCTGTTCATTGTTGTCGGAGAGGGGGCCGGGTCCGGTACGCCCCTCCGGGACACGCACGTAAACCCATCCCTGGGGGCTTGTCGAAAACATCCATGTTTTCGACAGTCCCTCCGGGGCGTACCGGCCCCAGCCCCCTACAGATGATGGCGACCGGACGGCAGAAGCGGCCCATGCCGACGGCTTGAATCTGCTTTCCGATCCGGTCGACGGACTGCTTGAGGGGTGAGGACCGGTGCACCCCGCAGCGACGCTCCAAAACATGGATGTTTTGGAGCAGCCCCCAGGGATGGGTTCACGGCGTGTCGCGGAGGGGTGTGCCGGGCCTCGCCCCGCGCTGATAGCAACGAGCAGCCGCGCCGTTCGCGACAAACAAAAAGGCCACCATGACGGTGGCCTTTTGGCAGCCTTCCGGGGCGTACCGACCAGCGGTCGGTACCTGCCGGTTCGGTCGGATGGGCGGTTACTTCAGCTTGATCTCGCGCAGGCGCTCTTCCAGGAAGCCGTGGGCGGTGATCGGCTCCGGGTAGCGGCTCGGGTTTTCCGGCGTGATGCAGGTCGGCAGCACGTCGATCAGGAAGTCCGGGTTGGGGTGCAGGAAGAACGGCACCGAGTAACGCGGCTGGCGCGCCTGCTCGCCCGGGGGGTTGACCACGCGGTGGATGGTGGACGGGTACACGTGGTTGGTCAGGCGCTGCAGCATGTCGCCGATGTTGACCACGATGGTGTCCGCGTCGGAGGTGAACGGCACCCACTTGCCCTCGTGCGACTGCACTTCCAGGCCCGCTGCGCTTGCACCGACCAGCAGCGTGATGAAGTTGATGTCGCCGTGGGCGCCGGCGCGCACGTTGGGGATGTTCTCGGCGGTGATCGGCGGGTAGTGGATCGGGCGCAGGATCGAGTTGCCGTTGTTGGTCTTGTCGGCGAAGAAGTCGATCGGCAGGCCGATATGCAGGGCCAGCGCCGACAGGACGCGCGAGCCCAGGTTGTCCAGGGCCTGGTACAGGCCATAGCCGCGCTCGCGGAAACCGGGGACCTCGGACGGCCACAGGTTCGGCGCCATCACGTCACGGTACTTGGAGTCGTCCGGGATCTCGCGACCGATGTGCCAGAACTCCTTCAGATCGAAGTGCTGGGAGCCCTTGGCGGTTTCGACGCCGAACGGGGTGTAGCCACGGGCGCCGCCGCTGCCCGGGATGTGGTACTGGCGCTTGGTCTCCTCCGGCAGGGCGAAGAAGGCCTTGAAGACGTCGTAGGCCGCATCGATGTCGGCCTGCGGGATGCCGTGGTTGCGGATGCCCGCGAAACCCCATTCGCGATAGGCCGCGCCCAGCTCTGCGACGAAGGCGTCGCGGTCACTGTCAAAACGGGTGATGTCGAGGGTCGGGATCTGGCTCACAGCGTTACCTGGCTTGTTCTTGGATGGACGAAGGGCCGCACCTGTGGCCCGGCTGAACATTGTGACAGATCGGGCTCATGCCGCCACCGATACATTGATACAAGCCGATACAATGCGCGCCACCCGGGCTGTGTGAACGGGCCAACGACGCTGCCGCCGCCACGCGTCCCCTCCTCTGCTGCAGCACTCGATCCGCCCTATGGACGCCACCTCGCCGGTTCCCGCTGTGCCCTCCTCCTTCATTGGCAGCGCCCGGCACACGGATGCCTGCCCCGCCATCGATGTCGCCCCACACGCCCGCGCCGCTGGCGCAGAGGCGCCTGGCCCCCGTTTCATTCCGTTGAAGATCCTGCATACCGAGGCGGCCAAGGGCTTCGGCGGCCAGGAGATCTACATCTACCGGCACATGCTGGCCATGCGCGACCGCGGCCATGACGTCTCGCTGCTGTGCCAGCCCGGCGCGCGCCTCGGCGAGATTGCCCGGGAAGCCGGCTTCACCGTGCACACCCTGAAGATGGGCGGCCTGCTGCGCCTGCTGCGCGGCATCGGGTCGGTCTCGCGGCTGGTACGGCGCCACGGCTACCACGTGGTCAACACCACCAGCCGCCGCGACAGCCTGATCGCCGCGGCCGGCGCGCGCCTGGGCGGCACGCCGCTGGTGGTGCGCTCACGTCACCTGATGAGCCCGGTCAACTCGCTGCTCACCTATACCGGCCTGCCGCACCGCGTCCTCACCGTCAGCAGCTTCGTGAAGCAGTTGCTGGTGACACGCGGCATCGCCGGTGACCGGATCGGCATCGTGCCCCCCATCGCGGTGCCGCCGCAGTGGACACAGGTCAACAAGGACGATCCGTGGGAGTGCCTGCAGGAGACCCGCGCCGAGGTCCGGCGCGAACTCGGTTTCGACGACGACCAGATCGTGGTCGGCTGCGTGGCGGTGCTGCGCGAGCCGAAGGGCCACGCCGATCTGCTGCATGCGATCGCCCCGCTCTGCCGCCGCCACCGCAACCTGCAGCTGGTGATCGTCGGCGACGGCCAGCCGGTGATGGACCGCCTGCTGGCGCTGCGCGAGGAACTGGGCATCGCCAGCCAGGTGCATCTGCTGGGCTACCGCCTGGGCGCCTGCCGCTTGATGACCGCCTTCGACATCTTCGCGCTGGCCAGCCACAAGGAGGCCGCCGGCACCGTGTTCCTGGAAGCGGCCTACGTCGGCGTGCCGATCGTGGCCACGCGGGTGGGTGGCGTCCCGGAAATGGTGATGGAAGGGAGCAATGCTATGCTCGCGCCGCTCGGCGACCTGGCCGCGCTGACGCATGCGCTGCAGACGCTGGTCGACGACCCGCAGGAGCGCCGCCGCATGGGCCGCGCCGGCTGGGAATGGATGCACAGTGCGCAGCGCTTCACGCCGTCCGGGCACACCGAAGCGACCGAACACTATTACCACCAGTGGTTGAAGGAACTTGGGCATGGCCAACGCTAGATCCGTCCCGGTGCTGATGCATCACCATGTGTCGCCCTCGCCGGGCATGATCACCGTGTCCCCGGAGAACTTCGAAAGCCAGATCGCGTGGCTGGCCGCCGACGGCTGGACCTCGCTGACGCTGGCGCAGTACGCCGACTTCCTGGCCGGCAAGCCGGTGCCGCGCAAATCGATCGTGATCACCTTCGACGACGGTTACCTGGACAACTGGGTCTACGCCCACCCGATCCTGCTCAAGTACGGCATGCACGCGGTGGTGTTCGTGGTCACCGGCTGGATGGGCGATGGCCCGGAGCGACCGCACGCAGGCCAGGCCGGGGCGACCCTGCCGGCAACACCGGATCATCGCGGCTGCGAGGCGGCGATCCTGGAAGACAACCGCGCGGACACGGTGATGATGCGCTGGAGCGAAGCGCGCGCGATGATCGCGGCCGGCACCTTCGAGGTGCACTGCCATACCCATACGCACACGCGCTGGATGAAGCAGGCGATCAGCCGTGCGCAGAAATGCGTGGGCATCGAGGGCGACCTGTCGCGTGCGCGCGAGGTGCTGCAGCAGAAGCTGGGCACGGTGTCGGACACGCTGTGCTGGCCGTATGGCGATTTCGACGACGACTACGTGGCGATCGCCCGGCAGCAGGGCTTCACCCACCTGCATACCACCCACCCGTTCGGCCGTAACGTGGTCGGCGGCGACCCGGCCCACATCTACCGCTTCGCGATCCGCAACCGGCCGGCGCGCTGGCTGCGCAAGCGCATCGCGTGGAGCTACCACCCGCTGATCGCGCCGCTGTTCAACCGGTTCAAGGCCAGGCAGAAGAAGATGGTGCCGGGGCCGTGACCGGCGGACGTTGACGCAGGCGCCACGAAAAAACCCGGCCGAGGCCGGGTTTTTTCGTGCACCGCCAGCGCCGATCAGGCCGCTGCGGCGGCCTTCACCGCATCGGACAGGTTGTCCAGCGTGGCCTGCATCAGGTCGCTGCTGTCCGCTTCCACGGTCACGCGCACGACCGGCTCGGTCCCCGACGGCCGCAGGAACGCACGGCCACGGCCCTGCACGGCCTGCTGGGCGGCCGCGAGCGCCGCCTGCACGCCATCGGACTGCACGATGGCCTTGGCCGAGACGCCGGCCAGACGCACGTTGACGGTCTTCTGCGGCACCTTGTGCAGGCCCGACAGCGCCTGGCGCAGGGAGGTGTTTTCACGACGCAGCACTTCCAGCACCTGCAGCGCGCTGACGATGGCGTCGCCGGTGGTGGCACGGTCCAGGCACAGCAGATGCCCGGAGGCCTCGCCGCCCAGCACGCCACCGCCTTCGACCAGCGCCTGGTGCACATAGCGGTCGCCGACGTTGCTGCGCAGGAACGGAATGTCCAGCCGCTCCATCGCCTGCTCCAGGCCGTAGTTGGTCATCAGGGTGCCAACCACCGGACCGCGCAGGCGACCATTGCCACGCCAGGACGGCGCCAGCACATAGAGCAGATCGTCGCCATCGACCGGGTTGCCCTGGTCGTCGGCCATCAGCACGCGATCGCCGTCGCCGTCGAAGGCGATGCCGAGGTCCGCACCGGTCTCGCGCACTTTGGCGGCAAGGTTGTCGATGTGCATCGAACCGACGCCATCGTTGATGTTCACGCCGTTGGGTTCGGCACCGATGGCGACCACGTCCGCACCAAGCTCGCGGAACAGCAGCGGGGCGATGTGGTAGGTAGCGCCGTGGGCGCAGTCGAGCACGATCTTCAGCCCGCGCAGATCAAAGGCGCGCGGCACGCTGGCCTTGCAGAATTCGATGTAGCGGCCGACCGCATCCCGGGCGCGCATGGCCTTGCCGAGGCGGTCCGATTCGGCGGTGATGAACGGCTCGTCCAGCGCCGCTTCCAGCGCCAGTTCGGTGGCGTCATCGAGCTTCTCGCCATCGGCGGAGAAGAACTTGATGCCGTTGTCGTAATGCGGGTTGTGCGAGGCGCTGATCACGATGCCGGCATCGGCGCCGAGCGTACGGGTCAGGAACGCCACGGCCGGGGTCGGCATCGGCCCCAGCAGCTGCACGTCCGCACCGGCGGCAACCAGCCCGGCTTCCAGCGCGGCTTCGAACATGTAGCCGGAAATGCGGGTGTCCTTGCCGATCACCACCACCGGGCGGTGGCCCGGGCGATGGCCATTGCGGGCGGTCAGCACACGCCCCAGCGCATTGCCCAGGCGCAGCACGAAATCGGCCGAGATGACGCCCTGGCCAACCCGACCGCGGATGCCGTCGGTGCCGAAATACTTGCGCGCGCCCATCAGGCAGCCGCGTCCGCAGCGGGAGCGGGCTGACGGCCGAGCATGGCCAGCAGCTCGGACAGGCGGTCGCGCATCTCGCGGCGATCGCAGATCTGGTCGATCGCGCCATGCTCCAGCAGGAACTCCGAACGCTGGAAGCCTTCAGGCAGCTTTTCACGCACGGTCTGTTCGATCACGCGCGGGCCGGCGAAGCCGATCAACGCCTGCGGTTCGGCAATGTTGATGTCGCCCAGCATGGCGAACGATGCCGACACGCCGCCGGTGGTCGGGTGGGTGAGCACCGAGATGTACGGCAGGCCGGCATCGCGCAGGCGACCCAGCGCGGCCGAGGTCTTGGCCATCTGCATCAGCGAGAACAGGCCTTCCTGCATGCGTGCGCCGCCGCTGGCGGAGAAGCACACGTAGGGCGCGCCGATCTCCAGCGCCTTTTCGGCGGCCAGCGAGAAACGCTCACCCACCACCGACCCCATCGAGCCGCCCATGAAGGCGAAGTCGAACGCCGATGCCACCAGCGGGCGGCCCTTCATCAGGCCCTGCATGGCAATCAGCGCGTCGTACTCGCCGGTGTTCTTCTGCGAGGCCTTGATGCGTTCGCTGTACTTCTTCTGGTCCTTGAACTTGAGCAGGTCCGTCGGGCCCAGGCGCGCGCCGATTTCAGTGGTGCTGTCGGCGTCGAACAGTGCTGCCAGGCGCGCGCGCGCGCGGATGGCCATGTGGTGGCCACATTTGGGACAGACCTCGAGGTTTTCCTCCAGCTCGGGACGGTAGAGCGCGCTGCCGCAGCTGCTGCACTTCTCCCACAGGCCCTCGGGGACGCTGCGCTTCTTGCTGGGGACGTTGTCGGTGCGGATGCCAGACGGCATCAACTTGCTGAGCCAACTCATGCGGGATGCTACTTCCGTTCAGGGCGGCCCGGGGGCCGCAAAGGCGGACAGTCTAGCTCACCCGTACGGTGCCCGGGACCCCCTGCGGGCGCGGTAAAGCGGGCGTGAAAACCGTGCTGGGGCGTACGTTCGGGGGGTTTCGCCGCGACGTGGTGATGTGCGTGGAGCCGGCCAGCGGCCGGCATTACGGTGTCTGCGCGGCGCCGGCTGGTGGCTGCATTACAACGCGTCCAGCGCCTCGCGCAGCGGCTGCAGGAAGGCATGGGCCACGGTGGCGGCGTCTGCGGCAGTGCCGGCGTCGGCCAGGGCGGCGACCAGGGCGCTGCCTACCACTACACCGTCGGCTTCCACGGCCATCGCGGCGGCGCTGGCGGCGTCCTTGATGCCGAAGCCGGCCACCACCGGCACCTGCGAGCGGCGGCGCAGATCGCGCAGGCGGGTGCCGGCGGCGGCGCTGTCCAGGCGCTCGGACGCACCGGTGACGCCGGCAAAGCTCACGTAGTACAGATAGCCCCGCGCCATTGCCGACAAGGTATCCAGGCGCGCATCGGCGGTGGTGGGCGACGCCAGCAGGATCAGGGCCAGCCCGGCGGCGGTGAAGATGTCCCGGGTTTCGGCCGCCTCTTCCGGCGGCAGGTCCACCAGCAGCACGCCGTCCACGCCGGCGGCGATCGCCGCCTCGGCAAAGCGCGCGGTGCCGTGGATCTCGACCGGGTTCAGATAACCCATCAGCACCACCGGGGTGGTGGTGTCGTCACGACGGAAACCGGCCACGGTTTCCAGCACATAGCGCAGCCCGGCGCCACGCGCCAGCGCGCGCTCGGAGCTGCGCTGGATGGTCGGCCCGTCGGCCATCGGATCGGAGAACGGGACCCCCAGCTCGATCACATCCGCCCCGGCCGCAGCCAACGCGTGCATGACCGGCACGGTCGCCTCCAGACCCGGGTCGCCTGCGGTGATGAAGGGAATCAGCGCCTTGCGGCCAGAGGCGCGCAGGCGGGCGAAGCAGGCATCGATACGGTCCACACTCATGTCAGGCACATCCTTCGATCATTTCAACGGCGCCACTGGCGCCCCAATACATTGTGGTTATCGCGCCATCGACGATCTCCAGCCGGATCGCGAGGTCCGACCCCGGGTCCTGCCAGACCAGGTATTCGCCCGCGTCGGGGAGGTAGGCATGCGGCTGCACGCTGCTGCCGTCCGGCAGGCGTCGCAGCGCCTGCTCGCGCGACATGCCCAGGCGCAGTCCGAATGGGCCGGCCTGGGTGATCGTTTCACCCGATCCATCCAGCAGCGCCAGGTCGAAACGCAGTACATGGTCGTCCTGGACCATCATCGAGACACCCTCGGGCAGGCTGCCGCGCTCGTAGAACTCGCAACTGCCCGGTGCCCCGCCGTCGCTCAGCCCCGCCGAGTGCCATTGGTCGTCGGCATCGTCCGCGCTGAAGCGCTGCCCGATCACGATGTCGCCGGCGTGGTCCAGGGCAACCGAGACCACCGCAGGCGCGTCGTCGGCCGGGGCCACAGGCCTGGCAGCCGGTGCAGGCGCCGGGTCGTCCTCGATCGGGCGGTTGGCGATGTCGTCTTCGTTGCTTGCCGGCATCCGTGCCGGTGCGATCGCCGCCGGCGCCGCGGGCGCGGCCGGCAGCACCGGCGGGTCCGGCGGGGTGCAGCCGGTCAGGCCGACCACGATCAGCAGCGCACTTCCCTGGCGCAGCAGTGGATTCACAGAACCAGACCCTCGCGCGCGGCAATGGTATGCACGTCCTTGTCGCCGCGCCCGGACAGGTTGCACAGCACCAGTTTGTCGCTGGGCAGCTCGCGCGCCAGCTTGATCGCCTGGGCAACCGCGTGGCTGGATTCCAGCGCTGCCAGGATGCCTTCGCTGTGTGCGAGCTGATGGAAGGCGGCCAGTGCTTCGTCGTCGGTGATGCCGACATACTCGGCGCGGCCGGCATCGGCCAGGAAGGCGTGCTCCGGGCCCACGCCGGGGTAATCCAGGCCGGCCGACACCGAATGGGTTTCGATGATCTGGCCGTCGTCGTCGCAGATCACATAGGTGCGGTTGCCGTGCAGCACGCCCGGGCGACCGGCGGCGATCGAGGCGGCGTGGCGGCCGGTTTCAATGCCGTCACCGGCCGCTTCGGCACCGACGATGCGCACGTCGCGATCGTTGAGGAAGGCATGGAACAGGCCGATCGCGTTGCTGCCACCGCCCACGCAGGCGGTGATCGCATCGGGCAGGCGGCCGTAGTCGGTGAGCATCTGCGCGCGCGCTTCGCGTCCGACGATGGCATTGAAGTCGCGCACCATGCGCGGGTACGGGTCCGGCCCGGCGACGGTGCCGATGATGTAGAACGTGTCGCGCACGTTGGTGACCCAGTCGCGCATGGCTTCGTTCAGCGCGTCCTTGAGCGTGGCCGACCCGGAGGTCACCGGGACCACCGTCGCGCCGAGCAGCTTCATGCGGTAGACGTTGATCTTCTGCCGCTCGATGTCGGTGGCGCCCATGTACACCACGCATTCCAGGCCCAGCCGCGCCGCCACGGTGGCACTGGCCACGCCGTGCTGGCCGGCACCGGTCTCGGCAATGATGCGCTTCTTGCCCATCCGCGCGGCCAACAGGGCCTGGCCGATGGTGTTGTTGATCTTGTGCGCGCCGGTGTGGTTCAGGTCTTCGCGCTTGAGCAGGATCTGCGCGCCACCGACCTGGCGGCTCAGGCGTTCGGCGTGATAGATCGGGCTTGGCCGGCCCACGTAGTGGGTGAGGTCCTTGTCGTAGGCGGCGATGAAGGCCGGATCGCGGCGCGCCTCGTCGTAGGCGGCGGCCAGCTCCTGCAGCGGCCCGATCAGGGTTTCGGCGACGAAACTGCCGCCGTAGCGACCGAAATGCCCCTGGGCATCGGGATAGGCGTGGAAATCGGCGATGGGGGAGGCGGGAGAGGAGGACATGGCGCGACAACCGGTGGAGACAGGTTGACACTTTAACGCACGGGTCATGACAGTAATATCGACAATATCTGCCATGAACCGTCAGGAAAACTCACATGAGCACCCTTCCCCTGCCCCCGCTCAACGCCCTGCGCAGTTTCGAGGCAACGGCCCGGCTGGGCGGCGTGGGCCGCGCCGCCGAGGCCCTGCACGTGACGCATGGCGCGATCAGCCGCCAGCTGCGCGTGCTCGAAGACGTGCTTGGCGTGGCCCTGTTCGTGCGCGACGGCCGGGGACTGCGGCTCACCCCGGCCGGCACCGTGCTGCAGACCGCCTGTGAAGGCGCGTTCGCGCAGATCCGCGACGCGGTGGCGGTGGTCAGGCGCGCGCAACGTCCCGGGCCGCTGGTGCTGGGTTGCAGTGGCAGCATCCTGGCGCGCTGGATGATTCCGCGGCTGCAGGCACTGCAGGCGGCCCTGCCCGGACTGCCGCTGCACTGGTCAGCCCAGGATGGCAGCTTCACCGCCGACCAGCAGGCGCTGGATGCCATTCTGCTGCTGGCGCAACCGCCGTGGCCGCGCGGGTGGCAGGTCCGCGCGCTGGCGCCGGAACGGGTCGGCGTGGTGGTGAGCCCGCAACACCCCGCAGCCGCGCGCCTGCGCGGGAAAGCGCCGCACGCGCTGCTGGACGAAGCGCTGCTGCATACCACCTCGCGCCCACAGGCCTGGCCGGACTGGGCAACGTCGCACACGCTGGACCCGGCGCGCCTGCAGTTGGGTACCGGGTTCGAGCACCTGTACTACCTGCTGGAAGCGGCCGTGGCCGGACTGGGGGTGGCGATCGCCCCCGAACCGCTGGTGGCCGACGATCTGGCGACCGGACGCCTGATTGCCCCGTGGGGATTCGGCGCCACCGGCGGCTTCTGGGTACTGGCGACGCCGGAGGGCGCGCAGGATGCGCGGGTGGACGCGCTGGCGGACTGGTTGGCCGGGAATCTCACGTAGTGCCGGCCGCTGGCCGGCTGCGCGGCATTGCGGCGCATGGACGCCTCAACGCTGTCCCGGCCATCGGGCGGGCGCTGCCGCGGACGGGCGCCGCTGGCGCTAGTCCGCCTCGTGGCAGTCCGCGCGGCGCACTTCCTCGACGAACTTGCGCATTTTGTAGCCGTCCTTGATGCCCGGTTCGGTTTCGATGCCGCTGGACACATCCACCCCCCACGGCAGGGTGGCGACGATCGCGTCGAACACGTTGTCCGGGGTGATCCCGCCGGCCAGCAGGAACGGCCGGTGCAGGCCGGTCGGCAGGCGGGTCCAGTCGAAGGCAACGCCGGTGCCGCCACCGCCGCCCGGCGCGTGGCTGTCGAACAGGAAACCGGCCGCGCTGGGGTAGCGCAGCTGCAGCTGGCGGGCGTTGACGTCGTCGCGCCCGCCCATCGCCACGGCCTTCAGATAGGGCATGTTGAAGCTGCGGCAGAACGACTCGTCTTCGTCGCCGTGGAACTGCAGCAGGGTCGGTCGCACGGTACGCAGGACTTCGCGGACCTCTTCCTTGCTGTTGTCACGGAACAGCGCGACCACATCCACCATCGGCGCGATGGCCTGGCGCATCGCACGGGCCTCGGCCGGGGCGACGCGGCGCTTGCTCTCGCGGGCGAAGATGAAGCCGACCGCGTCCACGCCCAGCTCGCCGGCCAGGCGGACGTCGCCGGCACGGGTCATGCCGCAGAACTTGATGCGGGTGCGATAGAAGGAGCGGCTCATAAGGTGACCTCGGCGGGCAGATGCCAGTTGTCGGGGTACAGCGGTCCAACAAACACCAGTCCCTGCGGGGGGGCGGTGGGACCGGCCACGGTGCGGTCCTGGCCCGCCAGCAGCTCGGCCATCCACGACACCGGTTTGTCCCCACAACCGATCAGGATCAGTGAGCCGACGATATTGCGCACCATGTGATGAAGGAATGCATTGGCCTGAACGCAGACCTCCACCACCTCGCCGTGACGGACCACGCTGATCGCCTGCAGCTCACGCCGGGCATGCAGGGCCTCGCACTGGATGCTGCGGAAGGCACTGAAGTCGTTCTCGCCGAGCAGCGCCTGGCCGGCTGCGTGCATCAGCCCGGCGTCCAGCGGCCGACGCTCCCAGCTCAGGGTCTGGCGGTACAGCGCCGGGCGCACCTGGCGGTTCAGCAGCCGGTACCGGTAGCGCCGCGCCCGGGCCGAAAAGCGCGCGTGGAAATCGTCGGCCACCGGCACGCACCAGCGCACCGCGATCGAGCGCGGCAAGCGGGTCGTGGTGCCCAAGGTCCAGCCGCGCGGATCGCGCACCACGTCGGTATCGAAATGGACCACCTGGCATTCGCCGTGCACGCCGGCATCGGTGCGGCCGGCGCAGGTCACCTGGATCGGGGCATCGGCCACCGAGGACAACGCATCCTGCAGGCTGGCCTGCACGCTGGGGCACCCGCTCTCGCCCAGCTGCTGCCAGCCCTTGTACTCACTGCCATCGTATTCCACGCCCAACGCGTAGCGCATGCTCAACCTCTGTTTCGTCGGGGAACCGGGCCGGATGCGGCCCGGGAATCAAGCGGGAGAACGACTGGCAAAGGCGTCGTTCATCCCAGCCGCGCAAGCAGCTCGCGCGCTTCGGCCTGCATGTGCGGGTCGGCACCGACGGCCACTTCCTGCAGCAGGGTGCGCGCGGTTTCGGCATCGCCCAGGTCCAGGTAGGCGATCGCCAGTTCCAGCCGGTCGCGTCCCGGCGCAGGCGCGAACACGCTGTCATCGGCAGGCGCGTCCACGGCCTCGACGGCCTCGTCGCTCGCGGCGTCGGCATCCGTCGCATCGGGGCCGGGCACCGTTTCGGCGGGGTACTCGAACACGCCGCGGAAGGACGGCTGCGCCGCCGCTTCCAGCGCGTGCGCCGGCGGACCGGGCAGCACGGGGTCGGCATCGGGTTCTGTCTGCGCGACGACATCGGCGTCGTCCACGGCCACCACCGCGCTGTCGCCGGCCACCGGCTCCAGTGCGAACACCGGCTCGCGGCGCAGGCCATCGGCCAGCGGGGCCGAGTCAGGCGAGGCATCGTATGCGTCCTCGTCGTCGGCAGCGCGCTGCTGCGCGGCCAGCTCATCCACGTAATCGGCGGCCGGTACGGCGGCGGCGAGCGCGGCGCCGTCGAGGCTGTCGCGCGACAGCGGCGGCAACGGCGAGGCCTTGCGGCGGCGGCTGAAGAGCCAGCCCACCACGCCCAGCACCAGCACCACCAGACCCAGCCAGTACCACCCGCCGCTGCTGCCTTCGCGTGGCGAAGGGGCCTGCGCAAGCCGCTGCTGGGCCGCCGCCAGGTCGTTGTCCTTCATCGCGATCAGCGATTGCTGCTGGGTCTTGAGCTTCTCCAGCTCCGCCACGCGGTTGCGCAGCTCCTGGATCTCGGCATCGCGGGTAGCGACGTCTTCCTTGGCCTGTCGCAGTTGTTCGTTGCCCAGCATGTCACCCTCACTGCCGGCGGCGGTGCCGGTGGTTGTTCCTGCGGTGTGGTCGGCAGCGGCAACAGCCGGCGCGATCTCCAGACGCGCGCCCTGGCGCGGCGTGACGCCCGGTGCCGGCGCGGCGCTGGCGGGGACCGGCGCGTTGGCGGCCGTGTCGGCCGGCTGCGGAATCGCCGCGCGCGACTGCCGCCACTGGGCGGTGTGCTCACGCACGATCGCGGCGGCCTCGTTGGCGTCGATGGCCGCGCCGCCGTTGCCGGCCGGACCGCGCAGCACCGCGCCCTGCTTGAGCAGGTTGACGTTGCCGCGGATGAAGGCTTCGGGGTTGGCGCGCAGCAGCGCGATCATCGCCTGGTCGCGGCTGACGCCCTGCTCGCGGGCGACCGTCGCGGCGATCTGCGACAGGGTCTGGCCACGCTGGACGGTGATGCCATCGGCGCCCATCGCCGCCGGCGCCGGCGCCGCCGGACGGGCGGACGTGGCGCGCGGGGCAGCGGCCGCCGGGCGCGGCGCGGGTGCCGCAGCGGTCGGGGCGGCCGGGGCGGTCACGGCCGGCGCAGGGGCCGGCTCGCGCACGATGGCATTGGACATCGCGCCGGCAGGCGCGACGATCTCCGGCTCGGCAACGGCAGCGGCACTGTTGGGCGCATCGACCAGTGCCGAGTACTCGCGCACCAGCCTGCCCTGCCCCCAATCGGCTTCAATCAGAAAATTCAGCGAGGCCGTGGCAACCGGCGCATGGCTGCTCACCCGGACCACCGCCCGCCCCTGGGCATTGCGGGTGAGTTCGAACTGCAGCTCGCTGACAAGGCCGCTGGGCGGTTCCAGCCCGACGCGGGCGAAGGTGGCCGGCGAGGCCAGCGAGACACGCAACTGTTCCAGCTCGGCTGGATCGGCCGAAATCACCGGGATTTCCGCCAGAAGCGGCTGGCCGGGCTTGGACAGCACACGGATATCGCCCAGGCCAAGGGCCAGGGCGGAGCTGCTGGCCAGGGCCAGCAGCAGCGTCGACACATACTTGAGCGGGCGCGATGCGCCCGGAGCCCGGTTCTTCATGGCGGCCAATATAACGGCTCCCCCCGTGATCGGCGATGATTCATGTGGTGCGGCCGGCGGCATCCCCATGCCGCCGCCCACCCGCTCAGCCTTCGGCGGCGACCAGCTCGGCCAGCTGCACGGCGTTGAGGGCAGCGCCCTTGCGGATGTTGTCCGACACGATCCACAGGTTGAGGCCACGCGGATGCGACAGATCCTCGCGGATGCGGCCCACATACACCGCATCGTTGCCCGATGCATGCGTTACCGGCGTCGGATAGCCACCGGCTTCGTGCTTGTCCACCACTTCCACGCCCGGCGAACGCGACAGCAGTTCACGCGCGGCGTCCGGGGTGACCTTGTCACGGGTTTCGATGGTGACCGCTTCGGAGTGGCCGTAGAACACCGGCACGCGCACGGCGGTGGGGTTCACCAGGATGCTGTCGTCGCCGAGGATCTTGCGGGTTTCCCAGACCAGCTTCATCTCTTCCTTGGTGAAGCCGTTGTCCTGGAAGTCGTCGATGTGCGGGATCAGGTTGAAGGCGATCTGCACCGGGAAGCGCTGCGGGTCGATTTCCTGGAAGCTGAGCAGCTGGCCGGTCTGCTTGCCGAGTTCCTCCAGCGCCGAACGGCCGCCACCGGACACGGACTGGTAGGTGGCCACGTTGATGCGCTGGATGCCGTACTGGCGGTGCAGCGGTGCCAGCGCCACCAGCATCTGCATGGTCGAGCAGTTCGGGTTGGCGATGATGCCGCGCGGGCGGTTCTTCAGCGCCTCCGGGTTCACCTCGGACACCACCAGCGGCACGTCATCGTCGTAACGGAAGGCCGAGGAGTTGTCGATCACCACCGCACCGGCGGCGGCGAACCTCGGGCCGAACTCCTTGGAGACGCTGCCACCGGCGGAGAACAGCGCGATGTCCACGCCGGTCGGATCGAAATCGGCCAGGTCCTGGACCTTGATCTTCTCGCCCCGGTATTCGATCTCACCGCCGGCCGACCGCGAGGAGGCGAGCAGGCTCAGCGTGGCGATCGGGAAATCGCGCTCGGCCAGGATGGCCAGCATGGTTTCGCCGACGGCGCCGGTGGCACCGACGACGGCGA
This sequence comes from Stenotrophomonas sp. LGBM10, assembly GCF_046736075.1. Classification (GTDB taxonomy): domain Bacteria; phylum Pseudomonadota; class Gammaproteobacteria; order Xanthomonadales; family Xanthomonadaceae; genus Stenotrophomonas. The sequence continues at coordinate 847,388 of NZ_CP177163.1, forward strand.
CGTGGAAACGACGATCAGGAGTATTCATAACAGCCTCGTTTGGGTGTACCGGCCTGCGGCCGGTACCTACCGTGTTGGTTTGAAGAGCGTACCGGCCAAAGGGCGGTCGCTGCCGAATAGGTTTGAAAGGTGTGCCGGACAACAGCTGACATCTGCACGGACTGGGTTCGGGGAACCTCGCGTGATGACCGCGTCGGTTCCCTATCGTTTTGCGTCGTCGGTTTTTTTGGCGCCCATGATCGCGCCGCCGGTACGGGCAGCGTTCACGGCGTCGGCGTTGATCGCGCTCGGCGGGTGGCCGGCATCGGGGCCCTTGCCCAGCGCGGCCGTCAGGTTGTCCACGGCCAACTGCACCATCGCGCGGCGCGTGGCGCGGCTGGCACTGCCGATGTGCGGGGTCAGCACGACGTTGTGCAGGGCCAGCAGTTCCGGACGGACCGTGGGCTCGCCTTCGAACACATCCAGCCCGGCGGCAGCCAGGCGGCCATTGGCCAGCGCATCGGCCAGCGCCAGCTCGTCGACGATGCCGCCCCGCGCGATGTTGACCAGGGTGGCACCCGGCTTCATCTTCGCCAGTGCCCCGGCGTCGATGATGTGGTGCGAGGCCGCGTTGTACGGCAGCACCAGGACCAGGTGGTCGGCCTGCGCCAGCAGCGTGTCCAGGTCGACGTACGCCGCGCCGACCTCGGCCTCGGTGGCCTCGGGCAGGCGCGATCGGTTGTGGTACAGCACGCGCATGCCGAAGCCCAGCGCGCCCCGGCGGGCGATGCCCTGGCCGATGCGGCCCATGCCGAGGATGCCCAGCGTGCTGCCGTGGATGTCCGCGCCGAGCATGCTCTGGAACGACCACTGCCCCCACTGGCCGTCGCGCAGCCAGCGTTCGGACTCGGTGATGCGGCGGGCGGCGGCCATCAGCAGCGCGAAGCCGAGGTCGGCGGTGGTTTCGGTCAATACGTCCGGGGTGTTGCTGGCCAGGACGCCGGCAGCGCTGAGCGCATCGACATCCAGATTGTTGTAGCCCACCCCGACATTGGCGATCGCGCGCAGCTGCGGCGCGTTGGCAATCTCGGCCGCGCCGATGCGTTCGTTGAGGGTGATCAGCGCGCCGTCGACGCCGGCCAGCCGCTCGGCCAACTGCGCTGGCGTGTAGCGGGTGACCTGGTCGGTCATGTCCAGGTCGAAATGCTGCCCGAGCCGTTCGACGACATCGTCGAACAGCGGCTGGCTGACCCAGACCCTGGGGCGCGGCTCAGCCATCGATGGCGCCCGGGATGCGCGGTGCGATGTCGCCCACGTCGCCGCACTGGGCGCGATGGCGCAGCGCCTGGTCCATCAGCACCAGCGCCATCATCGCTTCGGCGATCGGGGTGGCGCGGATGCCCACGCAGGGATCGTGACGGCCGGTGGTGATCACCTCGACGGCGGCGCCACTGGCATCCACCGTGGCGCCGGGCAGGCGCAGGCTGGAGGTGGGCTTGAGCACGATCGAGGCGGTGACCTGCTGGCCGGTGGAGATGCCACCGAGGATGCCGCCGGCATGGTTGCTGGCGAAGCCGTCGGGGGTGATCAGGTCGCGGTGCTCGGTGCCCTTCTGGGCAGCGCTGGCGAAGCCGTCGCCGATCTCCACGCCCTTGACCGCGTTGATGCTCATCAGCGCGGCGGCCAGTTCACCGTCGAGCTTGCCGTAGATCGGTTCGCCCCAGCCCGGCGGCACGCCGTCGGCCACGACGTTGACGCGCGCACCGACCGAATCGCCGGACTTGCGCAGCGCGTCCATGTAGCTTTCCAGTGCGGGCACCTGCCCGGCCACCGGCCAGAAGAACGGGTTGTCTTCCACCGCCGACCAGTCGAAGCCGGTCGGCGTGATCTCGCCCAGCTGCGACAGGTAGCCGCGCACGCGCACGCCGTAGCGCTGCAGCAGCCATTTCTTGGCGATCACGCCGGCCGCCACGCGCATGGTGGTTTCACGCGCCGACGAGCGGCCACCGCCGCGCGGGTCGCGGATGCCGTACTTCTGCCAGTAGCTGTAGTCGGCGTGGCCGGGACGGAACTGCTGGGCGATGGTGCTGTAGTCCTTGCTGCGCTGGTCGGTGTTGCGGATCAGCAGCGCGATCGGGGTACCGGTGGTGCGCCCTTCGTAGACGCCGGACAGGATTTCAACGGCGTCTTCTTCGCGGCGCGCGGACGTGTGCCGGCTCTTGCCGGTGGCGCGGCGCTGCAGATCGTGGGCGAACTCCGCGGCGTCGATCTCCAGTCCCGGGGGGCAGCCGTCGATCACGCAGCCGATCGCCGGACCGTGCGATTCGCCGAACGTGGTGACCGAGAGCAGCTTGCCGAACGTATTACTGGACATGGGATACCGCATGACGGGGGAAGGCGGCGCGCAGCACGCGCGGCAGGTGGCGCACGGCGACAATGGCCGGCAGCAGGGTGAAGCTGAGGATGAACACCGGGCGGCCCCAGCCGCCGCGCCAGCCATCCGGGCTGCTGCCGATGCTGGCGACAACCGTGGCCACGGCAACGGCCAGGCCGACCACCAGGGCCACGGTCAGCGCACGCGACAGCGCCGGGCGCCGTTGCAGCAGCGATCCATCCACGATCGCGCAGCAGACCACGGCGGCACCGCCAAGCAGGCCCGAGACGCCGTACGCAAAGCCCTTGATGTGGTACCAGAGCTGTTCGGTGGGCTCGGCGGCGTAGCGGCAGTGCAGCGTGTCGCCGCTGAAACAGGCGACGCCGCTCTGCAGGGACATCATCACGATGATCAGCGCGAACGGCAGCAGCAGCGCCAACGGCATCAGCAGGGCCAGATCGGCCCAGCGGATGCGCGCGGCGACGGCCGGCCTATCGGGCATTGGCCAGCTCGGTGATGCGGGCGCTGTGGGCGATGAGCTCGCGGCATTCAACCGCGAAGATGCCCATCTGGCCGACCTTGAACTCGATCCAGTTGAAGACCACCTCCGGCAGCAGCTTGTTGAGGTGACGCTCGGATTCGCCCACTTCGCAGATCAGCAGCCCATCCTCGCTGAGGTGCAGCGGGGCGTCGCGGAGGATCTTCAGCACCAGGTCCAGGCCGTCATCACCGGCACGCAGGCCCATTTCCGGCTCGTAGGAGTACTCCTGCGGCAGGGCATCGGTCTCGTCGTTGGTGACGTACGGGGGGTTGGTGACGATCAGGTCGTAGTGGCGGCCGGTGAGGCCGTTGAACAGGTCGGACTTGATCAGGGTGACGTTGTGGGCGTCGAGGCGTTCCTTGTTCTCGGCGGCCAAGGCCAGGGCGTCGTCGCTGAGGTCCACGCCATCCACTTCCCAATGCGGGTAGTAGTGGCCCATCGCGATGGCGATGCAGCCCGAGCCGGTGCACAGGTCCAGCGCGCGGTGCACGTCACGGCCCGCCAGCCAGGGCTCGAAACCGGTTTCGATCAGTTCGGCGATCGGCGAACGCGGCACCAGGGCGCGCGGGTCGCTCTTGAAGCTCAGGCCGGCGAACCAGGCTTCCCCGGTGAGGTAGGCGGCGGGCAGGCGCTCGGTGATGCGGCGCTCGAACAGGGCCAGCACTTCGGCCTTCTCCGGCGTGGTGACCCGGGCGGCGCCGTAGGCCGGGCCGAGGTCATGCGGGAGATGGAGGGTGTGCAGGACCAGCTGGGTCGCTTCGTCCAGGGCGTTGTCGTAGCTGTGCCCGAAGGTCAGCCCGGCGGCGTTGAAACGGCTGGTGCCGTAGCGGATCAGATCGATGATCGTGTGGAGTTCGGCGGCCGTTTCGGCAGTCATGGCGGGGCAACAGACAAAGTGGCCCCCGATTATAGGCGACCCCATGCCGGCCAGCATCCGTTGCAGACGAAACGGGTGGCAGAGGGCCCGCCCGCCATCACCGCCGGATCCGCCGCCTTTGCCTTTACCCCTATCATGGTGGCCCCTTCCGGGAACGGGCCCCACATGTTCAATCGCAACGTCGGCATCATCCTGCTCATCGCGCTGGCCGCCGGGCTGGGCCTGGTCGTGGCCCAGAAGGTGTTCGCGCCCACGCCGGCCAACGACCGGCCGGCCACCGAGTCGATCACTTTCTATCCGCAGCCACGGCCCCTGCCCGACTTCAACCTGGGCCAGTCCGACGGCACCCGGCTGATCCCCGGCGAGCTGAAGGGCCATTGGACCCTGGTGTTCCTGGGCTTCACCTTCTGCCCGGATGTCTGCCCGACCACCCTGGGCGACCTGGCCCTGGCCCAGAAACAGTGGGAAGCGCTGCCCGATACCCTGCGCCCGCGACTGGTGTTCATCTCGGTCGACCCCGAGCGCGACACGCCGGCCCGCCTGGGCGAGTACGTCCATGCGTTCCACAAGGACACCCTGGCGGCCACCGCCGACGTGCCGTCACTGGAGCGTTTCGCCACCTCGCTGGGCTTCGTGTTCCAGAAAGTGCCCGGGAAGCACTTCGATGAGAACCCCGAGGATTACACCGTCGAACACTCGGCCAGCCTGGCCGTACTGGATCCGCAGGGCCGCCTGGCCGGCCTGATCCGCCCCCCCTTCAACGCGCCGGCCATCGCCCGCGACCTGCAACTGCTGACCGAGAAATCCGCCCCATGAGTCTGATGACCACGCTGAGCTACGCCCTGCCCCACCGCCTGCTGTCCTCGATGGCGCGGCGCCTGGCGTATTCCAGCAACCCGCGCATCTCGCGCTGGCTGATCGATACGGTCACCGCCAAATTCGGCGTCAACCTTGCCGAGGCCGCCAACCCGGACCCGCGCAGCTACGCCACCTTCAACCAGTTCTTCACCCGGGCCCTCAAGCCCGGTGCGCGCGTGCCCGATCCCGATCCGCGCACGCTGGTGATGCCGGCCGATGGCCGTATCAGCCAGCTCGGTGCGATCGAGGACGGGCGCATCTTCCAGGCCAAGGGCCAGTCGTTCACCGCCGCCGAACTGCTGGGCGACGCCGCCGATGCCGAGGTGTTCCGCCACGGCCTGTACGCCACCGTGTACCTCTCGCCGAAGGACTACCACCGCGTACACATGCCGTGGACCGGCACCCTGCGCGAGACGGTGCACGTGCCCGGCCGGCTGTTCAGCGTGGGGCCGGCAGCGGTCAACACGGTGCCGGGCCTGTTTGCCCGCAACGAGCGGCTGGTCTGTCATTTCGACACCGATTTCGGGCCGATGGTGTCGGTGATGGTCGGGGCGCTGCTGGTGTCGGGCGTGGAGACGGTGTGGGGCGGCGAAGAGATTCCGCGCTATGGCGACACCATCACGCGCAAGGATTACCGCGGCAAGGGGATTACGCTGGCGCGGTTCGCGGAGATGGCGCGCTTCAACTACGGCTCCACCGTGATCGTCCTGCTGCCGCCGGGTGTGGCCGACTTCGCGCCGCATCTGGACGCCGAACATGCCGTGCAGCTCGGTCAGGCGCTGGCGACGTTGAAGTAACCCAAACAGAAACGCCCCGCTTTCGCGGGGCGTTTTCGTTGCGGCGATCAGATCTCGACCGGGCCTACATCCATGCCGTCGTAGTCTTCCACGCCGTTCTGCTCGGCCAGCGTCTGCAGCTCCTGGTTGCGGGCATCCAGCGAGGCCTCGGTATGCACCTCGGCGCGCTCGACGTGGAGCACGTGGTAAGGCGCCTCGCCTTCTTCCAGGTCCGGCTCGAAGATCTCCACCAGGGTGTAGCCCATCGCGACCAGCTTCTCGGCCAGGCCGGTCAGCGGTTCCGGCGTGGTGTTGACGAAGAAGTACCCCCACAGCATCGGGCCGTTGAGGTCCCAGTCGGTGTTTTCGCGGATGTTGGCGAACATCTCGTTGATCGCGGTGATATCCATCTTGCTTCCTTTGACTGTGTACATGAGGGCCGCGGCATGCCGCCACGGCCGGTGATGGATGTCGGTTACCTGTCGCAGCCCTGCAGCTTGAGCGTCTGGCCCGGGCGCAGCGCATAGCCGGGTGCCTTGAGGCCGTTGGCCCGTGCCAGCGTCGGCAGGTCGCACTGGTATTTCGCGGCGATGCGGCCCAGCGTGTCGCCCTTGCCCACCTTGTGGCTGCGCACCGGCTTGGCCTTCGGCTTGGCGGCCGCACGCGGCACGGCCACGGGGGCGGTCGGGGTCACCGCCGGGGCGCTGTCCTGCGCTTCGGCGATCGGCACCACGCTGCCCACCGCCACATTGCCGGTGTAAGTGGCCGCAGACGGACGCACGATGGCGGCATTGAGGTCGGCCGTGATCAGCGTGCGCGCCAGATCCGCGCGCGGGCCGCTGACGCAGTAGCGGTTGTACAGCCCGGCGATGCGCGTGGTGGCGTTGATGGTGGTACCCGCCGGAATCCAGCCATCGGCTTCGTAGCGCGGGTTGAGGTTGCGCAGCGCGCGCATGTAGCCGTCGCGCGTGCCGGCGCTGCCCAGGCAGATGGTCAGCTCGTAGATGGTGGTCGACTTGGCCAGGCGCAGGGTGGCCGGCTGCGCGCTGATCTTCGGGAATTCCACCCCGTACTGCTGCGGGTGCAGGTAGATCCACGCCGCCGCGATCACCATCGGCACGTAGTCCTTGGTTTCGCCGGGGAACTGGTTGTAGACGCTGTCGGTCCAGAAGCCCTGGCCCGCACTCTGGCGATAGACCCGCGCCGCACGGCCTTCGCCGCCGTTGTAGGCGGCCAGCGACAGCTCGATGTTCTTGTTGAGCTCGCGCATGCGTTCGTTCATGTACGACGCGCTGGCCTCGGCGGCGCTGCGCGCATCGAAGCGGGTGTCGAAACCGGTCCCGTCCGGGCCAAGCCCGAAGCGGCGGCCGGTGGCCGGCATGAACTGCATCAGGCCGGCCGCGCCGGCGCGCGACGAGGCGTGCACGCGGCCGTTGGATTCCTTGGCCATGATGCCGAACAGCAGGGCCTCGGGCAGGCCACGCTTCTCCCACTCCGGCCACATCACCGCGCGCAGGTTCTGGTAGTTCTCATAGCTGGTGAGCAGCGCCGGGCGCATGTCGGTGAGCCAGCGGCGGATGCCCGCCTGCACGGCCGGGTTGTACTCGACCATGCTGTCGAAGGCGTGGCGCTTGTCGTTCAGCAGCGCGGCCGCACGCGCCGCTTCGGGCACGTCGGCTGCCAGCGGACCGACATGGTCCGGATCGGCTTCGAGCAGGCCGCCGTCGGCGACGACGGCATCGCTGTCCTCGTCCTGGCCATCGGCGGTGTTCTTGAGCAGGCGCTTGTAGGTGGTCAGCAGATTGCTGACCTGGCAGCCCTTCTGGGCCACGCAGGCGCTGATCACATCCTCCATGTCCTCCAGCGCGGCATCCGCTTCGTTGCGGCCCTTGGGATCGGCGTTGGCCACCAGCACCAGCGCGTCGCCATAGCGCTTTTCCGCGGCTGTCATGCGCTGCTCCAGCGCTTCGATCTTCACCCGGTCGCGGGCAGAGACCCGCTGGGCATGTGCCTCCGGCACCAACGACACCATCGCAGCGAGCGCCAACAACGGCCAACCGCGGACAAGCAAGACAGGAACGGGCATTTTTGGCACTGTGTGCGAGAGATGAGGCAGAGTAGCCGCGGCCATCGCATCGGGGCAACCCGCGCATCGCCGCACCCGCTGCCACTATTTAGAATCCTGCGCATTCACATAACGAGTTGACCATGGACCCGATTCTGCTCGGCAAAGGCATCACCGACGACATTCCGGTCACCCTGCTGCCCCGCCTGGGCAACCGCCACGGATTGGTGGCCGGCGCCACCGGCACCGGCAAGACCGTGACCCTGATGACGTTGGCCGAAGGCTTCTCGCGACTGGGGGTGCCGGTGTTCCTGGCCGATGTGAAGGGCGACGTGTCCGGTCTGGCGGTCGCCGGCGCGGGGGGCGACGCGCTCCTGCAGCGCGCCCACGACATCGGCGTGGCCGACTATGCCCCGGCCGCCAGCCCGGCGGTCTTCTGGGACCTGTACGGCAAGCTGGGCCACCCGGTGCGCACCACCGTCAGCGAAATGGGGCCAACCCTGCTGGCGCGCATCCTGGAGCTCAACGACACCCAGGCCGGCGTGCTGGACATCGTGTTCAAGCTGGCCGACGACCGGGGCCTGCTGCTGCTCGACCTGGACGACCTGCGCGCCCTGCTCGGTCTGGTCGCCGAGGAACGCAAGGACATCTCCACCGAGTACGGCCTGGTCAGCGCACAGACCGTGGCCGCCATCCAGCGCTCGCTGCTGCGGCTGTCGCAGGACGGCGGCGAAGCCTTCTTCGGCGAACCGGCGCTGGAGCTTGCCGACCTGATGCGGGTCAACCACGACGGCCGCGGCGTGATCGGCATCCTCGCCGCCGACCAGCTGGTGCTCAAGCCGCGGCTGTACTCGACCTTCCTGCTGTGGCTGCTGTCGGAGCTGTTCGAAACGCTGCCGGAAGTGGGCGACCTGGACAAACCCAAGCTGGTCTTCATCTTCGACGAGGCGCACCTGCTGTTCGACGATGCGCCGCCGGCCCTGGTGCAGCGGATCGAGCAGGTGGTGCGGCTGATCCGCTCCAAGGGCGTGGGCGTGTACTTCTGCTCGCAGTTCCCCGACGACGTCCCGGCCAACATCCTCGGCCAGCTCGGCAACCGCGTGCAGCACGCGTTGCGTGCCTTCACCCCGCGCGACCAGAAGGCCGTGAAGGTGGCGGCGGAAACGTTCGTGCCCAATCCCAAACTCGATGTCGCCGCCACGCTGGCCAGACTCGGCACCGGCGAGGCACTGGTCTCCACCCTGCAGGACAAGGGCATTCCCTCGCCCGTGCAGCAGACCCTGATCGCGCCGCCGCGCTGCCGCATGGGTGCCATCACCGAGGCCGAACGTGCCCAGGTGCGCGCCGGCAGCCCGGTGGGCACCCGCTATGACACCGCCATCAACCGCGAATCGGCCGCCGAGCTGCTGGCCCAGCGCGCGCAGAAGGCAGTGCAGCAGGCCGATGCGCCCGCGGCCCGCACCCGCGAACAGGACGACGACCAGGCCGGCGGTTTCGGCCAGTCGATCAAGGACGCGATCTTCGGCACGAAACGCCGCCAGGGCATGATCGAAACGATGGCCAAGCAGACCACCCGCACCGTGGGTACCAAGCTGGGCAACCAGATCGTGCGTGGCATCCTCGGCGGCATCTTCGGCGGCAAACGGTGAGCCGCGCCGCCGCCCCACGAAGCAACCCGACCTGATGTCGCGTTGGCGCCCCCCTGCGGAAAAAAGCACGGCCCTGATCACCGCACAGGGCCACCAGCGGCTGAAGGACGAGCTGGACGATCTATGGCGGGTGCGCCGGCCGGAGGTGGTCAAGGCGCTGGCGGCGGCCGCCGCGGAAGGCGACCGTTCGGAGAATGCCGAGTACACCTACCGCAAGAAGCAGCTCGGCGAGATCGACCGCCGCGTGCGCTACCTCACCAAGCGGCTGGAGTCGCTGCGGGTGGTGGACACCGTCCCGAGCGACCCGCAGGCGGTGTTCTTCGGCGCGACCATCGAACTGGAGAACGTGGCGAGCGGCGACATCAGCCGCTACCGCATCGTTGGCCCCGACGAGACCGACGCCGGCGCCGGCTGGATCAGCATCGACTCGCCGCTGGCGCGTGCGCTGCTCAAGAAGCGTGTCGACGACGAGTTCGAGGTCGAGCTGCCCAGCGGCCGGCAGGGGTTCGCCATTCTCTCGGTGCAATACGGGCAACCCCGGTAGAGGCGGCCGCGGCCAGCCGAGCATGGCCGGGCGCTACATCTCCAGCGCGGGATAGCGGCGCCCTTGGCGCAGCGGCCGGAAGTAGTCGGCCTGCCGGTAGAACGCCAGGTCCTGCCGCGCATGCCAACCGGGGATGCCCATCAACGGCAGCGGCCGCAGTTCCGAAGGGTCGCCCAGCAGCCGACCATTCGCGATCATCGCCGCTGTATGGGCGACCGCCTGCGCATCGTCACCGCCCTGCACCACCACGCATTTGCCCACCAGCACGCGTTCGGGCAGCAGTGCCTGCTCCATCAGCGCATGGCCGATCACGCCCGCCACCGCGATAGCGCCGGTGCGCCAACCTCTCTCGCCCTCGACAAACAACGCCGCCCAGTCGTGCCGGTCCCAGGCATCCAGCAGCGCAGGATCGCGCACCCGCACGATCACGCCGGTCTCGTCGAACTGGGTCAGCGCCGCCTGCGCACGGTTGCGCACGGCAGGGCCCTGCGCGGCGATATGCCGGCACTGGCGTGCATTCAAGGCGTGTTTGATGGCCGGGTAGCGCGCCCACACCAGCGCATTGAACTGGTCGTGCCAGCTGCGCGCGCGCGTGGCGATGCAGCCACGTTCGGCGATGCGCGTTTCGTAATGCAGGCCATCGGCCAGCAGGGCGGCGTCCTGCTCGACCAGTCGCCGGCCCGGCAACGCGAGCCGCGCATCGAGGTGATCGACCGCCAGCCAGTCCGGCGCGCGCAGGACGTCCCGGAACGCACCGTAGGGTTCGAACAGCGGATGATCAAAACACCCCGCCGCCACCGCGTCGCGGGCCGGGGCGATGAAGCGACGGCGGCCGCCGCTGTCGGCGACGGCGACCGGGCCGGTCACAGCACCTTGAGATCGAGCGCGGTGCGGGCCGGGGTTTCGTCGATCAGCGCATCGCCGTACAGATCGTGCTCGTCGCTTTCGGTGATTTCCACGTCCACGAACTGGCCCACGCGCAGACGCGCCTCGTCGGCGTTCTGGATATGCACCAGGCCGTCGATCTCGGGCGCATCGGCCTTCGAGCGCGCCACGGCGATGCCGTCCTCGATCGCATCCACCAGGCACTGCTGCACGGTGCCGATCCTGGCCTCCAGGCGCGCCGCGGAAATCTCGGCCTGGCGGGCCATGAAGCGGGCCAGGCGTTCCTGCTTCACTTCCTCGGGCACCGGGTCGGGCAGATTGTTGGCGGTGGCGCCGGTGACCGGCGAGTACGCGAAGGCGCCCACGCGATCCAGCTGCGCCTCGTCCAGGAACGACAGCAGGTCCTCGAACTCGGCCTCGGTCTCGCCGGGGAAGCCGACGATGAAGGTCGAGCGCACGGTGATGTCCGGGCACAGCTGGCGCCAGCGCTGCACGCGCTCGAGGGTCTTGTCGACCGCGCCGGGGCGCTTCATCAGCTTGAGGATGCGCGGGCTGGCGTGCTGGAACGGGATGTCCAGGTACGGCAGGATCCGGTTCTCGGCCATCAACGGCACGATCTCGTCCACGTGCGGGTACGGGTACACGTAGTGCATGCGGGTCCAGGCATCCAGTTCGGACAGGCCTTCGCAGAGTGCTTTCAGGCGGGTCTGGTAGGCCTTGTCACGCCACATGCGCTCGGCGTACTTCACGTCCACGCCGTAGGCCGAGGTGTCCTGGGAAACCACCAGCAGTTCCTTGACGCCGCCGCGCACCAGCCGCTCGGCTTCGCGCAGCACCTCGTCGACCGGGCGCGAGACCAGCTTGCCGCGCATCGAGGGAATGATGCAGAAGCTGCACGTGTGGTTGCAGCCCTCGGAAATCTTCAGGTAGGCGTAATGGCGCGGCGTCAGCTTGATGCCGTAGTCGGGCACCAGGTCCACGAACGGGTCGTGCCTGGGCGGCAGCGCGGCGTGTACCGCCTCCATCACGCTCGTGTAGTCCTGCGGGCCGGACACGGCCAGCACGTTCGGGTAGGCCTCGCGGATCTGCTCCGGGCGCTTGCCCAGGCAACCGGTGACGATCACCTTGCCGTTGGCGTTCATCGCCTCGCCGATCGCATCCAGCGACTCGGTCACCGCCGAATCAATGAAGCCGCAGGTGTTGACCACCACCACATCGGCCGAATCGTAGGACGGCACGATGTCGTAGCCCTCGGACCGCAGCTGGGTGAGGATGCGCTCGGAATCGACCAGGGCCTTCGGGCAGCCAAGGCTGACGAAGCCGACTTTGGGGTTCAGCTGGGACATGGATCAGGACTCTGGGGGCCTGGGTCGGAATGACCTGGGGCCGGAAACGGCGGCAAGTATACCGGCGTTGCACGCCCAGCCCTGAACCGGATCGCGGACCCAGCCGCCAGACCCGGCATGGCCGGTGACACCGCGCTAACCGGTGCGGGCCCGATAATGACGCCCTTCACCAACGGGAGTCTCGCATCATGGGTGAGTGGGTCACGCTCGATACGCATCACGGCCCGGTCCGCGCCTGGCAGGCCGAACCGGACGGCAAGCCCCGCGGCGGGCTGGTGGTCATCCAGGAGATCTTCGGTGCCAACGCGCACATCCGCGAGGTCGCCGAAGGCTTCGCGGCCGCAGGCTACGCGGTACTGGCGCCGTCCTTCTTCGACCTGGTCGACGGCCCGGATGCCGATCCCGATGCCCTGCCCTACGACCCGGACGGCGTGAAACAGGGGCTGGAGCACGTCAACGCACTGGGGGTGGAGAAGGCCCTGGAGATCGTCCGCGCCGCCGCCTCGCGGCTGGCGCCGGCGGGCCGGGTCGGCACGGTGGGCTACTGCTGGGGCGGCAGCATCGCGCTGCTGGCGGCGCTGCGCCTGGGCCTGCCGTCGATCAGCTACTACGGCGCACGCAACGTGCAGTTCCTCGACGAAACGCCCAAGGCGCCCGTGATGTTCCACTTCGGCGCCCAGGACAGGAGCATTCCGCCGGAGGCGATCAAGGCCCATCGCGAGAAGCTGCCGCAGATGGCCACCTTCGTCTACCCCGCCGACCACGCCTTCAACCGCAACGTCGGACATGCGTATGATCCAGACAGCGCCACCCTGGCGCTGGAACGCACCCTGGACTTCTTTGCGGAGCATCTTGGATGAGCGAGTTCGAACTGGATTCACGCCTGGCCACCGATAGCGTACTGGTAGCAGAAGGGCCGTTGTCGCAAGTGCGGTTGATGAACGACGAGCGGTACCCGTGGTTGATCCTGGTGCCGCGCCTGGCCGGCATCACCGAATGGATCGAGCTGGACGGCGAGCAGCAGGACAAGCTGCGCACCGAGTTGAACCGGGCCTGCAAGGCGCTCAAGGGCACCGACGGCGTGGAGAAGATCAACATCGGCGCGCTGGGCAACATCGTGCGCCAGCTGCACTTCCACGTCATCGGCCGTCACGTGGGCGACCCGGCGTGGCCCGGGCCGGTCTGGGGTCACGGCCAGGCGCACCGTCACGATCCGGACGTGCTCACCCAGCGTGTCGCGTACTGGAAGGAACGGCTAGGATATCCGGCCCACCCCTGACGGACCCTGCCCCTGATGCGTTCGAACCTGATTGCCGCCATCGTCCTGATCCTGGTGGGCCTGTTCCTGCTGGCCAGCAACCTGGGCTGGACCAACATGAACATGGGTCGCCTGATCCTCACCTGGTGGCCGGTGATCCTGGTGGCGGTAGGCATCGGACTGCTGTTCGGCCGCGGAAAGTAACGCGGCGGGGAGGAACGAAAAAAGCGCGGATCGCTCCGCGCTTTTTTTGTTTCCGGGCGACAGGCAGCCGACCAACGGTCGGCTCTACCTGAGGCGGTGACGCAGCCGACCAACGGTCGGCTCTACCTGATGCGGCGACGCAGCCGACCAACGGTCGGCTCTACCTGAGGCGGTGACGCAGCCGACCAACGGTCGGCTCTACCTGAGGCGGTGACGCAGCCCGACTTGCCGCTCAGGTGCGCGGCAGGGTCACGCCGGTCTGGCCCTGGTACTTGCCGCCGCGATCCTTGTAGGAGGTCTCGCAGATATCGTCCTTGTCGGCCTGGAAGAACAGCATCTGCGCCACGCCTTCGTTGGCATAGATGCGCGCCGGCAGCGGCGTGGTGTTGCTGAATTCCAGGGTGACGTGGCCTTCCCACTCCGGCTCCAGCGGGGTCACATTGACGATGATCCCGCAGCGCGCGTAGGTGCTCTTGCCCAGGCACACCACCAGCGTGTCGCGCGGAATGCGGAAGTACTCCACGGTGCGGGCCAGGGCGAAGCTGTTCGGCGGAATGATGCACTCGTCGCCAACGATGTCCACGAAGCTGCCCGGGTCGAAATGCTTCGGGTCGACGATGGTGGAATTGATGTTGGTGAACACCTTGAACTCGCGAGAGCAGCGCACGTCGTAACCGTAGCTGGAGGTGCCGTAGCTGACGATGCGCTGGCCATTGGCCTGCTTCACCTGGCCGGCTTCGAACGGCTCGATCATGCCGTGCTGTTCGGCCATCTGGCGGATCCAGCGGTCACTCTTGATGCTCATGTAGGGGTCCTGGAAGGCAAGGGGCAGGTCGGGGCCGGGGCACGATTCTAGCAGCCGGCCCCAACGCCGGTCAGAGCAGCGAGGACAGGATCGGAATGCTGGCCCGCGGGCGCTTGCCCATCTCTTCCACCAGCCGTTCGGCCGCCCGCAGATAGGCCTGCGCGGCCGGCGATTCCGGTGCGGCGGCGACGATCGGGGTGCCCGCGTCGCCCTGCTCCCGGATGCCGATGTCCAGCGGCAGCGAGCCCAGCAACGGCACGCCGTACTGCGCAGCCATGCGCTCGCCACCGCCCTGGCCGAACAGGTGCTCGACGTGGCCGCAGTTGCTGCAGGTGTGCACGGCCATGTTCTCGACCAGGCCCAGCACCGGCACCTCGACCTTCTCGAACATCTTCAGCGCTTTCTTCGCATCCAGCGTGGCGATGTCCTGCGGCGTGGTGACGATCACCGCACCGGCCAGCGGAATCTTCTGGGTCAGCGTCAGCTGGATGTCGCCGGTGCCCGGCGGCAGGTCGATCAGCAGATAATCCAGGTCATCCCACAGCGTGTCGTTGAAGAACTGCGTCATCGCCGAGGTCGCCATCGGACCGCGCCAGATCATCGGCGTCTCGTCCTCGATCAGGTAGCCGATCGACATGGTCTCCACGCCGAACGCGCGCAGCGGTTCGATCGACTTGTTGTCCGGGCTTTCGGGGCGCCCGCTCAGGCCCAGCATCATCGGTACGCTGGGGCCGTAGATATCGGCATCCAGCAGGCCGACCCGCGCGCCCAGGCGGGCCAGTGCGACGGCGAGGTTGACGGCCGTGGTGGACTTGCCGACACCGCCCTTTCCCGAGCCAACGGCGATCACGTTGCGGATGCGCGGATGCGGCGTCAGCCCCTTCTGCACCTGGCTGGCATGGGGACGACGAGACTGGCTGGCACTCACTGCGGGCACTCCGGAAACGCTTCAGGGGAACCCAACACTATACAACCTTGACGGTGCCTGACTAAGAATCGCAATTGCTACGAATCCATGCAATTTTCGTTAAGTTCATGTTACGTTCGATTGGCACCACGTTGAGCGTTTTCTGCGCGTTTTCGGGAGGGAATCATTGACGTCGTGCATTCGTATCTGCTCTATGGACTATCAATGAATTACCCACGCAATACCGCTCGTCGCAACACCCTCGCTGCTGCACTGTTCTCTGCCCTGATCGCCACCGCGGCCGCACCGGCCCTGGCACAGGACCAGGCCACGACGCTGGATAAAGTCACCGTCACCGGCTCGCTGATCCCGCAGACCGATATCGAAACCCAGACCCCGGTGATGTCCATCACCGCGCAGGACATCCAGACCCGCGGCTTCACCAGCGTGGCCGAAGTGCTGCAGCAGTCCTCGCTGACCACCGGCGGCCTGCAGGGCGGCCAGACCTCCGCCTCGTTCACCCAGGGCGCCGAAGCGGCCGGCATGTTCGGCCTGAACCCGGGTTACACCAAGTACCTGATCAACGGTCGCCCGATGATGTCGTACCCGGCGCTGTACAACGGCGGCGATACGTTCAACAACATCAGCGGCATTCCGATCGACATCGTCGAGCGCATCGAAATCCTGCCGGGCGGCCAGTCCTCCCTGTACGGCTCGGACGCGATCGCCGGCGTGGTCAACATCATCCTCAAGGAACGCATGGAAGGTGGCACGCTCACCGTCCGTGGCGGCACCTACAGCGAAGGCGGCGGCAACAACCTGCGCGTCAGCGCGGCCCACGGCTTCAGCGCCTTCGATGACCGCTTCAACGCACTGGTCAACGTGCAGATCGAGTCGAGCAACCCGATCTGGGGCTACCAGCGCGACCTGACCAAGACCACCAATGCCAACGGCTACACCGCACAGGTGCCGGGCAACGACTTCGCGGTCATCGACGCCGACACCAACCGCCTGTACATGATGGACCCGACCAACTGCGCCAGCGTCGCCGGCCAGTTCGGTGGCACCACCGTGATGGGCTCGCGCGCCTCCGGCCTGTCCTGCGGCTCGGTGTACGGCGCCGGCTACAAGACCGTGAAGAACGGCAAGGACAGCGGCCAGTTCTATTCGGCGATGACCTTCGACGTCAACGACGACCTGCAGCTGTTCGCCGACGTGCTGTACAGCAAGGAAAAGACCGAATACACCTCCGGCTCGAACTACCTGTGGTGGGGCACCAAGAGCACGATGGGTGGTTTCTACGACCAGTCCTCGGGCAAGGTGGTCAACCTGCAGCGCGCCTTCGCGCCGGAAGACATCGGCGGCCAGGGCTACAAGGACGTGCTCAACAGCGATGAGAGCCGCTCCTACCAGGTGACCCTGGGTGCCAAGGGCGCCTTCGGCAACTGGGACTACAGCGCCAGCTTCACCCGCGGTGAGTACAAGCTCACCGAGAACAAGTTCATGCGCTGGAAGGACCCGATCAACAACTACTTTGCCGAGCACGTGCTGGGCCCGCAGCTGGGCACCTACACCGACGCCAAGGGCCAGCAGTTCGCCAGCTACAACCCGAACTGGGGCGCGTTCTACTCGGCGATCTCGCCGGAAGATTTCGCCAGCTTCACCGGCTACGCGCACAACCGCAGCCGCACCTGGCAGAACCTGGCCCGCGCGCAGGTCACCAACGGTTCGCTGTTCTCGCTGCCGGGCGGTGACGCCGGCTTCGCGGTCGTCGTCGAAGGCGGCAGCGAAGGCTGGGACTACTCCCCCGACCAGCGCCTGCTGGACGGCCAGGCATGGGGTTCGTCGGCCGTGGCCGGCAACGGCCACCGCAGCAACTACGCGGTGACCTCCGAGCTGCGCATGCCGCTGCTGGAATCGCTGACCGTGACCGCGTCGGGTCGCTATGACGCCTTCAAGATCGCCGACAGCACCGTCGACAAGGCCACCTACAGCCTGGGTCTGGAATACCGTCCGATCGACAGCCTGCTGTTCCGCGGCAAGTACGGCACCGCCTTCCGCGCGCCGACCCTGTCCGATGCCTTCCAGGGCACCAGCGGCTACTACGCGAACAACTCGACCGACTACTACCGTTGCGGCCAGCTGGGCTACACCCCGGGCAACACCGCCGACTGCCGTTACGACAACAGCGTCTCGGTGTACTCCGAGCGCGCCGGCAACCCGGACCTCGAGCCGATCACTGCCGACGTGTGGAACGCCGGCCTGGTCTGGGCACCGATGCCGACCCTGTCGATCTCCGCCGACTACTACAACTGGAAGATCGAGAACGAAGTCGACACGGCCAGCACCGACCAGCTGCTGCTGGCCGAGTACTACTGCCGCAACAGCCTGCCCAACGCCGCCTCGGCCAGCTGCCAGAACGTGGCCGACTGGGTCGTGCGCGACGCCGCCGGCAACCTGAGCAGCCTGTACACGCCGAAGATGAACGTCGCGCGCCAGAACCTCCAGGCCGTGACCGTTGGCTTCAAGTACCTGCAGGACATCGGCCGCTTCGGCGCGCTGCAGTTCTCGGGCAACTACACCAACATGCTCAAGCGTGAAGTGCAGTCCGAGCCGGGTGAAGATTTCCAGGATCTGCTGGGCAATCCGATCGCGATGTGGAACTACGACAACTATGCCAAGGTGCGCAGCGATGCCGCCGTGGCCTGGTCGATCGGCAAGTTCACCACCACCGCCTACGCCAACTATGTCGGCAAGACGCCGAACTACCTGGCCGGTCTGAACGGCTACGACTCGCCCCCCGTATCGGGCAAGTCGCCGGGCAAGTGGGGTTCGTACACCACCTACAACCTGAGCGTGAACTACCGCGCGCAGGACGACCTGACGCTGTCGGTGATGGTCAACAACGTGTTCAACAAGATGCCGGAAGGCCAGGTCTACAGCTACCCGGGTACCTCCGGCACGCCGTACAACAACGCCTTCTACAGCATCTACGGCCGCGCCGTGTACGCGCAGATGAAGTACGACTTCGGCAATTAAGCGCCGCAGGCAACACCGGCGTCCGCGCAGGGCTCTGCCCTGCCGGACGCCACCCGGAACGCCCCGAAAGGGGCGTTTCGCGTTTTCAGCATTTCGTGTTTTCAGCGTTGACCGAGGCACCAAAAACAGAAGATGTGACACCCCCGTGTAGCTCCCGTTAAACCAATGTTACGTTCAGCCACGGAGCAAGGACGCTCGCCAACGCTCCATGATTTGGCGTCACCCGCTGACCGCTGCCGTCCTCACCGGCATGCTGATGGCCAGCGCCGCCACCGCCTTCGCCCAGGACAGCAGCACCGTCAACCTGGACAAGGTCACCGTCACCGGCTCGCTGATTCCGCAGACCGAGATCGAGACCCATACCCCGGTCGTGACGATCACCGCCGAAGACATCCAGACCCGCGGCTTCACCAGCGTGGCCGACGTGCTGCAGCAGTCCTCGCTGACCACCGGCGGCCTGCAGCGGCCAGACCTCGGCCTCGTTCACGCAGGGCGCAGAAGCGGCCGGCATGTTCGGCCTGAGCCCGAGCTACACCAAGTACCTGATCAACGGCCGGCCGATGCTGTCCCACCCCGCCCTGTACATAGGCGGCGACACGTTCAACAACATCAGCGGCATTCCGATCGACCTCGTCGAGCGCATCGAAATCCTGCCGGGCGGCCAGTCCTCCCTGTACGGGTCGGACGCGATCGCCGGCGTGGTCAACATCATCCTCAAGGAACGCATGGACGGCGGCGTGCTCAACGTCCGTGGCGGCACCTACACCGAAGGTGGCAGCACCTTCCGCGTCAGCGGCGCCAGGGGCTTCAACAGCGCCGACGACCGCCTGAACGTGCTGGTCAACGCCCAGTTCGAGTCGAGCAATCCGATCTGGGGCTACCAGCGCGACATCACCAAAACCACCAACGGCAAGGGTTACACCGCGCAGGTGCCGACCAACGACTTCCTCGTGGTCAACACGACAGCCGGCAACGCCTACCTGATGATGGACCCCCACCTGTGCGCCAACGTGGCCGGCCAGTTCGGCGGCACCACCGTGCTGGGCACCCGCGCGGCGGGCCAGTCGTGCGGCTCGATCTACAGCCCGGGCTACAAGACCGTCAAGAACGGCAAGGACAGCGCGCAGCTCTACAGCTCGTTTACCCTGTCGTTCTCGGTGGACTACTACAACTGGAAGATCAAGAACGAAGTCGACACGCTGAGCTCGGACCAGCTGCTGCTGGTCGAGTACTACTGCCGCAACGGCCAGACCAACAACACCTCGGCCAGCTGCCAGAACGTGGCCGACTGGATCACCCGCGACGCTTCCGGTGTGCTCGACGAGATCTACACGCCGAAGATGAACGTGGCCAGCCAGAACCTGCAGGCCGACACCGCCAGCGCCAAGTACCTGCAGGAACTGGGTCGCTTCGGCTCGCTGCAGTTCTCGACCAATTACACCAACATGATCAAGCGCGAGCTGCAGCCGCAGCCGCAGCCGCAGCCGGGCGATGCGTACCTGGATCTGCTGCGTGATCCGTACAACATGTGGATCTACGACTCCTACGCCAAGGTGCGCGCCGATGGCTCGCTGGCCTGGGCGTTGGACAAGTGGACCACCACGCTGTACTTCAACTACGTCGGCAAGACCCCGAACTACCTCGCCTATGCCGGCAACGGGTACGACTACGTCCATCCGTCGGGCGCCAAGGCAGGCAAGTGGGGGTCCTACACCACCTACAACCTGAGCGTGAACTACCGTGCGCTGGACAACGTGACCTTCTCGCTGATGGTCAACAACGTGTTCAACAAGATGCCCGACAACCGGGCGAGCAACTACCCGGGTACCTCGGGCGCGCCGTACAACAACTACTTCTACAACATCTACGGCCGCGCGGTGTACGTGCAGGCCAAGTACGAATTCGGCCACTGACCGCCGCGTTCGCACCGCTTCAAGGCCCCGCTTCTGCGGGGCTTTTTTTTGGGGTGTGAAACTCGATCCGTCGATCAATCTCAATTGTTAATATTGCGTGCATATTCACTTACCACTCATGATGATGCAGAGCGCATTTTTTATTGATTTCGCAACCAATTGTTTTTACATGCTTTTTGACTTGAGGCGCACATTCACCAACGTCGATTAATTGACAACCCTGCGGCAAGCACGTTAAGCCTGCGTTACTTTCCCTGACAGCGTCCGTTCAACCGAGTGTCAGCCCCACGGAAGGGAAAGCTTCGACTTCACCACAACACGGGTATCCACATGTCCTGCCAAGGTTTGAAGATTTCGCGTCATCCGCTCACCGCCGCCGTTCTGTCCGGCCTGCTGTTCGTCAGCGCCAGCGCCCTCGCGCAGGACAGCGAGCCTGCGACCAACCTCGATCGCGTCACCGTCACCGGTTCGCTGATCCCGCAGACCCAGATCGAAACGCACACCCCGGTGCTGACCGTCACCGCCGAAGACATCCAGACCCGTGGCTTCACCAGCGTGGCCGAAGTGCTGCAGCAGTCTTCGCTGACCACCGGCGGCCTGCAGGGCGGCCAGACCGCAGCCTCGTTCACCCAGGGCGCGGAGGCGTCGGGCATGTTCGGCCTGGATCCGGGCTACACCAAGTACCTGATCAACGGCCGCCCGATGCTGCAGTATCCGGCGCTGTACAACGGCAGCGACGCCTTCAACAACCTCAGCGGCATCCCGATCGACATCGTCGAGCGCATCGAAATCCTGCCGGGCGGCCAGTCCTCCCTGTACGGGTCGGACGCGATCGCCGGCGTGGTCAACATCATCCTCAAGGAGCGCATGGACGGCGGCGTGCTCAACGTCCGTGGCGGCGCCTACTCCGAGGGCGGCGGCAGCAACTTCCGCCTGAGCGGGGCCAAGGGCTTCAACAGCGCCGATGACCGCTTCAACGCACTGGTCAACGTACAGTACGAAAAGAGCAGCCCGATCTGGGGCTACCAGCGTGACCTGACGCGCACCAACAACGCGCACGGCTACAGCCCGCAGGTGCCGTCCAACGACTTCCTGGTGTACCTGCCGGCGGACGAGAACCGGTTCGTGATGATGGACCCGAGCCGCTGCGCGAACGTCGCCGGGCAGTTCGGGGGCACCACGGTGCTGGGCACCCGCACCTCCGGCGAGTCCTGCGGCTCGGCCTACGGCGCCGGCTACCGCACGCTGAAGAACGACAAGGAAAGCAGCCAGTTCTACAGCTCGATGACGTTCGATGTGAACGACAACTTCGAGCTGTTCGCCGATGCGCTGTACAGCCTGGAAGAGGTCAAGTACACCGCCGGTTCGGGCTACACCTTCTGGGGCAGCGACCTGAGCTTCGGTGCGTTCTATGACCAGGGCACCGACCAGTACATGAACCTGCAGCGCGCGTTCGCGCCGGAGGACATCGGGCCCAACGGCTACAAGGACATCCTCAACACCGACCGCAACAAGGCCTACCAGTTCACCTTGGGCGGCCGCGGCACGTTCGGCAACTGGGACTACAGCGCCAGCTTCAGCCGTGGCGAGTACAAGCTGACCGAACGTGGCTTCGTGCGCTGGGCCGATGCGATCGACGGCTACTTCGAGGACCACGTGCTGGGCCCGGTGCTGGGCACCACCGATGACGGCTACAACATCTACAACCCGAACTGGACCGCGTTCTACTCCACGCTGCCGGCCGGCGACTTCCAGAGCTTCACCGGTTTCACCACCAGTGAAAGCCGCACCTGGCAGAACCTGGGCCGCTTCCAGATCACCAATGGTTCGCTGTTCACCCTGCCCGGCGGCGATGCCGGTTTCGCCGTGGTTGCCGAAGCAGGCAGCGAAGGCTGGGACTACACCCCCGACGCGCGCCTGATGGATGGCACGGTGTGGGGTACCACCTCGGTGGCCGGCGCCGGCCATCGCAGCAACTACGCGCTGACCACCGAACTGCGCCTGCCGCTGCTGGAATCGCTGACCGTGACCGGCTCGGGCCGCTATGACGCGTTCAAGATCGCCGACAACACCGTCGACAAGGCGACCTACAGCATTGGCGTGGAATACCGCCCGATCGAAAGCCTGCTGTTCCGCGGCAAGTACGGCACCGCCTTCCGCGCGCCGACCCTGCCCGATGCCTTCCAGGGTGAGAGCGGCTTCTACGCCAACGGCGCAGTGGACTACTACCGTTGCGGCCAGCTCGGTTACGACCCGGCCGATACCGTCGGCTGCCCGTACGCACAGGAATCGGTGTTCGGCACCCAGGCCGGCAACCCGGACCTGGAGCCGATCACCGCCGATGTCTGGAACGCAGGCATCGTGTGGGCGCCGATGAGCAACCTGTCGCTGTCGGTGGACTACTACAACTGGAAGATCGAAAACGAGGTGGACAACCTCAGCTCGGACCAGCTGCTGCGCGCGGAGTACTACTGCCGCAACAACCTGGACAACGCCACCTCGGCCACCTGCGACAACGTGGCCGACTGGATCACCCGCGATGCCGCGGGCAACCTGGAGCAGATCTTCACCCCGAAGCTCAACGTGGCCCGCCAGAACCTGCAGGCCGTCACCGCCAGCTTCAAGTACGTGCAGGACATCGGCCGCTTCGGCTCGCTGCAGTTCGCCAGCAACTACACCAACATCCTCAAGCGCGAACTGCAGCCGCAGCCGGGTGACAACTACCTGGACCTGCTGCGTGACCCGTACGCGATGTGGTACTACGACGCCTACGCCAAGGTGCGCACCGACGGCTCGGTCGGCTGGGCCAAGGACAAGTGGACCACCACGATGTACTTCAACTACATCGGCAAGACCGCCAACTACATGTCCTATCTGGGCGAGAGCTTCGACTACGTCCATTCGTCCGGCTACAAGGCCGGCAAGTGGGGCTCCTACACCACCTACAACCTGAGCGTGAACTACCGGGCGCTGGACAACCTGACCCTGTCGGTGATGGTCAACAACGTCTTCAACAAGATGCCCGACGGCCAGGCCCACAGCTACGCCGGCAACATTGCCTCGCCGTACAACACCTACATGTACAACCCGTATGGCCGGGCCATCTACGTGCAGGCCAAGTATGACTTCGGCGTGAGCAGCAACTGACCGTACCGCCGACCGGCGGGTACGTCGCGTCACCCCAGGCCCCCGTCTTCGGACGGGGGCCTTTTCTTTGTATCGCACTGTGTCTCCGAACCGCCTGATTGCGCAAAACGATACGAAGTCACCTATTCATAGTTCACTCATAAAGACAGGATGAGCAAACCGTGATGACAACCAAGCGATTGTATTTATTGCACTTTTCTTAAAACCAGGGGGTGAATTCGTTCATTCGCGTGATGGTCATGTACATTTCTTGTTAATTGCGTGTTAGGTTCGAATGACGCTAGGACGGCGACTGAACCTACACAAAACGGCCACCACGGAATGAGGCCGTCTCACTTCACCAGGGGATTCATAGATGACCAACCACAGCATCCGGCACATCCGCCACCCGCTGACCAGCGCCCTGCTGGCCGGCCTGGCAGTCGCCGCCGGTTCGGCCCCCGCGTTCGCGCAGGAAGCCGGCACCAACCCGATCGACCTCGACAAAGTGACCGTAACCGGCTCGCGCATCGCGCGTACCGGCTTTGTGACCCCGTCGCCGGTGACGGCGATCACCGCTGAGGAAATCCGCAGCACGGGCGCGCTGAACATCGGCGACCTGATGAACAAGATGCCGCAGTTGACCCCGAGCTACTCGCTGGGCAACTCGACCCGCTTCATCGGCACCGCTGGTCTGGGCCTGATGGATCTGCGCGGCATGGGTCCGTCGCGCACCCTGGTGCTGGTCAATGGTCGTCGCCACGTGGGCGCCAGCCCGGGCTCGACCTCGGTCGACGTCAACACGATCCCGGTGGAATGGATCGAGCGCGTTGAAGTGATCACCGGCGGCGCCTCGGCCGTGTACGGTGCCGACGCCGTGGCCGGCGTGGTCAACTTCATCATGAAGAAGAGCTTCGAAGGCTTCGAGCTGCGTGCCCAGGCGGGCCAGGCGGACGAAGGCAGCTTCGACCGCTCGTTCGTCAGCTTCTCCGGCGGCAGCGACTTCGCCGACGGCCGCGGCAGCGCCGCCATCGCACTGGAATACAGCAAGCAGGGCCGCTTCGGCCGTGGCGACCGTGACATCGGCCGTCGCTTCTACACGTCGATCGCGAACCCGGACTTCGACCGCACCAAGCCGCCGAGCGAAAGCAATCCGCAGACCATCCTGGCCCGCCCGGGTGGCAACCACTCCATCTCGTACGGCGGTACGATGGATCTGGGTCCGATGACGATCTCGCCTAACGGCACCCGCACCACGGCGTTCAGCGCGAGCAACCGTTACCTGTTCAACGATGACGGCAGCTTCCGCAAGAACCGCTACGACGGCACCATCGTCAGCCCCACCACCTGCGTGGACTGCGACTTCGCCGACCTGAACTACGTTGCCGACCTGCAGCCGGCGTTTGACCGCGTCAGCTTCAACACCGTGCTCAACTTCGAGCTGAACGACAACCACCGTCTGTTCTTCGAAGGCAAGTACACCAAGACCGAATCGGAGTACTACGGCCAGCCTGCGTTCGACAGCAGTCTGCGCCTGCGTCGCGACAATGCGTACATCTCCAACGACCTGCGCGCGCTGATGGATTCGCGTCGCGTGATCGTGACCAACGCCAATGGCACCACCACCAATCGTGCGATCTCGACCGACAGCAACAACGCGGAAAGCAACCTGATCCTGGGCCGCTTCAACGTCGACGCAGGCCGTCGCGGTGAGCAGATCGAGCGCCAGACCACGCGCGCCGTGCTGGGCCTGGAAGGCAACCTGGGCGAAGAGTGGACGTACGAAGCGTCGGCCAACTTCGGCCAGACCACCATCGACCGCATCAACCTGAACAACCGCATCAACGAGCGCTGGCACGCCGGCATGGATACCGCCCTGGATTCCAGCGGCCGTGTCGTCTGCCGCGCTTCGCTGGACCCGAACGCGATCAACCCGAACACCGGGCAGCGCTACAACCAGGCCCTGATCGCCGGCTGCGTGCCGTTCTCGGTCTTCGGCAACGGCGCGATTTCGAAGGAAGCGGCCGAGTGGTTCAACACCCGCTCGCTGAACCAGTCCAAGCTGAAGCAGCAGGTGTTCAGCGCCTCGGTCGCCAACAACTCGCTGTTCTCGCTGCCGGCTGGCGACGTCGGCTTCGCCGGCGGTGTCGAATACCGCAAGGAACAGAGCCAGGAAAACACCGACGCCCTGTCGGCGCTGGGCCTGACCTTCCTCAACGCCATTCCGAGCCGCGGCGGTGAGTACGACGTCAAGGAAGTGTTCGCGGAAACCACCGTGCCGCTGCTGGCCGATCTGCCGCTGATCCGCCGACTGAACCTGGATCTGGCCGGCCGCTGGTCGGACTACAACTCCATCGGCGACACCAAGACCTGGAACGTCGGTCTGGATTGGGAAATCCTGAGCAGCCTGCGCGTCCGTGGTACCTACGCCAGCGCCGTGCGCGCACCGAGCATCGGCGAACTGTACAACCCGCAGTCGCAGAACTTCGCGACCATCTCCGATCCCTGCAGCACGCTCCCCACCAACCCCAACCGTCCGGGCGTCGCCAAGGACCCGGCCCTGCGCGCCGCCAACTGCGCCGCACTGGGCATCCCGGCCAACTGGCAGGACACCTACTCGGCCAACCGTCCGGGCGTCAGCGGTGGCAACCCGAACCTGAAGCCGGAAGAAGCCAAGACCCTGTCGTTCGGCTTCGTGTGGCAGCCGGAGTTCCTGGAAGGCTTCGGCATGTCCATGGACTACTGGCGCGTGACCCTGACCGACGCGATCGGTTCGGTTTCCGCCCAGACCCTGGCGACCCGCTGCGTGGATTCGCCGGGAGGCGTGCAGAACAACCCGTTCTGCGATTCCATCAAGCGCGCCCCGCTGGGCGGCTACACCTCGCCGACCGGCACCGCGTTCCCGGAACACAGCATCTACAGCTGGGTCGCGATTGCGGAAAACCTGGCCAAGTCGCGTCGCGTCGGCGTCGATCTGGAAATGGACTACCGCTTCGATCTGCTGGGTGGCTTCACCACCATGCGCCTGGTCGGTACCCGTCTGATCCAGTCGCGTGAATGGGCCTTCCAGGCGTTCCCGAACGAGTTCAGCGAATACGTCACGTACTACACCGATCCGCGCTGGCGCGGTCAGTTCACCACCACGTACAAGCGTGGTGACTGGCGCGCTTCGTGGGACATGACCTACGTCGACGGCAACCTGCGCGTCACCCCGGAAAGCTACAACGCCAACCCGGGTTCGCAGAGCCCGATCCGCAACCCGTCGTACCTGTACCACAACATGCAGTTCGGCTATAAGTTCCCGAACTCGGGCATCGACGTCTACGTGGGCGTGGACAACGTGTTCGACAAGGATCCGCCGGTGAACTACTTCGGTGCCGACGCCGGTGCCGCCCTGTACGACAGCATTGGTCGTTACATGTACATGGGCATCACCTACAAGTTCTGATCCATCCAGAACCGCACCACGAAAAAGCCCGGCATCCGCCGGGCTTTTTCTTTGCCTGCGCCGCTCAGTCGGCGAGGATGGCGCGCGCGGCGTTGTGGCCCGGCGCACCGGTGACGCCGCCCCCGGGATGGGTACCGGCACCGCACAGATACAACCCGGGCAATGCGCCCCGGTAGTCGGCCTGGCCGAGCATAGGCCGCGCACTGAACAGCTGGTTGAGGCTGAGCGCGCCGTGGAAGATGTCGCCACCGATCAACCCGAAGGTGCGCTCCAGATCCAGGGGACTCAGGCTCTGCCGCCCCAACACCGATGCGGCGAATCCCGGCGCATGGCGCTCGACCGTGGCGATCATCAGGTCGGCCACCTCCTCGCGGTGATCATCCCAGTGCCGGCCACCCGGCAGCTGCGGCGCCACGTGCTGGCAGAACAGGCTCGCCACATGCTGCCCGGCCGGTGCCAGCGACGGGTCCAGCGTGCTGGGAATCAACAGTTCCACCACCGGTTCGCGCGACCAGCCATGCGCGCGTGCGTCCTGCCAGGCGCGGTCCATGTAGTCCAGGCTGGGCGCGATGATGATGCCGGCGGTGAGGTGATCGCCCGGCCCTGGCAGGCAGGTGAAGGACGGCAGGCGCGACAGGGCCACGTTCATGCGGAACGTACCGGACCCGCAGCGCCAGTGCGCCATGCGCTCGCGGGTGGCCTCGGGCACCTCCGCCGGCGCGAGCAGCTGTTCGTAGAGCAGCTTGGGGTTGACGTTGGCGACCACGCAGCGCGCGGCGATGCGCTCGCCGGACAGGGTTTCCACGCCCACCGCGCGGCCGTGTTCAACCTGCACGCGGCGCACGCCCGCATCGGTACGGATGGTGGCGCCGGCCGCCGTGGCAGTTGCGGCCATCGCCTGGGTGATCGCGCCCATGCCGCCGAGCGCATGGCCCCAGGCGCCCTTGACCCCGTTGCTCTGCCCGAAGGCGTGATGCAGCAGCACGTAGGCGGTGCCCGGCGCATAGGGGCTGGCGTAGTTGCCAACGATGCCATCGAAGCCGAACAACGCCTTGATCGGTTCGCTCTCGAACCACCGGTCCAGGTACTCGGCGGCCGATATGGTGAACAGGTCCAGCAGCTCCTGGCGCAGGGCCGGCGACAACGCGTACAGCTGCCTGCCCAGCTTGCCTGCCCGCCACAGCTCGGGCAGAACCTGCAGCCAACCGCCCTCGCCCACGTTCGGCGGCGGTTGCAGCGCGAGCGCGCGCAGCACGTCGGCAAACACCTCCAGGCGCTGCTCATACAGCGGCAGGCGCGCGGCATCGCGGGCGGAAAAGCGCGCCACCTCGGCAGCAGTCCGCCCCTGCCCGGCGAGCAGATAGCGGTCCTGCGCCAGCGGCAGGAAATTGTTGATGCGGCGCGGTACCACCTGCAGTCCGTGGCCGGCCAGGTCCAGGTCGGCGATCACCTGCGGCTGCAGCAGCGACACGGTGTAGGACGCCACCGAATTGCGGAAGCCGGGATGGAATGTCTCGGTCACCGCCGCCCCGCCGACCGTGGCCCGGCGCTCCAGGATCAGCACGCGCCTGCCGGCACGGGCCAGATAGGCGCCGCACACCAGGCCGTTGTGACCGGCGCCGATGATGACCGCGTCCCACGTCCGGGCCGATGCGTGTGCCATACGCACTGTATACACCGGCGGCTCGGGCGCTGCCCGGTCACGGCGGACGTGCCGATCCCGGCCGGTCGCTGTGCCTGGCCGGGGCGTTGGCCACATGACTGTCCCTCTTGACCATCGGCCATGACCTTCGACACCCTTGCAGGCCGGGCCACCGGCGTATCGTCTGGCCCACGGCCCTTCCGGGGGCACTCCGCATGACTCATCGGCCTGGAGGCCATTCAAGTGATCGCTCGCACACCCAAGATCGTTCTGCTGACCCTGGCCGTCTCGGCCGCGCTGGTCGGCTGCGGCAAGACCGAAACGCCCGCTACGGACACCCCCGCCTCCACCGCCACGCCGGCTCCCGCCGCGGCTCCCGCGCTGACGCTGGACGAATCCAAGCTGCCGGCCTACAACGCCTTCCACCCGTCCGACCTGGATACCAGCCTGGATGCGTGCACCGCGTTCGGCGACTACGTCAACAGCAAGTGGCTGGCCGCCAATGAAATCCCGGGCGACCGCACCAGCTGGGGCGCCTTCACCATCCTCGACGAGCGTTCGGTGACCGTCCAGCACCAGCTCGCCGAGCAGGTTGCCGCGATCAAGAACCCGACCGGCATCGAGAAGATCGTCGGCGACTTCTGGGCCTCCGGCATGGACGAGGCCAAGATCAACGCGCAGGGCATCGAGCCGCTGAAGGCCGACCTGACCGCGATCGACAGCCTGCAGAACAAGGACGCCATCGCCGACTACCTGCGCAGCAGCGCCGCCAAGGGTCAGAACGTGCTGTTCGCCTTCGGCCCGGAAGCGGACTTCAAGAACTCCAGCATGAACCTGGCCTATGCCAGCCAGGGCGGCCTGGGCCTGCCCGACACCACGTTCTATACCGACGCCAAGTACGCCGACAAGCTCAAGGCCTACCAGGCCCACGTGGCCAAGGTGCTGGAACTGTCCGGCGTGGCCGCCGCCGACGCCGCCAAGCAGGCGGCCGACGTGGTCAAGTTCGAGACCCGCCTGGCCAAGGCATCCAAGTCCAGCGTGGAGCTGTCGCGCAACGTCGAGCTGAACTACAACCCGGTCACCGTGGCCGACGCCGACAAGCTGACCCCGAACTTCAGCTGGAGCAGGTTCTTCGAGGCGCAGGGCATCGCGACGCCGGAGAAGTTCTCGCTGGCCATGCCGGCCTTCCACCAGGAAGTGAGCAAGGCGCTGGGCGATACCGACCCGTCGGTGTGGCGCGCCTACCTGCGTTTCCGCACCGTGGACAACGCCTCGCCGTACCTGGCCGACGCCTTCGTGCAGGAAAGCTACGACTTCTACGGCAAGATCCTCAACGGCCAGAAGGAAATGAAGCCGCGCTGGAAGCGCGTGCTCGGCACCATCGAGGATGACGCGGGCGAAGCCTTCGGCCAGCTGTACGTCAAGGTCGCCTTCTCGCCGGAAGCCAAGGCAAAGATGGAAGTGCTGGTCAAGAACCTGGCCGCAGCGCTCAAGGAGCGCATCCAGGGCCTGACCTGGATGAGCGACGAGACCAAGGCCAAGGCCATCGCCAAGTGGGAAACCTTCACCCCGAAGATCGGCTACCCGGACAAGTGGCGTGACTGGAGCGGCCTGACCACCGCCCGCGACAGCTACCTGGGCAACGTGCGCGCCGCAGACGAATTCAATTACAAGTTCGCGCTGTCCAAGATCGGCCAGCCGGTGGACAAGACCGAGTGGGGCATGACCCCGCAGACGGTGAACGCGTACTACAACCCGCTGCAGAACGAAATCGTGTTCCCGGCCGCCATCCTGCAGCCGCCGTTCTTCGACCCCAAGGCCGACGACGCGCTGAACTATGGCGGCATCGGCGCGGTGATCGGCCACGAGATGACCCACGGCTACGACGACCAGGGCAGCCGCTTCGGACCGACCGGCAACTTCGAGAACTGGTGGACCCCGGCCGACACCAAGAACTTCAGCGGCCTGACCGGCAAGCTGGTCAAGCAGTTCGACGGCTACAAGGTCGGCGACCAGCCCGTCAACGGCAGCCTGACCCTGGGCGAGAACATCGCTGACCTGGGCGGCCTGGCCACCGCGTACGACGCGCTGCAGAAGGCCTCGGCCGGCAAGGAAGATCCGAAGATCGACGGGTTCACCCGCGACCAGCGCTTCTTCTTCAACTGGGCCACCGTGTGGCGCACCAAGTACACCCCGGAGAACGCCAAGGTCCGCCTGGCCACCGACCCGCACGCTCCCTCGCAGTTCCGTGCGATGGGCGCGCCGTCGAACCTGCCGACCTTCGCCGCGGCCTTCCAGTGCAAGGCCGGTTCGCCGATGGTCCGTACCGGCGACCAGCAGGTGGTGATCTGGTAAGCCCTGCATGACCTGCTAGACCCCGCAAAGGCCCGGATTTCCGGGCCTTTGCTTTTGGACGCGGGGGAAGCGTGCACCGTGCATGCCGCCGTGCAGTGCGGCTTGGTACACTCGCGCGATCTTCAATCCTCGATGGATTTGCTTTACATGCCCAACTTCCGTCCGCTCGCCATCGCGCTGGGCCTCAGCCTGGTCACCCTGGTCGCCGCCAACGACGCCCACGCCGCCCCCAAGAAGAAGGCCGCCGCCCGCGCGCCGGCAGCCAGCGCGCAGTGCACCGACTTCTACGAGGCGACCAATGCCGCCTGGCTGAAGTCCAACCCGGTGCCGCAGGTGGGAGCCACCACGGCGTTGGGCCTGATGGCCGAGCGTACCCGCGTGCAGCAGCGCGAACTGCTGGATGCCGCGATGACGGCACCGCAGGGCAACGTGCAGAAGCTACTGGGCGACTTCTGGGCCAGCGGCCTGGATGAGGCCGCGGTCGAAGCCGACGCCTCCAACCCGATCGCCCCGCTGCTGACCCGCATCAACGCGATCAAGAAGGCCAAGGACGTGCCGGCCTCGATCGCCGCGCTGCACCAGGTCGGTATCCCGGTGGCCTTCAACTTCGCACCGGACGTGGACCTGAAGGCGCTGGACCGCCACATCGGCTACTTCATGCAGGGCGGCATGGGCCTGCCGGATCCCGCCTTCTACACCCGCACCGACGCCGACACCGTGGCGCTGATGGGCCGCTACCGCACCTACGTCAAGCAGATCCTGGCGCTGACCGGCACCCCGGCAGCCAAGCTGGATGCGGAGTCGCAGGCGGTGATCGCGCTGGAAACCGAGCTGGCGCGCAACGCGCAGTCGCTGGCCGGCATCAACAACCCGTTCAACAACTACGCGCCGATCTCCACCAAGGAGCTCACCGGCCGGTACCGCAACCTGCAGCTGGACGCGTTCCTCAAGGTGCAGGGCGTCAACGACGACCTGGTCTCGCTGTCCGACCCGGCGCTGTTCAAGCAGCTCGACGGCATGGTCACCCGGATCAAGCCGGACCAGTGGAAGGCCTACCTGCGCTGGCGCGTGGGCGATGCGATGGCACCGTACCTGTCCAAGGCCTACCGCGACGCCGAGTTCGAATTCCGCGGCCGCGTGATCCGTGGCGAGACCATCGCCCCGGCGCGCTGGGAGCAGACCCTGGACGCCATCAACGTGGCCGCCGGCCCGATGCTGGGCCGCGAATACGCCAGCAAGTACCTGTCGGCCGATGATCGCCGCCAGGCCGCGCTGATCGTGGACAAGCTGCGCGAAGTGCAGATCGATGCGGTCAAGCGCAGCACCTGGATGAGCGCGGAGGCCAAGACCGAGGCGCAGGCCAAGCTGGCGGCGATGAAGATCGAGATCGGCACCCCGCTGCGCGACCTGGACTACACCGTGCAGCCGATGGGCCGTGGCAGCTTCGGCGGCAACATGCTGATCGCCTCGACCTGGCGCCACCGCGAGGAAATGAAGCGCATCGGCAAGGGCAACGCCGACCGCCGCTGGGACGTGCTGCCGCAGCAGCCGGCGCTGGCCTACGACATCGCGCAGAACCGCCTGATCGTCACCGCCGCCGTGCTGCAGGGCCCGGTGTTCAACGCCAAGGCCGACACCGCCGACAAGTTCGGCAGCTTCGGCGCGCTGGTCGCGCATGAGCTGACCCGCGCCATCGACGCCAAGGGTGCGCTGGTGGATGCCAAGGGCGAACTGCGCAGCTGGTGGACCCCGGCCGACAAGACCGCCTGGACCCTGTTCGGCAACCGTGTGGCCGCCCAGTACAGCGGCTACGAGTTCCCGGGCGTCAAGGGCGCCAAGGTCAACGGCGAGCTGACCCGCGAAGAGAACCTGGCCGATCTGGCCGGCCTGGAACTGGCGTGGGAGGCCTACAACGCGGTCGAACCGAACGCCAAGCCGGCCGCCCGCCAGGGCTTCTTCCGCGCCTGGGCCACCCTGTGGCCGCAGCAGCTGTCGCCGAACGAAGCCGCGCAGCGCGTGACCTCCGACATCCTGGCCCCGGGCCGCTGGCGCACCAATGGCCCGCTGTCCAACCTGCCGGCCTTCGGCGCGACCTTCAGCTGCAAGCCGGGTCAGCCGATGCAGCGCGTGGACGGCGACCAGATCAAGGTCTGGCGCTGAGTCCATCGTTGCAAGGCAGTGAAAAAGGCGCCCTCGGGGCGCCTTTTTCGTTCTGGCTCCGCCGCCGCGTCGCGCCGGCCCGGCTAACGAACCGGTTGCAGGGTGCCGCGATAGCCGGCGATCAGGCCGACGATCGGCACGGCGATCTCGACGTCGAACACGAACCGGCCGTCGTGGACGGTCTCGAACGTACGGCCCGCCGGGAGCAGCCGGGCGGGCAGCGGAATGCCCAGGCAGGACCAGCGGCGTGGCACCAGCCGCAGGCGGTCCCCGTCCACCACCAGGGCCAGCGCGACATCCACGATACCGAAGCGCTCCACCAGCAGGTGTGCGTCCCTGCCGTGTCCGCGACGTTGCCACGACGAAAAGGTGTGCCCGGCGAAATCACGGGTCCAGCGTTCGCCGCCCCGCTCCGGTGAGAGCCGCACGCTCACCGGCACGTCCGAACCCGCCGGCGGAAACCCGAATACCGCAGCGACCAGGCGCGACACCGTCCCGCGGCCACGGCGCACCTCGGCCACGCCGCTCCAGCGGCGTGCACCGGTGTCTGCGTGCAGCGCCCGCACCGGTGCAGGCAGCGCGTCGAATGCGCTGCCCAGCACCTGCTGGTACAGGCTGGCGTCCGACATCTGCCGCGCCCGACCTGGCCTACTTGACCCGGCGCAGATGATTGGGCCGCGGGCCACCCGGCGGACGCCGGTTGAACGGCGGTTGGCCGCGCCAGTAGCGGATCAGCAGCCAGCCGAACAGCATGCCGCCCAGGTGGGCGAAGTGGGCCACGCCCGGCTGCCAGCCGGTGGCGCCGAGCATCAGCTCGATCGCACCGAACACGATCACGAAGGTGCGCGCCTTCATCGGAATGGGCGGGAACAGCAACATCACCCGCTGATTGGGGAACAGCATGCCGTAGGCCAGCAACAGGCCGAACACGCCACCGGAGGCACCCAGCACCGTGGCCGGATTCTCCATCATCATGCCAACCACCAGCTGGCACAGGCCGGCGCCGACCACACACACCAGGTAGTAGGTCAGGAAGCGCTTTTCACCCCAGGTCTGCTCCAGCGGCGCACCAAACATGAACAGTGCGAGCATGTTGAAGAACAGGTGGCCGAAGCTGCCATGCAGGAAGCCGTAGGTCAGCAGCTGCCACGGCTGGAAGTTGCCGCCCGGCGAGAACGGATCGAATCCGCTGCGCAGCGGCTGCAGCATGAACGGCTCGAACGTGCCGTTGCCGAGCAGGAAGGGCTGCTGCAGCACGAACAGCAGGATATTGGCGATCAACAGCGCCTTGGTGACGGTGGGCAGTCGCGGAAACATGGAGGCATCCTTTGGAACCGAGGGCATCATAGCGCGGCCGGTTCAGCCCGGGCCCCACACCGCCGCATCCAGATCATCGGCGCCGCTGCGCGGCATGTGTTTGACCTTGCCGCGCTCGATCGCCACGCCTTCGGCGCGCAGCCGCTGGCTCTGTTCGCGCCAGCCATGCGATCCCTCGGGCATCGCGATGCGCCCGTCCGACCGCAGTACGCGATGCCACGGCAGGTCGGGGTCGTCGTTCTGGCCGAGCACGCGCGCGGTCAATCGCGCCCGGCCCGGCAATCCGGCCTTGGCCGCCACCTGGCCGTAGCCCATGACCTGCCCGCGCGGAATCGCCCGGATCACCGCCAGGATGCGTTCACGGGCCTGCGCGGCCGGATCATCGCCCTGCGGCGGGGGCGTGGCCGTCACGCGCGCACGCGGCTGACCAGCAGTACGCCGACCAGCACCAGTGCCGTCCCCAGAATCTGCCAGGGGCCCATGGGTTCGTCGAGCAGCCATAGACTCATCACGATGGTGGATACCGGCCCGAGCATACCGACCTGCGCGGCCAGCGACGAGCCGATCCGCTTGACCGCCAGCATGATCGCCAGCACCGGCAGCACGGTGCATACCGTCGCATTGAGCAGCGACAGCCCATACACGGGTGGCGGTGCCTGGCCCAGCGCGACCAGCGGGTGCAGCAGCGCGAAGTGCAGTACGCACAGCACGCAGGCCACGCAGCTGGCATAGGCAGTCAGGCGGATCGCACCGACCCGTGCCACCACCTGCCCGCTGCCGAACAGGTACAGCGCGTAGCTGAGCGCACTGGCAAACACCAGCGCACTGCCCAGCACGATGCGTCCGCCCTCCATCTGCAGGTCATGGCCGAACGCCAGCAGCACGCCCAGGTAGCTCAGCGCGAGCGCGGCGAGCTGCCAACGGCCGGGGCGCTTCTTCAGCAGCACCAGGCTGATCAGCAGTACCAGGGTCGGATTGAGATAGAGGATCAAGCGTTCCAGGGTCACGCTGATGTACTGCAGCCCCTGGAAATCGAGCAGGCTGGACAGGTAGTAGCCGGTGAAGCCCAGCCACACCACCCTGCCCCGGTCCGCCCAGGAAAGGGGCGTGGCGCGGCGCGCCGACCACACCGCCAGCGCGGCGAACAACGGGAATGCCATCAGCATGCGCAGCGCCAGCAGCGTGGTCGCATCCACGCCATGCCGGTAGGCCAGCTTGACGATCACCGCCTTGCCGGATGCGGCGATCGCCCCGATCGCGGCCAGCGCGATGCCACCGGCGGCGATGCGGCTGGACGAAGTGGGAAGCGATGAAACGGTGGGGGGCATCAGAACGACAGGCAGCCAGTCAGCGCATCAGCACGACTTCTTCGGCCGAGGTCGGGTGGATCGCCACGGTGGCATCGAACTGTGCCTTGGTCGCCCCCATCTTCACCGCCAGCGCGAAGCCCTGCAGGATTTCATCGGCCGCCTCGCCGAGCAGGTGCACGCCCACCACGCGCTCCTCTTCGCCCACGCAGACCAGCTTGAACAGGCTGCGCTGGGTACCGTCGGCAAGCGCCTGCAGCATCGGGCGGAAGTTGCTGCGATACACGCGCACGTCGCCATACGTTGCGCAGGCCTCTTCCTCGCTCAACCCGACCGCGCCCAGCGCAGGGTGCGAGAACACCACACTGGCCACGTTCCCATAGTCCATCTTCGCCTGCGGCTGGCCGCCGAACAGGCGGTCCATCAGCGTGCGCGCCGCGGCGATGGCCACCGGCGTCAGGCCGACCTTGCCGGCAATGTCGCCCACCGCATGCACGCTCGGCACCGCCGTGGTCTGCCATTGATCGACCTCGATCTCGCCCTTGTCGCCCACCACCACGCCCAACGCTTCCAGCCCGAGGTCGGCACTGTTGCCGCGGCGGCCCGTGGCGAAGAACAGCGCATCGAAGTGCGCGTCGGCCGGCCCGTCGTGGCCCAGCGCCACCACCGCATCGCCGTCGCGCTGCAGCTCGCGCAGGCGATAGCCGAAATGCAGCTGCACGCCCTGATGGCGCAGGTTCTCGGCGAGCTGGGCGGTCAACTCCGCGTCGAAACGTTCGAGCAGGCGGTCGCCGCGCACCAGCAGCGTCACCCGGCTGCCCAGCGCCTGCAGCAGACCCGCCAGCTCCACGGCGATGTAGCCACCGCCGACGATGGCCACGCGCTCCGGTGCGCTGCACAGGTTGAAGAAGTCGTCGGACACCTGGCCCAGCGCCGCACCCGGAATGTCCGGGCGCTGCGGATGCGCGCCCGTCGCGATCAGGATGTGCTCGGCGCTGATGCGCACGCCATCGCTGCACTCCACCGTATGCGCATCGACCAGGCGGCCGCGGCGCGGCACCCGGACGATCTTGTTCTCATCCAGCCGCTTGAGATAGCTGGCATGGATGTTGGCGATGTAGGCCTGGCGGTGCACCACCAGTTCCTTCCAGTCCAATGCCGGGCGCACCGGTACATCGAACCCCATCGCCGCCGCCAGACCGATGCGCCCGGCCAGGTCGGCCGCCAGCCACATCGCCTTCTTCGGCACGCAGCCGACGTTGACGCAGGTGCCGCCGAGTTCGCCGGGCTCCAGCATCGCCACCCGCCGGCCGTGCTGCGCCGCGCGGAATGCGGCAGCCAGGCCACCGGAGCCGCCTCCCAGCACGATCAGGTCATAGTCGTAGTGCGTCGTCATTGGCAGTACTCGATCAGGTAGGAGTGGGGCGGTTGCCCACCGTCATGCAGGAGAACGAGCATGCCATGCCCGCCCGCGAGCCATGCGTGAGGACGCCGGGTCACGTGCGCGCGGCGGTGCGCCGCAGAGGCGGCCACTGCAGATAGGTCATGGCACGCCACACCCATTCCAGCGGGCCGAACCGGAAGTGACCCAGCCACCAGTGGCTGACCAGCACCTGCACGCCGAACAGCGCCAGCGCGAACGGCACCTGCCACACCCGCGGCAGCTGTTCGAACAGGCCCAGACCGTAACCGTAGAAAATCCACGTACACACCAGCGACTGGCCGATGTAATGGGTGAGTGCCATCCGCCCCACCGGCGCCAGCCAGCGCAGCCGCTCGCGGGCGTGCACGATCCAGGCCAGGTAGCCCAGACACATCAGCAGCCCCGCCACCGACGACAGCGCATAGGCGGCGCCACTGGCCGGGGTGAACGTGCCCGGGGCCAGGTACGGCACCCAGTACGCGCTGACCAGCATCAGCGCCAGCCCCACCGGCAACGCGATCCAGCGCAGCGCCGCATACAGCCGCGCGAAGCGCGCCGGGTCGGCCAGCGCGCCGCTGCGGGCGAACCAGCTGCCGATCAGAAACATGCCCAGCACTTCCGGGCCGATGACCATGATGCCCGACAGCATCGCGCCGAGATCGCTTACCCGCTGCGCGACGGCCTGGCTCCAGCTGCCGTGGCCATAGGCCTGGCGCTGCAGCTCGATGGTCTGCTGGGCCTGCAGCATGGCCTCGCGCGTCTGCCCGCCCGGATCGCCGTTGGCGGCCAGTGCGCCCATCAGCGCGCCCAGCAGCAGCAACAGCAGCGCCGCGAGCAGGTAGCTGCCCACGCCCATCGCCGGCAACCAGGCGCGCGGCGCATCGCGGCAGGCCAGCAGCGGCAGCGAGATCAACGCATAGATCACCAGGATGTCGCCGGACCACACCAGCAGTGCGTGGCACAGGCCGATCAGCAGCAGCCCGGCGCTGCGCCGCAGGTAGAAGGGGGTGAATTCGCGGCCGGCGGCCGCAGCGCGCTGCGCCATTACCGAGAAACCGGCGCCGAACAGCAGCGAGAACAGGGTGAAGAACTTGCCCTGGACGAGCACGTAGATCGCCGCGTCGGTCCAGTAGTCGGCGCCCTGCCAATGCGGGTCGATGCTGGTAAAGGACAGATCCAGCGGGCCGCTGAGCGCTTCCAGGTTCATCAGCAGGATGCCCAGCAGGGCAACGCCGCGCAGGATGTCGATGACCGCGATGCGCTCGCCGGTACCGGTCGGCTGCAGGGAGGGAACGGCTGCGTTCACGGGGGTTCCGGGGGCAAGGGCGGACAGTATGGCGCCGCGCGCCAGAGGGGGCGGTGGCACAGATGCAAACGGCCCGCCGAAGCGGGCCGTTGCGGTACAGCGCGGTGGCTGGCGATCAGTGCTGGTGGCCGCCGTCGCCGTGCACGTGGCCGTGCTCGATTTCTTCCTTGCTGGCCTCGCGCACTTCCACGATCTCCACATCGAAGTGCAGGTCCTTGCCGGCCATCGGGTGGTTGAGGTCGACGTCGACCACGCTCATGCCGACCTTCTGCACGGTGACCGCGCGCGGGCCGAAGTTGGTCTGCAGGACAACCTGCTGGCCCGGCACCAGGCGGGTGGTGCCGAAGTGCTTCTTGGGCACGCGCTGGCTCAGGCCGTCGCGGCGCTCGCCGTAGGCATCGGCCGCCTTCACGTCAACCGCGAAGGTCGCGCCGGCTTCCTTGTCCATCATGGCGTTTTCCAGGCCCGGGATGATGTTGCCGTGGCCGATCAGGATCGCCAGCGGATCACGATCCTTGGAGCTCTCGATCGGCTCCTGGCCGAGTTCCGAGACGGTGTAATGGAAACGGACGACGCGGTCTTTTTCGATCTTCATGCGCAACTCTGTCTGGGACTGCCATCGGGCAGACGGGTGAGGCGGGTTGTCGCCCGCCGGATACGCCGCCATGATGACGGCCATCTAAGGTGGCGCATTATCCGGACAACATGCAGCTGACGCCAGTTTCGCCCGCAACCCGCCTGCCCGTCCGCCGGGCGCTGGCCCTGTTGGCGGTCGCCCTGCTTGCCGGCTGCGGCGGCGGCAAGGCCGTTCGCCCCTCGCCCCCGCCCACCGCCAGCCATGCCTGGCCAACCGTGGCGCCGAACGACCCGGCGGCGGCCAACGCGGTGCTGATGCGCGCCATCGGCCTGGTGGGCACCCCCTATCGCTATGGCGGCAATACCCCCGAGTCCGGTTTCGACTGCAGCGGCCTGGTCGCCTACGTCTATAGGGAAATGCTGGATCTGCGCCTGCCGCGCACCTCGCGCGACCTGGCCGCCGTGCAGGGTCCGAAGATCGACCCGCAGCGGCTGGCCCCGGGCGATCTGGTGTTCTTCGGCAGCCGCGGCAGCGTCTCGCACGTCGGCATCTACGTGGGCGAAGGTCGCTTCGTTCACGCCCCCAGTACCGGCGGAACGGTGCGCCTGGACTCGCTCGGCGGGTCGTACTGGAAGGACCATTACACCGGCGCGAAACGTGTTCTGCACTAAGCTGAACAGGGCCAAGGTCCAAATTTGTGACGGGAATCACACCAACTAAAACGAAAATTTAACGGAATTTGTACCAAATCACAGGTCTTACACGGCATGATCACCCATCGTTTTTATTCAGTGACCGCCGCGTGACGACAGACGACCTGACTTGCAAAGGCCAGACCGCCGCTTCCCGGCGAAGCGCCCGACCCGCCCTCCTCGCTTTCGCGCTCTGCCTGGCCAGCCTTCCGGCCTGGGCCCAGAGCACTCCGACGACCGGCTCCGAGGCAGCTGCACCCGCCGTCACCGCTACCCCCGATTCCCCCGCGCCGGCCCGTCCCAAGGCTGAAGCGCCCGCCCGCAGCAAGGCCGATGCCGCTGCCAGCGCCACCCTCGCCGCCCTGCTTCCGCACCTGGCGGCCAACGACACCATTCCCCTGATGGACCGCTCGGCGATGGTTGCCGGCGATCTCAGCCGCCTGCTGGCCAATTACGACGCCAGCACCGGCGCCGTGGTCGGCACCGCTGCCGACAATGGCAAGGTGCAGTCCCTGCTGCGCCGCGCGATGACGCTGCTGGGCACCCCCTACCGTTGGGGCGGCACCTCCCCGGACAGTGGCTTCGACTGCAGCGGCCTGGTCGGCTACGTGTTCCGCACCGCCCTGGGCATCGAACTGCCGCGCGTCTCGCGCGAGATGGCCCATGACGGCGAGGCCGAACTGATCAACGACCGCAATGCCCTGGCAGCCGGCGACCTGGTGTTCTTCGGCCGCAAGGGCCGGGTCGACCACGTCGGCATCTATGTCGGTGAGGGCCGCTTCCTGCACGCCCCCAGCACCGGCAAGGATGTCCGCGTGGACAGCCTGGTCACCGGCTACTGGAGCGCCAAGTTCATGCAGGCCCGTCGCGTCGAGCTCTGAGCCCGCCGCCACCGCCCGCCAAAAGGCCGCTGCCCTGCAGCGGCTTTTTTTTTGGAACGCTGGGAGCCATTCCATGCATCGCGGCGGGTGGGTCGGGCGCTGGGCCACGTGTCGAGAGTGCCGGCGCCTCAAAAGACCTGCTTTCCAGCGCGCGCACCGCAAGCCGAGCCCCGTCGTGGTGCACGGGCCCCAGGGCAACGTAAAGGAGGAGGGGGCGGCCGAAGGCCGACGCCGGGGGACAGTTGCCCAGGGGCCTGCGCGCCGCGACGGGGCCCCTCACGCTCGCGGTAGCGTGGAGCGGAGAAGCGCACTACGCCTTCTGCAGCCCTCAGCCTGGCACGTGTCTCTCTCCTCCACGCGGCGGATGGCAGGTCGGGCGCTGGGCCACGATGCCCTTGCCGGCGAATGTCCCCCGGCGTCGGCCTGCGGCCGCCCCCTCCTCCTTTACTTCGCCCACAAGGGCATCGCCGCCCACGTGTCGAGACTGCTGGCGCCTCAAAAGACCTGCTTTCCAGCGCGCGCACCGCAAGCCGAGCCCCGTCGTGGTGCGCAGGCCCCAGGGCAACGTAAAGGAGGAGGGGGCGGCCGAAGGCCGACGCCGGGGGACAGTTGCCCAGGGGCCTGCGCGCCGCGACGGAGCCCCTCACGCTCGCGGTAGCGTGGAGCGGAGAAGCGCAGTACGCCTTCGGCAGCCCTCAGCCTGGCACGTGTCTCTCTCCTCCACGCGGCGGATGGGAAATCGGGCGCTGGGCCACCTGTCGAGACTGCTGGCGCCTCAAAAGACCTGCTTTCCAGCGCGCGCCGCAAGCCGAGCCCCGTCGTGGTGCGCAGGCCCCAGGGCAACGTAAAGGAGGGAGGGGGCGGCCGACGGATCGGGCGCTGGGCCGCACCGCCTTCGCTGGTTGCTCAGGGGATGCTGGCCGCTGCCGCCGCCAACCGGCGTTGTTCCTTCTGTCGTGCAGGCATTCTTCGCTGGCGATCTCCCCGCGCCGCACGCCGGGGGGTAGCGGACCGGGCGTGGGGCGGCACGCTCGGGGCACCCGTCCAGGACTTGATGCCGCCCCTGTTCTCCTCGACAAGGTGACGCATGGCGGCAGTCCCTGAATTCCCGGCCCGGTGTGTGATCTGGTTTGGACGCCCCTTGGCCAACGAACGCGCTGCGCTGGCAGCGGCAGGCTGGCAGGTTCGCGGGGTCGCGCCCGAGCAGTGCGCCGGCATCGGCATGCGGGGCAGCGACCAGATCGTGGGGCTGCTCGACCTGCGCGATGTCGTGCCGGCCAACCTGGCCCATCTGCAGCAACTGCTCGTGGAGCATCGCCACATGAGTCTGCTGGCGATCGTCCCGTCCACCGGCCTGCCCCCCTCCCCGGCCCTGGATGCCCTGCTTGCTGCCTGCGTGGCCACCTACCGCGCCCCGGTGGACATGCCGCACCTGGTCCTGCGCCTGCAGCAGCTTGCCGCCGACGACACCGCGCGCAGCGGCCCCGGCCCGCAGGCGCTGATCGGCGACAGCGCCGTGCTGCAGGTCACCCGCGCAGCGCTGCGCAAGTTCGCCCCGGTGGAGCTGCCGGTGCTGATCACCGGCGAAACCGGCACCGGCAAGGAGCTGGCCGCGCAGGCGCTGCACGCGTTGTCGCCACGCCATGCGCACCCGTTCATGGCGGTCAACTGCGGTGCCATTCCGGCCGCGCTGGTGCAATCGGAACTGTTCGGACATGAGCGCGGTGCCTTCACCGGCGCCGCCGCGCGCCGGCTCGGCCTGTTCGAAACCGCCAATGGCGGCACCGTGCTGCTGGACGAGATCGGCGACCTGCCACTGGATGCGCAGACCAGCCTGCTGCGCGTGCTGCAGGAAGGCACGGTCGAGCGCGTGGGCAGCAATCGGCCGCTGGCCGTGGACGTGCGTGTGCTCGCCGCCACCCACGTGGATCTGGAAACGGCGGTGGAACAGGGGCGGTTCCGCCGCGATCTGTTCTACCGGCTCAATGTGCTGCGGCTGCCGTTGCCGCCGCTGCGCGAGCGTGGCAGCGATATCGTGCTGCTGGCCCATCACTTCCTGGACAGCTTCCGCCGCCGCCACGCCACCCGCGCGCGCGGCTTCAGCGCCGACGCGCTGCGCGCCCTGGAACGCTTCCACTGGCCGGGCAACGTACGCGAGCTGCTCAACCGCGTGCAGCGCGCGGCAATCGTCACCGAGACCGAGTTGATCAGCGCCACCGACCTGGAACTGGGGCAGCCGCTGCTGCCGACCGCCCAACGCGGCCTGCACGACGCCCGCCAGGTGGCCGAGCGCGAGACGCTGCTGCACGCGCTGCGCCAGAGCGATTTCAACATCAGCGCATGCGCACGCACGATGCAGGTGTCGCGGGTAACGATCTACCGCCTCTGCCGCAAACACCAGCTGGCCCTGCCGGAGCTTCGGTAGCGCCGGCTGCCAGGTTGCCTTACAGCATGTACGGCACCTTGAACGCCAGAGTGAAGTCCGGCGCGTCCGGCGTCAGGCCGATGCCGAGCAGGCTGACCAGCGTGGTGTTCTGGTTGAGCGCATAGGTGATGCCAAGGTTGAGCGTGCCGGCATTGGCGTCGCTGCCGATCACCTTCAGCCATTGGCCGTTGCGGTATCGCGTGGAGGCACGCGCACTGAGTTTGTCGCTGAAGGAGATGCTCAGGCTGGTGCGCTCGTTGAACGCGAACGCGACACCGGCACCGAAGTAGTACGAACCGCCCAGCTTCACATCGCCAGGGTTGACCGTATCCGGATTGGCATCGATGTCGTCGAAACTGCGCGGGAACGAGTGGATGTACCCGATGTTGGCGAACAGGATCGCGGGGTCGGCGGTCTTGACCGCCGACAGG
Organism: Stenotrophomonas sp. LGBM10; assembly: GCF_046736075.1. GTDB lineage: Bacteria > Pseudomonadota > Gammaproteobacteria > Xanthomonadales > Xanthomonadaceae > Stenotrophomonas. The sequence continues at coordinate 890,498 of NZ_CP177163.1, forward strand.
CCCACATTGGCCTGCCACACGCCGTTGCCGGTGGGCTGTTCTTCGGGCACGGCGAACCGGATGAAGTCGTCGTCATCGCGTTCAAGCACCTTCCAGTCCAACCCGTACGGCGCGCGTCCGGTCGGCGCGGTGGCACCCACCGTCAACACGGTTTCCGGCCAGCGCCCGTGTTCGGAGAACAGCTTGTAGTTGGCGCTGACGCCGACATCGCCGATGCCGTTGCCGGTGGTTTCCTCCTGCGCGATCGCGGCGGCCGAGCCACCGGCACCGCCCTTCTGGAAGACCGTTTTGCGTGCCAGGTAGGGCACGTCCAGGTTCAGGGTCAGACGCGGGCTGACGCCCCAGCGCGCCGCCAGGTTGTAGGTCAGCGTGTCGGACTCGACGTTCTCGATGGCGATGTTGCCAAGGAAGATCGCATCCAGTGCGAGGAAGCCGTTGAGGCTGAGCTGCTTGCGATCGTAACGGGCGTAGGTGAGGCTGTTTTCGAGCGTGAAGCGACGGCTGAACAATGCGGCCTGCTGCTGCTTGACGTCATCCACGCTGCGCCGCGACTCCTGCTTGGCCTGCCTCGCCTCCTCGGCGCTGCTGGCGTAGCCGTCGCCGCTTGGCGCGGCCGGCGTACCGGCAGGCAGCGGGGGCGGCGGTGCGGCGCCGGCTGCCGCCACGGGGGCGGTCTTGCCGGTCAGGCGTGCCTGCATCGCCTGCACCTGCATATCCAGTTCGCGCAGCCGTCGCACTTCCTGCGCGTAGTTCGCCTTCAGCGTTTCCAGCTGCGCCATCAGTGCCTTGACGTCGGCTTCGTCGTTGCCGGCCGGCTGCTGCGCATGCGCGCCGGCTGCCGCCATCAGTGCCAGCGCCGCCAGCGCCAGCGGTGTTGCCCGTATCGGAGTGTGCATTGCCTTGGCCCACGGTTGTGTTGTCGCCCCCTTGCCGGCCCTGTCTTACTGGCCCGGCCCCATGCCTACACCCCGTACCAGCGTCATCGCCTGCGCCACGTTCTGGCTGAGGGGAACGTTGTTGACCAGGGACTGCCGTACCAGGTCGATCTGCAGGCGGTTGCTCACTGCCTGGCCATCGCTGCTGAGCGCGATGCTCTGGCCGACACTGCCGTTGCGGATCCACTGCTGCACCGCGCCTGCACCCTCGATCTGCAACTGCACCTTGGCGCTGTTGCCGTCGAGCTGGGCGATCGCACTGACGCCATCGCGCTGCAGTGAAGCCACGTGCGCGTTGTCGGCACCGGCCGGCGGCGCCACGCCGTCCCGCACGGTCAGCTGGGTGGCGTTGCTGGCCTGGTTGCCGTCGCCGGCGACCTGGATGGTCTGGCTGAGTCCGGCCACGTTCTGCAGGCCACTGGCATCGATGCTGCGGCCGGTGGTGACCGGCAGCGGGGCATCGGCGGCGGTGACACTCACGCTGGGCGCGAAGGTGATGCGCGGCGTGCTGCCCTGGGTGAAATCCATGCCCAGTTTCAGCGCGCTCTGCGCCGACTGGCCGCCTGCGGTCTGCCACTGCGAGATCATGGTGACGCCGAACCAGGCCACTGTATTGCCACCGACGGTGTAGCGTCCCCGCATGAGATTCAGTTCCGGATCGGGGATCTCGCTCAGTCCCTTGCCGGGCCGGCTTTCATCGGCATGCGCCGGTGCCATGCCCAGCACGGCCAGCAGCACCACGCCGGGCGTCCACGTTGCGATGTTCATGTTGACTCCTTAGAACAGGTCGGCATGGGTGAATCCGAAGTCGACCAGTTCCGCGTCGGTGATCGGGCCCTGCCGGGCATACAGCGAACGCGCACTGGGCCGTTCGCCAGGCTGCAGCAGCACCGTGTTGCGATCGAAATCACTGCCGATCACGACAAACACAGCGCGCGACGGCCACGCCTTGAGAAATTCACTGACGGGCAGGCTGCGGTTGCCCAGGATCGGGTCGGCCACGTCCACCACATCGCCACGGACCTGCTTGAGGACCACGAAGTGACGGAACCCGCGTACATCCATCAGCACCAGTCCAGGCACGCGCAGCGATCGCAACCGCTCTTCGTTGACGCGATACCCGCGCCCGCGCATGCCCATCGATTCCACGTACCGCTTGATGTCCAGCAGCGAAAATCCGCGCTGGTGCACCAGTTGGGGGTCCGATACCCCCATCATCCCTTCGATCACCGTGCCTTCGTCCGCCTCCAGGTGGTAGGCGTAGCGCAGGATCGTGGCCAGCGCCGCCGCGCCGCAGCTGTAGTCGGTGTGCTGCCGCACGATGTTGCGGAAGCGCCGCTCCTGCATGCTTTCAACGCGCTGGGTCAGTACCGCCCCATTGGGCAGCACGCCACTGAAGCCGACATCGCCGGCGCGCACCGCGCCCATCGGCAGCATCAGCAGCGACAACGCCCACACCAGCATCCAGATGCGAAAACGGTTGGACATTGCGCTCTCCGGCTCAGGAAGGAGCCCCTGCCCCGAAAGGGGGAAAAGGGACAGGGGCTCCCGGGGAGCCCGGCCATTGGCGGATGGCCGGGTTTGTTGCGCTCAACGCGTACTGCTTGCGAAAACGGACAGACTTACTCGCCGGTGCCGCCGCCACCGCCGCCGGTGGAGGGTTGCGCCACGGCCAGTGCCAGGCTGTTGGCCTGCAGGTTGCCGGTACCCGCCGACACGTTCACCCCGATGTTGCCGGAGGCATTGGAGAACGCACTGCCGGACAGGGCCGCGGTGTTGGTGGCATTCACCGCCACCCAGCGGGTGGTGGAGACGGTGCCGCTCAGGCTCGCGTACAGGTCGGCCACGCCCAGTTCGACGAACTGGCTGGTGCCGCTCTCGTCGGTATCGAAGGCGATACCGCCCACACCCTGGCGATTCGGATTCGCCGTCGCGTTCTGGATCTCGTTATCCATGTCGATGTGGCCCGTTGCATTGCCACTCGGATGGTCCAGTTCGCCATTCCACGTATCCAGGTAGTAGTTGTCCTTCTGGTAGGCGTTGCCGGTGCCGCTGTAACGGCCTGCGCCCACCGCGAGGGTGCCGCCGGAGACGCGCCCGCGCAGGCTCACATCCACGGTATCGGTCATGCGCTGCAGATAGCCGGCATTGCTGACGGTATTGCCGCTGGAGACCTGGTTGGAGCTGATGCTCGAGGTGGCATAGGCGGCGGTGGCCACGGAGGCGGCCAGCGCGTTCTTCTGCTCGTTGTTGTTGCCGGAGGTGGCGTTGACGCCGATGTTGCCGGACGCGCCGCTGAAGGCATTGCCACCAAGGCCCGCGGCGTTGGTCACGCCGGAGTTGAGGGTGGTGTTGCCCGCGCCGTACTGGTTGACGAACACTTCGGCGTCGGCCATGCCGAAGCTGAAGGATGCATCAGCCGCGGACAGCGATGCGGCATTGTCCTGGGCGTTGTTGTCGCCGGCGGCAACGTTGAAGCCGAGGTTGCCCGACGCATCGGCACCGACGTCGTCGGCAATCGAAGCGTTGTTGGTGACCAGGCTGTTGCCGGCCAGGTTGTTGCTGATCGACTGGCGGTTGTCGATGATGGCGATGGCGGCCGAGTCGAGGTCGATCGAGCCGGTAATCTCCGGATCGCCGGAGAAGTTGATGTCCGAACTCAGACGCAGATCCTTCTCGAGGTTCACGTCCACGCCGTGGTTGTTCTTTTCCTTGCGCTCGTCGGCCTGGATGTTGCTGGTCTTGTTGACGTCTTCGTTGACGGTCACGTCGCGGTTGCGGGTGACATCTTCATTGACGGTGGTATTGGTGGTGCTGTTGGTGTTGCGGGTGTTGTTCCAGGTCCGGTTCCAGGTGCGCGAATCGGTGTTGGTGTTGGTTTCGGTATTGGTATCGGTGTTGGTGTTGGTGCGGGTCTCGCTCACGTTGTGCAGGTGATTGATGTTCGCGCTCTGGTTCTGGTTGTCGCGGTCATTGCCCCAGCCGTTGGCGCCGGCCGTGGCCGATGCCGCAGCGATGGCTACTGCGAGTACGGTCCGCTTCATGGTGGTATTCATGGTGCCCTCTCTCTCATCACAGACAATCGGGTGGATGTGACTACTCACGGGGTGGACTGCACCGAGATGCTCAGTTGATTTGCGGTGGCGTTGCCGGATCCCGCGATCTGATTGAGTTGCAGGACGCCGTCAAAACCCTGCAGTGCGGTGGCTTCCACCGCCACCCTGCGGGTTCCAGCCGGCCGGCCGTCGTTGACGGTCGCCTGCCCCCCTGCTGACGCGAGCGCACCCGACGCGGCCAGAGCCTCGTCGTTGGTCTCGCGTATGCCCTGTTGCGCCAGCGTGGCGGTGACGACGTTGAGCGTCGCATTGCCGTTGCCGCTGGCCTGGTTGATCGATGCGACGCCGCTGGCGCCGCGCAGTGCCTGTCCGCCAATGCTGGCGCTGGCGTCCATCGGCCCATCGCCGAGCACGCGGTCGCCGGCCTGGCGTTGCTGCGCCTGGATGGCCACGTTGGCGCGCTGCCCGTTGGCGATGCCGATGAGGTTGGCCTGCTGGTTGAGATCGCCGGCCACCATGTTCACGCTCATCGCACCGTTCGCGCCGGCCAGCGCGCGGCCGTCGATGCGACTGTGGTTGAGGTAGGACAGCATGGCGGCGTAGTCATCGCCGGACTGCGCCGACGCGACGGCCGGCACGATTAGCGCAAGTGCCATCACGCTGCCACGCAGCCAGGCGCTCATTTGCCGGGCCCGCCAGCAGGCTGGCCGAGCGGGAACTGCGCCAGCGCGCCCCGCACCTGGTCGCCGATGCCGCGTGTGGCGTTGCCCACCGCGCCCATCGAACCGCCGATGGTGTTGCTGAACTGCCCGCCGGACAACATGCCGTTGTCGGTGACCTTGCCCAGCGTATGGTTGACGGTCTGCCCGGTGACCCGTTCGATGGTGGTCGACCCGTGGGCTGCGCCGGCACCGGTATTGGAACCGAGCGAGGCATAGTCGTCGTCGCTGAGTTCATCCATTCCGGTCGAGGTTCCCAGCGCCTGGCTTACTTCGCGCTTGGGCGACGGATCGGCAATCAATGCGATCCCGGGCGGTGCGGGACGATACGCAGGCCGGGTCGACACATCGCGCAGCAGCACGATCTCACCCGGCTGGGCCTTCACCCCCTGACGTGCGCCGGAGGCCGTGGCGGCCAGCGGCAGTACCATCACTGCGGCCAGCCACCAGGGGCTGAAGCGCGGTGTCCTGCGTGCGGCAATGCTGTCCATGGCGAACTCCCGAAAACATGCGCAGGGACATCGCAGCAATCGTGCCAAGTCCAGCAGGCCCGCATTGCAAGGCCTTGCCGGCCACCGGACCCGGCCGCCGCGTCATCGGTGTTACAGCGGCGTGGGAAATTCGTTGCCTGAACGTGCGCACAGACGCGCGTCGCCGCCCGCAGCGTCAACAGTGGCGGGCCTGTATCAGCGTCGTTACACCCGCTGATACACCCCGTTACGGTGCGTGGTCAGCGACGGCTGCCGCGCAGTTGTCTCCGCTCGGGTCTACCGCGAGCATGAGGGCCACCGTCGCGGCCCAGCGCCCGACCCACCTGCCGCGCCTGTAAAGACGCAAGCGCACACAGCCGCGTCTCCGCTCTGGTCTACCGCGATCGTGAGGGGCCCCGTCGTGGTGCGCAGGCCCCTGGGCAACTGTCCCCCGGCGTCGGCCTGCGGCCGCCCCCTCCTCCTTTACGTTGCCCTGGAGCCTGCGCACCGCGACGGAGCTCGGCATGCGGTACGTACACGTAAAAGCCGGTCTTTTGAGGCGCCAGCACTCTCGGCACGTGGGCCGCGATGCCCTTGTGGGCGAAGTAAAGGAGGAGGTGGCGGCCGCAGGCCGGCGCCGGGGGACATTCGCCGACAAGGGCATCGTGGCCCAGCGCCCCGACCCACTACCCGCCGCACCAGAAATCTGCAGCGCACATCGTGCATGCCACGCGTAGGCGTCAGAACATAAAAAAGGGCCAGCAGATGCCGGCCCTTTTCGACGTCTTACCCGCGGAGCGCGGTCAGGACGGGCGTTCTTCTCCCTCGTCCACGCCCAGGTTGGTCGACGGATTGTCGTAGACCGCGCGATCCAGCAGCCCGGTTTCCTTGGCCACCAGCACCGGCACCAGCATCTGGCCCGTCACGTTCGTCATCGTCCGCATCATGTCCAGAATGCGATCGATCGCGTACAGGTAGCCGATCGTCTCCAGCGGCAGGTTCGCCGCGCTCAGCACCACCGTCGCCATCACCACCGCCGTGCCCGGCACGCCCGCGGTGCCGAAGCTGCCCAGCACCGAGGCGATCAACACCACGATGTACTGCTCCGGCGTCAGCGGCACGCCCGTGTACTGCGCGATGAACACCGCGCACAGCGCCGGGTAGATTGCCCCGCACCCGTCCATCTTGATGCTTGCACCCAGCGGCACCGCGAACGAGGCGTAGTCCTTGTTCACGCCCAGGTTGTGCGTGATCGAGCGCATCGCCGCCGGCATCGCCGCGAAACTCGACGAACTCACGAACGCCACCTGCATGCCCGGGGCCGCACCGCGGAAGAACTTCAGTGGGTTCAGCCCGTGCGCCAGCAGCAGGCTGCCGTACACCACCACGATGTGCAGCGCACAGGCCACGTACAGCGCCAGCACGAAATTGCCCAGCGGCAGCAGCTTCTCGAACCCGTAGCTGCCCACCAGCCCGGCGATCAGGCCGAACGTTCCCAGCGGCGTGATTTCCAGCACAAAGCGCGTCACCTGGATCATGATGTCGCTCAGCTGACCCGTCAGCTTGCGCGCCTCGGCCACCTTGTCGCCCAGTTTCACCATCGCAAAGCCGAGCAGGCCCGCGAAGAAGATCACCGGTAGGATCGACCCACGGCCGGCGGCCAGCACCGTCTCACCGGCCGCATTGACCTTCGTGCCGATGCCGGTCAGCGCATAGAACACGTTGGACGGCACCACGTCCATCAGCACCTTCACGATGCTCGGCACCTCCCGCGGCGTGTAGCCGTGGTCCATGCTCAGGCTCAGGTTGCCCGTCCCCGGCTGCATGAGCGTGCCCACGGCGAGGCCGACGCACACCGCCAGCGCCGCTGTGATGATGAACCACAGGAATGTCCGCCCGCCGAGCGCCGCCACCGACTTCTGTCCGTGCAGCGAGGAGATGGCATTGATCACCGCGAAGAACACCAGCGGCACCGCGATCATCTTGATCAGCGTGACATACAGGTCGCCGAGCGGACCGAACCAGGTTTCCGCCGCCGGCCCGAGCAACCAGCCGGCCAGCGCACCCAGCACGAAGCCGCCAAGCACGCGTTGCCAGAACGGAATCCGCAACCACGCAGAGACCAGCTTCATGAGCATTCCAGAGAGGATTTGACAGCTAGGCACGATAGCCCAAGCCGGCGCCCGGAACGAGGCGTGGACAGAAAATCAGCGTGTCATCGGCGTGCCTTGCGCCGTTCTGCATAATGAACGCCCGATTCACCTGAGAGATATGCCTGTCCATGTCCCGTTCCACGTCCCTGGTGGTGGCCATCGCCGCCACCCTGCTGCTCGGCGCCTGTGCCAGCACCGCCCCCACCTCCGGCAACGGTCCCGCCAGCGTCCAGGTCGATGTTCCGCCCGTGGCCCATCCTGCCGGTGAAACCCCGCAGTGGTGGTACCGCAGCGGCGCCGCCCGCGCCGCCGGCAACGGTGCCATGCAGGGCCGGGCCAAGAACGTGATCCTGTTCCTGGGCGATGGCATGAGCCTGACCACCGTTGCTGCCGCACGCATTTTCGAAGGCCAGCGCAACGGCAACCCCGGCGAGGAGAACCTGCTGTCCTGGGAGCGCTTCCCGGCTACCGCATTCAGCAAAACCTACAACACCGACTCGCAGACCCCCGACTCGGCCGGCACCATGACCGCCATCACCACCGGCGTGAAGACCCACATGGGTGCCATCGGCGTCAGCGCCGGGCAGCGCACCGACTGCGCCGACAGCCTGGACAAGGGCCTGCTGACCTGGCTGCAGCTGGCCGACAGCGCCGGCATGGCCACCGGCGTGGTCTCCACCGCCCGCCTGACCCACGCCACCCCGGCGGCCACCTATGCCCATTCGCCCGAGCGCAACTGGGAAAACGACACCGACCTGCCCGAAGCGGCCAAGGCGGCCGGCTGCAGGGATATCGCCCAGCAGCTGCTGTCCACCTCGCGCTATGGGCGCGGCCCGCTGGTCGCCCTCGGCGGGGGACGCGGTGAGTTCACCACCGTCGAAGAACGCGATCCCGAGTACGACGACAAGGTAGGCCAGCGCCTGGACGGCCGCAGCCTGGTCACCGAATGGCAGCAGGCCCACCCGCAGGGTGCCTATGTCTGGAACGCCAAGCAGTTGCAGGCCGCCGCCAACGCACCGGCAATTCTCGGCCTGTTCGAACCGGACCACATGCGCTATGAGATCGAGCGCAAGGACGACCCGGCCGGCGAACCGAGCCTGGCCGAACTGACCCAGGCCGCCATCGCCAACCTGTCCCGCCACCAGGAAGGCTACGTGCTGATGGTCGAAGGCGCGCGTATCGACCACGCCAACCACAGCGGCAATGCCTACCGTGCCCTGAGCGACACCGTGGCACTGTCCGATGCCGTGCGCGCCGCGGTCGAGGCCACGTCCGACCAGGACACCCTGATCATCGTCACCGCCGACCATTCGCACACGCTGAATTTCGTCGGCTACCCGGCACGCGGCAACCCCATCCTCGGCAAGGTCAAGGACAAGGGCGGCGAAGACGGTTCCGGCGCGCTCGATGTGGCCCGCGATGGCCTGGGCCTGCCCTACACCACGCTGAGCTATGCCAATGGCCCCGGCTATACCGGCCCCACCAACCAGCAGCCGGCCGGCCCCAAGACCTATCCGCACAACCCGAGCAGCTTCGAGGCCGCCAGCGGCCGGCCGGACCTGTCCCATGTGGATACCGAACACCCCGACTACATGCAGGAAGCCCTGGTCCCGACCAAGAGCGAAACCCACGGCGGCGAAGACGTCGGCATCTGGGCGCGTGGCCCCGGCAGCAAGGCCATCCGCGGCACGATGGAGCAGAACACGCTCTACCACATGATCGTCCAGGCCACCCCGCGCCTACGCGACCGCCTGTGCGCGGCCGGCACCTGCGATGCCAAGGGCGTGCCGGTGGAGCTGCCGAAGCCGACCGCGTTCGAGCGCAAGGCCGACGCACCCTGATGCCGGGCACGTCGCACCCGGCACGCAGCAGAGGCCGCCACGCGCGGCCCCTGCTGCTGCTCGCCGGCCTGCTCGCCTGCGCCGCGGCACATGCCCAGGCGCCAGAGTGCAAGGTACTCACCGAAGAACACGGGCTGTGGATGCTGCCCGGCTGCACGCTGGAAGCGGGCAAGCCCCGCATCGAGGAGCAGACGCTGGCCCAGCTCGATTACGACGCCGATGGGCTGGCGGTCGTGTCGGCCGGCGGCAGCTTCCACTACGTCACCCGGCAGGGCCGCACCCAGGCGGTGATCCCCTGGGACAACGGCCCGGACCCGCTCGCCGAGGGCCTGCTGCGGGGCCGCGTCGGCGCGCGCATCGGATACTTCGACGCCCGCCTGGTACAGGCCTTCCCGACCACCTTCGACTTCGGCTGGCCGTTCACCGACGGCATCGCGCAGGTCTGCAACGGCTGCCACCGCGGCCCTGCCGACGCCCAGGGCCACATCCCGATGGAGGGCGGCGAGTGGTTCCACATCGACCGCCAGGGGCGCCGCGTTCCCGATCCGGCCACGCCATGACCGGCGCACATGGCGGCAATGGCCGCCAGACCCGATACTGCCGGCCTGCCTGAGTCATGCCGGACCCGATGCCCTTGGACCTGCCCGTTCCTCCCGACGCCCCCACCCCGGTGCTGGTCGGCTTCAGTGGGGGCCTGGATTCGACCGTCCTGCTGCACTGGCTGGCGGCGATGCCCGCACAGCACGCGGCCGGTCTGCGCGCCCTGCACGTCCACCACGGTCTGCAGGCCGCCGCCGACGGCTGGGTCGACCATTGCCGCGCAATCTGCGCGGCGCGCAATGTCCCGTTGCAGGTGATCCACGTCGACGTGGCCCGCGACAGTGGCCAGGGGCTGGAAGCGGCGGCACGCAACGCGCGCCGCGATGCCTTCTCCCACGCCTTGCGGCCCGGCGAACGACTGGCGCTGGCCCACCACCGCGATGACCAGGCCGAGACCTTCCTGCTGCGTGCGCTGCGCGGCTCGGGCGTGGACGGGCTGGCGGCGATCCAGGCCCAGGCCGACTTCGCTACCGGCACGGTCTGGCGCCCGCTGCTGCAGGTACCGCGCAGTGCCCTGCTGGACTACGCGCACGCGCACGACCTGCGCTGGATCGACGACCCCAGCAATGCCCGCGACGACGCCGACCGCAATTTCCTGCGCCTGCACGTGATGCCGCTGCTGCAGCAGCGCTGGCCACAGGCCGATGCCGCGTTCGCGCGCAGCGCCACGCTCTGCGCGCAGTCGCAGCGGCTGCTGGACAGCACCGACCGCGACGCACTGCGGCGCTGCCTGATCGCGCCGGGGGTGATGTCCATTGCCCCCCTGCAACGGCTGCCCGCCGAACGCCGGGCGCGCCTGCTGCGGCGCTGGGTCCGCAACAGCGGATTGCCGCCCCTGCCCGCCGCGGGCGTGGACGCGATCGAACGCGACCTGCTCCCGGCCGCCCCGGATGCGGATGCGCAGTTCGCGTGGCAGGGCGCGCGCATCCGCCGCTGGCGCGGTGAACTGCACCTGCTCTCCATCACCCTTGCCCTGCCACCGCACTGGAGCGTGCATTGGGACGGGCGGGCGGCGTTGGCGCTGCCCGACGGCGGCCAGCTGGCGCTGGTCGGCGCGAGGCGTCTGCCCACACCGGTACAGGTGCGTGCGCGGCGCGGTGGCGAACGCATCCAGCTGCCGGGCCGCACCCATTCGCACGCGCTCAAGGACCTGCTGCAGCAGCGTGGACTGCCCCCGTGGCAGCGCCGCCAGTTGCCGCTGCTGTTCGAAGAGGACACCCTCGTTGCCGCCGGCGACCGGGTGATCGCCGCATCGCTGCAGCACTGGCTGGATGAACACCACGCCCACCTGCAGTGGACGCCGGGCAGCGCGTGAATTGACCCCACCGGGCGGGCGCATCACACTTGTGGCATGCCCAAGAAGTCCCCCAACGAAACCTCCCCGGTCGCCCACTTCGAACAGTCGCTGGAAGAACTCGAGCAGCTGGTGGAGAAGATGGAAACCGGCGAGATGAGCCTGGAACAGTCGCTCAGCGCCTACGAACGTGGCGTGGGCCTGTACCGCCAGTGCCAGCAGGCGCTGGAACAGGCCGAACTGCGCGTGCGCCTGCTCCGCGACCCGGCCCAGCCGGACGCGGCCGACAGCTTTGATCCGCCCGGCCATGACGGTTGAGTCCACGTTCGCGCGTTGGCGCGACCGCATTGAAAGCCAGCTCGACGCCAGCCTGCCTTCCCCCGAATCCGCGCCGCAGCGCCTGCACCAGGCGATGCGCTATGCCGTGCTCGGCGGTGGCAAGCGGATGCGCCCGCTGCTGGTGTACGCCAGCGGCCAGATCTTCGGCGCCGACGAACACGCGCTGGACGCGCCGGCGATGGCGGTCGAGCTGATCCACGCCTATTCGCTGGTGCATGACGACCTGCCGGCGATGGATGACGACGCGCTGCGCCGCGGCCGCCCCACCACGCACGTCGCCTTCGACGAAGCCACCGCGATCCTTGCTGGCGACGCACTGCAGACCCGTGCCTTCGGCCTGCTCGCCGATGCAGCCCTGCCGGCGCTGCTGCGCGTGCACTGCCTGCAGGCGCTGACCCATGCTTCCGGCGCGGCCGGCATGTGCGGCGGCCAGGCGCTGGACATCGACGCCACCGGCCATGCCCAGCCGCTGGCCGATCTGCAGCGCATGCACGCCCTGAAGACCGGCGCGCTGATCCGCGCGGCCGTGCGGATGGGCGCGCTGTGCGGCGACGCACCGCACGCCGACCTGCTGCAGCTCGACGATTTCGCGAACGCGCTCGGCCTGGCGTTCCAGGTGCGCGACGACATCCTCGATGTCGAAGCCAGCTCCGAGCAGCTCGGCAAGACTGCGGGCAAGGACCAGGCGCAGGACAAATCGACATTCCCCGCGCTGCTGGGCATGGATGGCGCCAAAGCCGAGCTGGCGGCGCTGAGCGAGCGCATGCAGGACGGCCTGGCCGCCTACGGCGAACGCGCCGATGCATTGCGTGCATTGGGACGGCTGGCGGTCGAACGCGATCATTGATCTGAAGCCCGGCGATGCCGGGCGTTCCAGCGCACACAGCGGTGTCTCCGCTCGGGTCTACCGCGAGCCTGAAGGGCTCCGTCGCGGCCGACAGGCCCCTGGGCAACTGTCCCCCGGCGTCGGCCTGTGGCCGCCCCCTCCTCCTTTACGTTGCCCTGGAGCCTGTCGACCGCGACGTAGCTCGGCTTGCGGTGCGCGCACGAAAACCAAGCCCAATCCCCCACGTAGTGCCGGCCGCTGGCCGGCTTCTGCGAGGCGCCAGCAGTCTCGGCACGCTGGGGCGCGATGCCCTTGTGGGCGAACTAAAGGAGGAGGTGGCGGCCACAGGCCGACGCCGGGGGACATTCGCCGACAAGGGCATCGCGGCCCAGCGCCCCGACCCACCCGCCGCCGCACCTGGAGCGCTGCAGAGCGCGCATTCCGTCAGGGGGCTCGCCTTGCGCACGCGCGGGAAAGCAGTGCTTTGAGGCGCCAGCAGTCTCGATACGCGGGCCGCGATGCCCTTGTGGGCGAAGTAAAGGAGGAGGTGGCGGCCACAGGCCGACGCCGGGGGACATTCGCCGACAAGGGCATCGCGGCCCAGCGCCCCGACCCACCCGCCGCCGCACCTGGAGCGCTGCAGAGCGCGCATTCCGTCAGGGGGCTCGCCTTGCGCACGCGCGGGAAAGCAGTGCTTTGAGGCGCCAGCAGTCTCGATACGTGGGCCACGATGCCCTTGTGGGCGAAGTAAAGGAGGAGGTGGCGGCCGAAGGCCGACGCCGGGGGACATTCGCCGGCAAGGGCATCGTGGCCCAGCGCCCGACCCACTACCCGCCGCGCCTTGCATGTCACACATCGCGAGCAGTGCGTGCGACGCTGAAGGAAGAAGAACAAAAAAACGCCCGGCAGTGCCGGGCGTTTTTCATGACGCCGCAGGGCGTATGGCCGCCGGCTTACTTCACCAGGCGCAGCGCGAACGGGTAGCGGTAGGCTTCGCCGTTGTTGGCCTTCACCGCCGCGATGATGCAGAAGACCAGGTTCAGGATGCCGACCAGCGGCGCCAGCAGGCCACCGATGATCACGATCATCAGCACGAAGCAGATGACCATCGCGATGGTGATGGTGATCTGGAAATTCAGCGCTTCCTTGGCCTGGTCGTTGACGAACGCCTTGCTGCTGTCGTCCTTGTTGACCAGCCAGATGATCAGCGGGCCGATGAACCAGGTGAAGATGCCCAGCAGGTGCGCAGCCAGCGCCATCGTGCGCTGGTCGCTCGGCACCGGATCGGTGTGGGCCGGCGGCGGCGGCGGGGCGGTGACGTTGTCGAATTCGCTCACGTAAAGCTCCTTGTGCGGTATGTGGGTAGTGCGCGGCAGGCTCCCCGCCTGCCAGGGCAGCCTCAATAGAATACGTCAATCATTACCGGCAACGGTCATCCGTCCGACCAGGATGGACCCCACGTGGACGTGGGAGCGGCGGTCGATATCGGTACCCACCGCTTCGATGCTGGCGAACATGTCCTTGAGGTTGCCGGCGATGGTGATCCCGTCCACCGGATAGGTGATTTCGCCGTTCTCCACCCGGAACCCGCCGGCCCCGCGCGAGTAGTCGCCGGTGACGCCGTTGACACCCTGCCCCATCAGTTCGGTGACCAGCAGGCCGTCGCCCATCTGCCGCGCGATGGCGGTCAGGTCGCCCGCATTGGCGGTGACCTTCAGGTTGTGCACGCCGCCCGCATTGGCCGTGGTCGGCAGGCCCAGCTTGCGCGCCGAGTAGCTGCCCAGCACGTAGCGCTGCAGGACCCCGTCGCTGACCAGCGCCGAGTCGCGGGTGGCCACGCCATCGCCATCGAAGGCCGACGAGCGCAGCCCGCGGCGCAGCAGCGGCAGTTCGTCGATGCCGAACCAGTCGGGGAACAGGCGGGTGCCGACGCTGTCGAGCAGGAAGCTGGCACGGCGGTACAGCGCCCCGCCGGACACCGCGCCGAGCAGGTGGCCGATCAGCGAGCGCGCCACTTCCGGGGCATACAGCACCGGCATCTGTGCGGTGGCCATCGAGCGCGGCTGCAGCCGGGCCACGGTGCGCTGCGCGGCCTGGCGGCCGATGGCGGCCGCCGATTCGAGGTCTTCGCGGGCCAGCGCGCTGCTGTACCAGCCATCGCGCTGCATGCCGTCGCCCTGCCCCGCGATCAGCGCGCAGCCGATCGAATGGTGGCTGCTGCGCTCGCGGCCGATGAACCCGTGCGAATTGGCGTACACCGACAGACTGGTCGCGGTGGCCGCCGAGGCGCCATCGGAATTGCTGATGCGGGAATCGGCCTCGCGCCCGGCCGCTTCACAGGCCAGGGCCAGGTCCAGCGCCTCGTCGGCGCCCAGCGCCCACGGGTGCCAGCCATCCAGGTCGGGGAACGTGCGGGCCATCAGGGCGGCGTCGGCCAGGCCGGCCGCGGCGTCATCTTCGGTATGCCGGGCGATGGCGCAGGCCTGGGCCACCGTGGACTCCAGGCTGGCGTCCTGCAGGTCGGCGGTGCTGGCGCTGCCCTTGCGCTGACCGAAGTAGACGGTCACCGCGATGCCCCGGTCGCGGGTGGATTCCACGGTTTCCACCTCGCCCAGGCGCACATTCACGTCCAGCCCGCGCTCCTCGCTGCAGCTGACCTCGGCCTGGCTGGCACCCAGGGCCTTGGCCCGCTCCAGCAGGCGCTGGGAGATGTCGGCCAGCTGCTCCAGGCGCTGCAGGCTGTCGTCGGCCGGGGAGACTTCAGGGGAGATCACGTTCAATGCTTTATCCTGTACGGGTGAGTGCCCGGCGCAACGCGGGGCACAGTTCTGGATGTGGAAATAAGACGATGCGCGGACGCGACGAAGAAACCGGTGAATTCCTTGACATCAGCCGTAGCCAGAATCGCCGGGCTGCGCTGGATGTGCTGGCCCTGGGCGAGAAGCTGGTGTCGCTGACCCCGGCCCAGCTGGCCCGCCTGCCGGTGCCCGAAGACCTGCTGCCGCATATCGCCGAGGCCAAGCGCATCACCGCGCATATCGCCCACAAGCGCCAGCTGGCGTTTCTGGCCAAGCACATGCGCCGCGAGGACGACGCGGTGCTGGATGCGATCCGCGACGCGCTGGATGCCAACAGCGACACCTCGCGCCGTGAAGTGGCCACCATGCACCGTGTCGAGGACTGGCGCGAACGCCTGATGAAGGACGGCGACAAAGCGCTGGGCCTGCTGCTGGCCGAATACCCGCAGGCCGACCGCCAGCAGCTGCGCACGCTGGTGCGCAATGCCCAGGCCGACCGCGCCAAGAACAAGCCGCCGCGCGCCTACCGCGAGATCTACCAGGTGCTGCGCGGCCTGATGCTGCCCGCCGCGCTCGGCCTGGAAGGCGTGAACGCGACGGACGCCGAGGCGGATGCGGATGTCGACGACCACGGCGACGAGCACGCCGACGACTGAGTCCACGCGCCCACACCGCGGCGCCAGCATGCTGCTGGCCCGCGCGTGGTGCGGCGACAGGAGCGGGTGCATCGCGCGGCTCAGGCCTGGGTGCCGCCCACGGTGATGCCGTCGATGAGCAGCGACGGCTGGCCAACGCCGACCGGCACGCTCTGGCCATCCTTGCCGCAGATGCCCACGCCCTCGTCGAGGGCCAGATCGTTGCCGATCATGCGCACCTTCTGCATCGTCTCCGGGCCATTGCCGATCAGCGTCGCGCCCTTCACCGGCGCGGTGATCCGCCCGTCTTCGATCAGGTAGGCCTCGGTCGCCGAGAACACGTACTTGCCGCTGGTGATGTCGACCTGGCCGCCGCCGAAGTTGACCGCGTACAGGCCCTTCTTCACCGACCGGATCATTTCCTCCGGATCGTGCTGGCCGGCGCGCATGTAGGTGTTGGTCATGCGCGGCATGGTCATGTGCGCGAACGATTCACGACGGCCGTTGCCGGTCGGCGCCACACCCATCAGGCGGGCATTGAGCGAATCCTGCATGTAACCGACCAGGATGCCGTCCTCGATCAGCGTGGTGCACTGGGTCGGATGGCCCTCGTCATCGATGTTCAGCGACCCACGGCGCCCGTCCAGGGTGCCGTCGTCCACGATGGTCACGCCCGGCGCGGCCACGCGCTCGCCCACGCGGCCGGCGTAGACGCTGGTGCCCTTGCGGTTGAAATCGCCCTCCAGGCCGTGGCCGACCGCCTCGTGCAGCAGCACGCCGGGCCAGCCCGGGCCGAGCACCACGGTCATCACCCCGGCCGGGGCCGGGATCGCCTCCAGGTTGACCAGCGCCTGGCGCAGCGCTTCGCGGGCGAAGGCTTCCGGGCGCCCATCGGCGAACAGCTCGGCGTAACTGTAGCGGCCACCGCCACCGGCATAGCCGGATTCGCGGCGGCCGTGCTGTTCCACGATCACCTGCACGTTCAGGCGCACCAGCGGCCGGATATCGGCGGCCAGCACGCCATCGCTGCGCGCGATCAGCACCGTATCCACGCCACCGGACAGGCTGACCATCACCTGCTGCACGCGCGGGTCCGCGGCGCGCAGGTACTGGTCCAGGCGCTTGAGCATCTCGACCTTGGCCTCGTTGCCCATGCCGTCGATCGGGTCCAGCGCCGGGTACAGCGCGCGGCCGGTGCCACGCACCAGCGAACGCGCCGACTGCGCCCCGCCCTCGCGGGAAATGGCACGTGCGGACTGCGCCGCCGCCAGCAGCGCATCGCGGTGGATGTCGTCGGAGTACGCGAAGCCGGTCTTCTCGCCGGCGATGGCGCGTACGCCAACGCCCTGCTCGATGGAATGCGCGCCATCCTTCACGATGCCGTCCTCCACGCTCCAGCTTTCGCGCCGGGCGTGCTGGAAGTACAGGTCGCCAAAGTCGATCCCCGGCCCCAGCAGGGTGCCAAAGGTGCGTTCCAGGCCGTTGGCATCCAGCCCGGCGGGCAGGAGCAGGCGGTCGTGGGCCAGCGAGAGTGCGTTGTCGGTCATGTCATCTATCTGAGGGCGCCGGTCGCCATCGCAACCCGGGCGCGGGAAAAGGGTCAGCGCGGGGTCGGGCGGGCGGGAGCCGGGGCCGGCCGGGGCGCATCGTCGCGGTCGATCACCTCGACCTTGGGTTCGGCCCAGGGGCCAGTGACACGATAGGTCTTGGCGCCGATTTCGCCCAGCGGCTTGGACAGCACCGCGTTGGCGGCGGCACCCACCGCGGCACCGACCGGTCCACCGGCCACCGCGCCCACCACGGTCAGCAGGTTGCCGGCGCGCGGGTTCACGTCGATGGTCTGGTCGAACTGCTGGCGACGCAGGTCGGTCTGGCCGCGGATGCTGATATTGGCCGCCGGGCCTTCGATCAGAACCTTGTCGGTGGTCGCCATGCCGCCGGCGAACGCCAGGGTGCCCTCGACCTGGTTGAAGGCGAACCCCTTGGAGAAGAAATCGCGGAAATCGAACATCAGCCGGCGCGGCAGCTGGGTCACGCTGAGCAGGCCCAGCACGCGCCCGGCGCCGGGCTCCAGCTCCAGCAACTGGCCATTGCGCGCATGCACGTCCAGGCGCCCTTCCAGCGCGCCGAGCTGGAAGTCCGACGGACCGCCCTGCCAGCCTGCCTGCAGCTGCAACTGGCCCTGCCCGCCGCGCAGCTGGCCGCCGTAATCCAGGTTCTGCATCAGCCCGCCCAGGTCGTCGCTCTTCACGTCCACCGTGAGCTGGGTGTGGGCGGCCTCGCCCATACCCATCCAGCGCCCACTGACGTCGATGGCCTGCTTGGGCGAACGGAACTGCAGCTGGTCCACGCTCAGGCCATTGGCCATCGGGCGGGTGCGCAGCACCGCCTTGCCCAGCGTGGCCTTGCCGAACTGCAGGTCGTCGATATCCAGCGACAACGGGGGAATCTTCGACGGATCGGTATCGTTGGCGCTGGCCTGTACGCGCGCCGCCAGCAGGGCGTCGCTGGGCAGCACGATCGGCGCGCCGTCGCCCGGCGCCTTGACCGGCGTCGGCAGCGATTGCCAGTGCACGCGGCTGAGCTTGCCGACGATGGTGCCGCCATCGGCATTGGGCACGTCCAGGCTGCCGGCCAGCGAGGGGCCATCCAGGCGGACATCCACGCTGTTGCCGGTGGGGCGCAGCTGCAGGCGCGTCTGCTGGAACACGCCACCGGCCAGCAGCAGCTGGCCGACCTGCACATCCACGTGCCGCAGCGGCATCGGGTCCTTGCCGTCATCGCCGCCCGGGGAGCGCGCCAGGCCGATCCATTCCAGTGCATCCAGCGACCCGCTGCGGCCGTTGACCACCAGGCCGCTGGCAGGCGGTTCGCGGTCGACCTGGCCGCTGCCGAGGGTGACCTGCACCCCGGTCTGGTTGTTGTGCATGCGCGCGGCCAGGGCCAGGCGTTGGCCGAAGGCCACGTCCACCCGGCCGCTGCCCATCGGCAGCTGTGCCGCCACCGCGGTGGCCAGCGGTACGTCGGCCGGCTTGTCCAGCGGCGCGGGCAGGTCCAGCCGCGTGCCGACCAGGTCCGAATGCAGGCGCAGCTCGGTCGGCGCGGGGTTTTTGCTGCCGGCAGCGACCTTGGGCAAGGTCACCCCGATGGTCCAGCGCGAGGTACCGTGGATGTACGGCTTGAGCCAGTTCAGTTCCGGCGCGCGGTCGAGCAGGCCGCCGGCATCGAGCGAGGCGGTCAGTTCCGATTCGAAGGCCTTCTGCGGGTCCTGCACGAACTCGCCGGCACGCAGGCTCAGCACCCCGTCCTGGCCGAGGTGGCGCACCGACAGTTTGTCGGCGTCGAACCCGCCACGCCCGTACCGGGCCTGCCCGCGCATGGCATCGAAGGCAAGCTCGAAACGCTTGTCGGCCAGACTGGCGCCGTCCAGGTCGACGGTGCCCTGCAGATGCCCGCCGGGTTCGTCGTGGTGCAGCGGCTGCAGCAGGTCGAAGGTCACCGCAGCCGGCCCCTTCGCGGTGAGATTGTCCAGGGTGTCGCCGTAGGTGGCCTGCAGCGGGCTGCGCCGCAGCATCGTCAACAGCGCGCCGGCATCGCTGCGGGTGGTCGCCTTCACGTACAGGTCGGTCTGGCCGAAATCGGCAATGCCCGCGTCGAAGCGGTTCACGGCCACGCCGGCCAGATCGCCGCTGCCATGCAGTTCGAAGCCGGGCCCGATGAAGGCGATGTTGGCATTGACCTTGTCCATCGTCGGCCAGTCGTGCTGGAAGCGGATGCTGCCGTTGTCGATGTGGCCGGTTGCTTCAAAGCGCCCGTTGTTGCGGTCGAACGGCCAGTCCTCCAGATCGCCGGTGACCAGCCCCACGCCGCCGCGCACCTGCCCGGACACCAGCGCGGCGTCGAGCCAGTCGGTGGCGCCCTTGCTCATCTTGGAGTGGATCCAGAAGCGCTTGGCCGTGGTCATCGGCACGTCGTCGATCTTCGCCGCCAGCGCCAGCCAGGGGCGCGTTCCGTTGCCCTGGAACCACACCGCGCCGCGCACGTCGGCGGCGTAGTCGGTGCCCTGCACGCGCAGTGCCGGGGTGCCGATCCGCCAGCCGCCGGCTTCGTCGCGCCAGCCGATCACACGGCCGGCCAGACGCACGTCGTGGCGTTGGCCGAACCCGGTCGGCCAGTCGAAATGCATCACCCGCGACGGCACCAGGTCCAGCGCGAACCCGTCGGCGTCGCCGGTGAAGCGGCCACCCACGCCACTCAGGCCCGGCGAATGGCCGGCCGCGGCGAAGCGGATCTCATCCAGTTCGCCGTCGATCGACAGCGGCCCGCCCTGCTCGCCGGCCACGCGCACCCGGCTCATCCGCACCTGCGGTGCGGCGGCATGCAGCCAGCCGCGCAGGCCCGGATCGATGCGGTCGGTCAGCGCCAGGCCGCGCAGCAGCGCGGTGGCATCCAGGTTGTCGCCGGACAGCGCGACGTGCTGCCCACCGGCGATCAGCAGGCCGTCCAGCTGCTGGGTGCCGCCTTCCATGCCGATCCGCAGCCGCGGCGCATCCGCGCGCCAGCCGCCCTTCACCCAGCGCCAGCGGGCGCGCAGCTGCAGGGTATCCAGGGCCAGCTGCGGGCGGGTGCCATCGGCCATCGGCGCGCCGCGCAGGCGCACCCCCTGCAGATCGGCATCGGAGGTGACCATCACCACTTTGTTGTCGCGCAGGTCCACCCAGGCATTGAACTCCCCGGTGCCCTGCTGCAGCGATACGCCGCCCGCCTTGAGCAGGCCGGACCACGCGCGGAAGTCGGCCGGGTCGGCCGCCAGCCAGGCCTGGCCGTTGCCGTGGTTGCGGTCGAAATCCAGCACCGCGGTCAGCGGCTGCGCGGCCGGGTCGGCCCAGGCGCGCGCGCCCACGCGCAGGTGCTGGCCGTTGACGCGCAGGCGCAGGTCAATGCGCGGCAGTGCGGCCTGCACGCCGATCGACGGTGCATCCACGCTCAGGCGGCCACCGATCACCTGCAGTTCGCCCAGCCGGCGCAGCGTTTCCAGCGGATCGCCGCTCCCCGATTGGGGCAGGCCGCGCACCGACCAGCGGCCATCCGCTGCGCGCTGCAGCACCAGCGCCACGCCGCGCAGGCGCAGTTCGGTCAACGAGTGGCCGGGCAGCAGGCCCGCATACATCGACACCAGCACTTCGGCCTCGCCGATGCGCAGCCCGTCGCCCGCCCCGATGCGCAGCCCCTTGAGCTGCAGCAGCGGGCCACGCCGGGTCCAGGCGGTGTCCAGCCCATCGAACCGCACCGGCTGGCCGGCGCGTGCGCTCAGCCACGCCGCCACCTTGTCCGGGTGGCGTTCGGCCAGGGGCAGCAGCTGGCTGACGGTGCCCACCAGCAACGCCACGCAGACCAATACGATCGCCAGTGCATACACAGCATGGCGGCGAATCCTTCGCAGTCGCAGTCGAAGCGGCGTGCTCATCGCAACGCGTGGACACCTGCGCCGCACGGCGCAGGCGCAGGACGGTCAGAGCAGCACGACATCGAACTGCTCCTGCAGGTACTGCTCGTCCGCCTGGAAGCGGATCGACTTGCCCAGGAATTCCTCCAGCTCGGCCACCGCCGAGGATTCCTCGTCGGTGATGCGCGCCACGACCTTGGTCGAGGCGATCACCAGCAGGCGCGCGGCATCGAACTGGCGCACCGCGCGGGTGATCTCACGGAAGATCTCGTAGGTGACCGTTTCGGCGGTCTTGATCGAGCCGCGGCCGCTGCATTCCGGGCAGGGCTCGGACAACTGCCGCTCCAGACTCTCCACGGTGCGCTTGCGGGTCATCTCCACCAGGCCCAGCGGCGAGAACTCGTACACGGTGGTCTTGGCATGGTCGCGGGCCAGCGCCTTCTCCAGGGTGCGCAGCACCTGGCGGCGGTGCTCGGCATCGTCCATGTCGATGAAGTCGATGATGATGATGCCGCCCAGGTTGCGCAGCCGCAGTTGGCGCGCCACGGCCTGTGCCGCCTCAAGGTTGGTGCGGAACACCGTCTCCTCGAGGTTGCGCTGGCCCAGGAACGAACCGGTGTTCACATCGATGGTGGTCATCGCCTCGGTCTGGTCGATCACCAGGTAGCCGCCCGACTTGAGCGGCACCTGCTTGTCCAGCGCGCGGCCGATCTCGTCCTCGACCCCGAACATGTCGAAGATCGGCCGGTCGCCGCTGTACAGCTCCAGCTTCTCGGCCAGCACCGGCATGTACTTGGCCACGAAGGCCTGCAGCTGGGCGAAGGTTTCCTTGGAGTCCACCTTGACCTTGTCCACGTCCTTGCGGATCAGGTCGCGCACCGAGCGCAGCGGCAGGCTCAGGTCTTCGTAGATCACGCTGCAGGGCGCGGCGTCGCGGCCGCGCCGCTCGACCACGTTCCACACGCGCGACAGGTAGGCCACATCCTCGGCGATGGCCTCGGCCGGCTGGCCTTCGGCATTGGTGCGCACGATGTAGCCGTAGCCGCCGTGCTGGGCCGACAGCTCGGTCACCAGGCTCTTCAGGCGGGCCCGTTCGGCCTCGTCCTCGATCCGTGCCGAGACCCCGACCACCTTGGACTGCGGCAGCAGCACCATGTAGCGCGAGGGAATGCTGATCTGGGTGGTCAGGCGTGCACCCTTGGTGCCGATCGGGTCTTTGACCACCTGCACCACGATGTCCTGCCCGTCGCGCAGCAGCTCCACGATCGGCACCGACGACGGCGGCGGCAGCGTGGTGCCTTCGGTATCGGCACTGGCCACGGGCGCAGGCCGGATCACGTCGTTGGCGTGCAGGAACGCAGCGCGCTCCAGCCCGACCTCGACGAAGGCCGCCTGCATGCCCGGCATCACCCGCTGCACCTTGCCCTTGTAGATGTTGCCGACCACGCCCCGGCGCCAGCCGCGCTCGATGTGCAGTTCCTGCAGCATGCCGTTCTCGATGACGGCAACGCGCGTTTCGCGCGGGGTGACATTGACCAGGATTTCTTCAGACATGGACGACACCCTCCGTTGGCGTGGTGGAAGCAGCGGGCGGAACGCCAAACGCCTGCAGCAACTGCTCGGTCTGTTGCAGGGGCAATCCCATCACACCCGAATAGCTTCCCGCCAGATGGCGGATGTAACGTTCGGCGCCGCCCTGGATGGCGTAGGCGCCGGCCTTGCCCATCGGCTCGCCGCTGGCCACGTAGGCCGCGATCGCGTCGTCACCGATGTCGATGAAACTCACCTCCGAAATCACCAGGAGGCTGTCATGCCGCCCGGCCGCCGCCAGCGCCACCGCCGTCATCACCTGGTGGGTGCGTCCGGACAGGGCGCGCAGCATCGCGCGCGCATCGGCGGCATCGGCTGGCTTGCCGAAGACGCGGCCATCGAGTACCACCTCGGTGTCCGAGCCCAGCACGACCGCCTGCGCGTCGCCGGCGACCAGCGCCAGGCCCGCGCGCGCCTTGTCGGCGGCCACGCGCTGCACGTAGTCGCTGGCCGATTCGGTGGAACCGCGGATTTCAGGCACCTCCAGGTCCAGCGCACGGAAGGGCCGGTCCAGGCGCGCGAGCAGCTGGTTGCGTCGGGGAGATCGGGAGGCAAGATAAAACATCGCGGAAGCATAACCTGTGGCTACTGTCTGAATCGCGAGCAACCGCGTCGAAACGTGATCGACCCCGGGAAAGCTCACGACACGTTCATCGCCCCGACACCAACCTCAACGCCTTCACAAGGAGATGTACATGCGCCGCCATTCGTTGTCCCCCCTGCTGCTTGCCCTGTCCCTTGCCCTGGGAACCTCGATGACCGCACACGCCCAGTCCCAGCCCGCCGTCGCCGTTGCGGCCGACAGCACCCTGCTCAACATCTCGGCCAACGCCGAGGCCCGGCGCGTGCCCGACGTGGCCACGCTGTCGGCCGGCGTGGTCACCCAGGCCGTCGATGGCAACACGGCCATGCGCCAGAATGCCGAGCAGATGGTCAAGGTGCTGGCCGCGATCAAGGCCGCCGGCATTGCCGAGCGCGACGTGCAGACCAGCGGCGTCAACCTCAGCCCGCAGTACCGCTACGCGGACAATGAAGCACCGAAGATCACCGGCTACCAGGCCAGCAACACGGTCAGCCTGAAGGTCCGCGACATCGCCAAGCTCGGCAAGGTGCTCGATGCGCTGGCTGCCCAGGGCGCCAACCAGATCAATGGCCCGCAGTTCGAGATCGACCAGCCCGAGCCGGTGTACGACGAGGCCCGTCTGGCGGCGCTGAAGAAGGCCCAGGCCCGCGCCGAGACGTATGCCAAGTCGCTCGGCCTGCGCGTGCGCCGCATTGTCAGCATCTCCGAAAGCGGTGGCGGCAACTTCCGCCCAGTGATGATGCGTGCCGCCGCGGCGCCGATGGCCGCAGACGTGTCCACGCCGGTCTCGCCGGGCGAATCGACCGTTTCGGTCAACCTGGACGTGGTCTTCGACCTGGGCCGCTGAGCCCGACGCCAGGCTGTTGCCACGACGGCGCCGCAAGGCGCCGTCGTGCTGTCCGGCGCCGGTTCCTGAGCGCCAGTGAAACGCCCCCCTGACGCATGGCTTCCGGCCCATGCCGCGCTCCGGTATTGCTGTCATTGCGCGGCCCCGTCGCAACCCCGCAGGCCGCGCTGGCACGTTGATGTTCCCGCACATCTGGCAAGGAGAGTGGAGCATGGTCCGTACGCAGCCCCCCGTGATGCCCCTGCAACTCGATGTTTCCCGCGTGCTCGGTTGGAGCACGGCGCTGGCACTGCACGTGCTGGCGTTGATGCTGTTGTTGATCCCGGCCGCCTATGTGGCCGCACCGGCCCAGCGCGATCGCCTGACCGTTCGCTGGATGACCCCCACCCCCACCCCGCCGTTGCCCCCGCCGGAGATCGTGAAGGTCGATCCGAGGCCGCCGGCCCCCGCCCCGGCGGTCCCGACGCAGCGGGTCACGCCGCCGCAGGCCCCGCCGACCGCCAGCGCCGATGATCGCCTGGCCGTGCCGCCGCTGCCGGCCAGCGAGCCGGCCCTGCCCTCGCTGGAACCGGCCACCGCCGTCAGCGGCGGCCCGCCGGCGCTGGGTGTCCAGCTGCAGTACCGCAGCGCGCCGCCGCCGGCCTACCCCATCCAGGCCATCCGCGACGGTCAGCAGGGCACCGTGCTGCTGCGGGTCCGGGTGGGCACCGACGGCCGCCCCAGCGAGGTGACGATCGAGCGCAGCAGCGGCTCGCGCACGCTGGACAGCGCCGCCCGCCAGCAGGTACTGCGCCACTGGCGCTTCGTGCCGGCCATGCGTGATGGCCAGGCCGTGGTGGCAGACGGCCTGGTGCCGGTGGACTTCTCACTGCCCCGCTGAGCCCGCACGGCGGGGCGCCTGGACGGCGCCCCGCCCGGCCGCCGACGGACGGCGGAGCGGATTAAGCAATTTTTCACACTTACGTCACCTGCTGGAAACCTAGATTGGCGCCGTCGGCCGCCGTTCCGGTGCCGATCTTTCGCCATCGTAGGTTTTCCAGTCAGGAGAGAAGCTGTGAAACACCCGATCCAACGGCTCAACAGCAGCCGCCGCAACACTCTGGCCCATTCCATTTCCACCTCCCTGACCAGCAGCATGCTGTTGCTGGTCGGCGCCCTGGCCAGCTCTTCTGCCTTCGCCCAGGAGCAGGCCACCAACCTGGACCGGATCACGGTCACAGGTTCCAACATTCCGCGCACCAACACCGAGACCCCGTCCCCGGTGCAGGTGGTGACCCGCCAGGAAATCGACCGCACCGGCAAGACCACGGTGGCCGAATACCTGCAGACGCTCACCGCCGACGGCGCCGGCTCGATCCCCAAGACCTTCGGCAACGGCTTTGCCGGCGGCGGCGCCGGCATCTCGCTGCGCGGCCTGGGCGCCGGCTCCACGCTGGTGCTGTTGAACGGCCGTCGCATGGCCACCTATGGCCTGGCCGATGACGGCCAGAAGGTCTTCACCGACCTGAGCACCATCCC
Organism: Stenotrophomonas sp. LGBM10; assembly: GCF_046736075.1. Lineage (GTDB taxonomy): Bacteria > Pseudomonadota > Gammaproteobacteria > Xanthomonadales > Xanthomonadaceae > Stenotrophomonas. The sequence goes on from NZ_CP177163.1 coordinate 916,148, forward strand.
GCTGGACGCGGTGGAGCGCATCGAAGTCCTCAAGGACGGCGCCTCGGCCATCTACGGTTCGGACGCCATCGCCGGCGTGGTCAACATCATCCTGCGCAGCGACTTCAACGGCGCGATCCTGCGCGCGTCCTACGGCCTGTCCGGCGACAGCGACGGCGACGCCAAGAAGGCCACCCTGACCGCCGGTACCGGCGACCTGGCGACCGACGGCTGGAATGCGTTCTTCAGCCTGGACGTGGGCAAGACCGACGCGATCAAGATCAGCGACCGCAAGGACCGCAAGTGGATCGGCACCGGCGACATCCGTCGTTGGGGCTACGATGCCGGCGATGCGCAGTTCCTCGGCGGCGCCTACCTGAGCGGCGGCACCGCCGGCGGCACCGGCCCGAACGGCTCGGTGTTCGACAGCACCGGCCACCTGGTTGCCCTGCCCGGCTGCGCCGGCCTGACCACCATTCCCGGCCAGACCGATGCCACCGCCCAGGCCCAGGGCTGCCTGTGGGATCCGGCGCAGCAGTACCGCGACCTGACCCCGGAAGAGAAGTACGTCAACGTGTTCGGCCGTGCCAGCTTCGCCTTCGGCGAGGGCGGCGAGGTCTACACCGAGATCGGCTACTCGAAGAAGGAAACCGTGTTCTCCAACACGCCGTCGGGCGTGTCCGGCGGCTGGGGCTATCCCGGTGGTCCGGTCAATGCCAACAGCGGCCCGGGCGCCACCGTGCTCGGCCCGACCCATCCGGACAACCCGATCCCGGGCCAGGCCTCGCGCCTGCGTTACTCGGCGTGGGACGTGGGTCCGCGCGTGACCGACAACACCAACGAGTTCAACCGCTTCCTGGTTGGCGTCAAGGGCAACTGGGGCGAGTGGAGCTATGACACCGCCTACCTGCATTCGGGTACCGACCTGACCAACAAGCGCACCGGCTTCCTGCGTTACAGCGCGGTCCGCTGTGCCCTGGGCGACCCGAACTGCGCCGGCGGCGTGTGGCGCATCGGCGACAACGCCGGGCAGAACTCGCAGGCCCTGTACGACTTCATCTCCCCGACCATCAGCGCCCGCGCCAAGTCCAGCCTGGACATGTTCGACTTCACCGTGTCGCGCAGCCTGATGGACCTCAAGGGCGGCCCGCTCGGCCTGGCGCTGGGTACCGAATGGCGTCGTACCAGCAACAGCCTGACCCCGCAGACCTACACCGACGTGGGCGACATCATCGGCCTGGGCTACTCGGCCTATGACGGCACCCAGAACGTGTACGCCGGCTACGTCGAACTGTCCGCCCCGGTCCTGGAGCAGTTGGAACTGTCCGGCGCCGTCCGCTACGACAAGTACGAAAGCGGCGAAGGCAAGGCAACGCCCAAGCTCGGCGTGAAGTGGACCCCGGTCGACTGGGTCGCGCTGCGTGCCAGCTACGCCGAAGGCTTCCGCGCGCCGAACCCGGCTGAAAACGGCGACGGTGGCCTGGCCGCCTTCTCCAACGCCCGCGATCCGGCCCGTTGCGCCGCCAGCGGCAACGATCCGGCCGAGTGCGGTGCCCGTCAGGTCGCGATCATCACCCGTCCCAACCCGGGCCTGAAGCCGGAAGAGTCCAAGAGCTACTCGGTGGGCATCGTGCTGCAGCCGACCTCCACCACCTCGCTGACCGTCGATGCGTGGGAAATCAAGCGCACCAACGAAATCGCCCAGGGCAGCACCGCCGACGCCATCGCCGCCGGCAACGTCCTGCGCGACAGCAACAACCTCAACGGGGTGCCGAACACCGGTACGATCCTGGCCGTCAACACCGCCTACGTGAACGCCAACTCGTCGCGCGTGCGTGGTATCGACACGGACATCCGCCAGACCTTCGATCTCGGCCCGGGCCAGCTTGAGCTGGATATGCAGTGGAGCCACGTGCTCAAGTTCGAGCGCACCGAAGGCGACACCACGGTGGATTACGTGGGTACCCACGGCAACTGCGACGTGACCAACTGCATCGGCACGCCGCAGGACCGCATCAACTTCGGCACCACCTGGAAGCAGGGCAACTGGAGCGTGAGCGGCGTCGCCAACTACATCTCCAGCCTGGACAACAAGGACGCCCGCGGCGGTTCGTACTTGGCCTTCTATGAAGACGGCACGCCGGTCGAGAAGATCTCCTCGTTCACCACCTTCGACCTGTCCGGTCGCTGGAACGTGACCGAAGCGTTCGAACTCAACGCCTCGGTGCAGAACGTGTTCGACAAGATCGCTCCGCTGGATCCGAGCACCTACGGTGCGGTCAACTACAACCCGCTGCACTTCAGCGGCGCGATCGGCCGTTACTTCACCGTCGGCGCCAAGTACACCTTCAACTGATCCACCACACGTGGGGAGCGAAAAGCCCGGGCATTGCCCGGGCTTTTTGTTGGCGGCCACCACGATCATTGCCGCGCGACGCGCCGTAGAGCCGGGTTCTACCCGGCTATGCCCACCTCGATCATTGCCGCGCGACGCCCCGTAGAGCCGGGTTCTACCCGGCTATGCCCACCTCGATCATTGCCGCGCTACGCGCGGCCAGCCGACCAACGGTCGGCTCTACCCGGCGCTATGCCGGCCTTGATCATTGCCGCGCGACGCCCCGTAGAGCCGGGTTCTACCCGGCTATGCCCACCGATCATTGCCGCGCTACGCGCGGCCAGCCGACCAACGGTCGGCTCTACCGGTGCAATGCCACCTCGATCATTGCCGCGCCACGCCCCGTAGAGCCGGGTTCTACCCGGCTATGCCCGCCGATCATTGCCGCGCTACGCGCGGCCAGCCGACCAACGGTCGGCTCTACCCGGCGCTATGCCCACCTCCATCATTGCCGCGCGACGCCCCGTAGAGCCGGGTTCTACCCGGCTGCTCTAGGCGCTATCCCCACCTCGATCATTGCCGCGCTGCGCGCGGCCAGCCGACCAACGGTCGGCTCTACCCGGCGCAATGCCCACCTCGATCATTGCCGCGCTGCGCGCGGCCAGCCGACCAACGGTCGGCTCTACCCGGCGCTATGCCCACCTCGATCATTGCCGCGATGCGCAAAAAAAAAGCCTCGCATCGCTGCGAGGCTTTTCAAAACTTGGCGCCCGAAGTTGGACTCGAACCAACGACCCCCTGATTAACAGTCAAGTGCTCTAACCGGCTGAGCTATTCGGGCGGGGTGCGCATTGTAACCAGTTTTTCGCAGGATGTAACCCGTTTTTCCTCAATTCGTTCACACGCGATGTCAGGCGCGATGTCACGCGCGATGATACGGATGGTTGGCCAGCATCGCCGCTGCGCGGTACAGCTGCTCGGCCACCACCAGACGCACCAGCATGTGGGGCAGCGTCAGCGGTCCGATCGACCATTTTTCATCGGCCAGCGCGGATACCTCCGGCGAATGGCCTTCCGGCCCGCCGATCAGGAAGGCCATGTCACGGCCCTGCCCGCGCCAATGCTCCAGCCGCTGCGCCAGCTGCTCGGAGCTGAGCTGGCGCCCGGGAACGTCCAGCGCCACCACATACGCATTCTTCGGCAGCGCCGCGATCACCCGCCTGCCCTCGTCCTCCGTCGCGCGACGCGCATCCCGGCCCTTGCCGCGCAGCCCCGGCTCGATCTCCACCAGCTCGAACGGCAACCAGTGCGACAGCCGCTTCTGATATTCGGCAAAGCCCTGCGCGACCCAGGCGGGCGCGCGTTCTCCGGTGGCGATCAACCTGGCTTTCATCTCACTGCTCCTGCTGGCGGCAGGCCTGCCGCGCAAACGACAACGGCGCCCTCGGCGCCGTTGTCCCGATCCACACCTGCGGCATCAGCGCGCGGCGTAGTCGTCTTCTTCGTCCGCGTCGTCGAGCAGGCTCGGCGGCTGGTCGCCGACCGTCCACAGGCGCTCCAACGCGTAGAACTCACGCACGCGCGGCAGCATCACGTGGACGATCACGTCGCCCAGGTCCACCAGCACCCACTCCGCTTCGCGCTCGCCTTCCACGCCGAGCGGCATCACGCCCAGCTGCTTGGCGAACTTCACCACCTCATCGGCGATCGACTTCACGTGGCGGCTGGAGGTACCCGAGGCTATCACCATGTAATCGGCGACGCTGGACTTGCCGATCACGTCGATCTCGACGAGATCCTTGGCCTTCAGTTCTTCGGTGGCCTTGCGCACGCACTCCAGCAACTGATCGTTGGACGGTGCGGGGCTGGGCAGTTGGACCTTGATGGTCTGGGGCTGGGCTTGGTTGCTCAAAGCGGGGAGACTCGATAAATGTGATGCCGATTATACGGGGCGACGGGCGCCCGCGTATTCACGCGGGGGATGCGCCGTACAGGCCCCGGTCGGCGATGTAGCCCGCCACGGTCGGCGGTAGCAGCGCCCGCCAGGGGCCACCGGCCTGGATCTGCTCGCGTACGCGGGTGGCCGACTCGGGCCGCAGCGGGGCGTCCAGCCGCAGCACGCGGCCGCCCGGGGTCTCCAGCAGGTCCTGCTCGCGCCGGGTCCAACGGCCCTGCAATGCCTGCGCCAGGGCGGGCGGCAAAGCCTGGTCCAGGGCGCTGCCCTGGCGATCGGCCACGATGAAATGGGCCAGCCCGAACAGGGCCTCCCACTCGTGCCACTGCGGCAAGCCCAACAGGCTGTCGGCGCCGACCAGCCATGCCAGCGGCCGTTGCGGCCCCAGTGCCTCGCGCAGTTCGCGCAGCGTGTCCACGGTGTAGGACGGCACGCCGGGCAGGCGCTCGGCGCGCTCCAGTTCCTGGCGGTCCAGCAGCAATCCCGGCTCGCCGTCGATGGCCAGGGTGAGCATCGTGGCGCGATCGGCGGCCAACGCGCCCGGTGCCGCACGGTGCGGCGGATCGGCCGCCGGCAGCAGGCGTACCGCCACCTGCAGCTGGTCGCGCGCCGCACGCGCGATGGCCAGGTGGCCAAGGTGCACCGGGTCGAAGGTGCCGCCGTAATAGATGCGCAGCGGCATCGGTCAGGCGCGCGCCAGCAGGCGTACGGCGCGGGCCTCGGCCACGGCGAGCAGCAGCCGCTCCAGCGCCAGCCAGGCATCACCGTCGGCGCGCCCCTTGGCGATGCGGTCCACCAGCCCCGCCTCGGCAACGAAACGCTCCCAGCGCTTGGGTTCGGGATGGCGCTGCAGCGCGCGCTTGAACGGTGCCTGGCGCGACTCCCAGATGCCGCGGCTCTTCATTTCCGCAGCCAGGTTGCCACCCCGGGCCTGTACCCGTGCCAGCCCGGCCGTGGCCAGCAGTTCACGGATCACGATGGGCGTCAGGGCCGCCACTGCCTCGCCCTCGCCGCGCAGGCCGGCCAGCATGCGCAGCACCGCGGGCGGCTGGCCGGAGAACGTCGCCTCCACCAGCCGGAACACGTCGTAGCGGGCGGCATCGGCCACCAGCGACTCCATCGTTTCCACGTCCAGGGTCTGGCCCTTGGCCAGCAGCGCGAGCTTGTCGATCTCCTGCGCGGCGGCCAGCAGATTGCCTTCCACCCGCTCGGCCAGCCGCTGCACCGCCGGCGGATCGGCACGCAGGCCGTGCTGGCGCAGGCGGCGCTCGATCCAGTCGGGCAGTTCATGCGGCTTGATCGCCCAGGCCACCGACAGCACGCCGACGCGGCCCACCGCCTCGGCCCACTTGCCCTGGTGGGCCTTGCTCCATTCGTTGCAGGTGATCAGCAGGATCACGTCCGGCGCCGGGTTGGCACAGAACTGGCTGATCACCTCCGCGCCCTCCTTGCCCGGCTTGCCGCTCGGCAGGCGCAGCTCGACCAGGCGACGGGCACTGAACAGGCTCGGCGCGTTGAACGTCGCGTCGAGCTGGTTCCAGTCGAAATCACGGCCGTCGGCATCGAACACCTCGCGCTCGCTGATGCCGTCCTGGCGCGCGCGGGCGCGCAAGGCATCGGCGGCTTCCAGCACGCGCAGCGTTTCCGGGCCGGCGATCAGGTACACCGGCAGCAGGGCCTGGCTGGCCGGCTGGCTGGCGAGCTGTTCGGGGCGCAGTTCCATACCGGCGGCCGGTCCGTGCGGACCGGTCAGTTGCCCTGCGGCGGTTCGACCGGCTGGGCCGGTGCCACCGCCGGTTCGCCCGGCTTGGCCGGCAGGCGGCCGTGTTCCATTTCGGCGCGCACCACGCTGTCGATGCGGCGCAGGATCGAGGCGGACATCTCGCGGCGCAGTTCGTCGGCCAGGATCTCGCGCTCGGTGGTGGTACCGGTGGCGTCGGTGGGCGGGGAAACGTAGTCGCGCGACAGTTCGATCACCTGCTGCGGCACCAGCACGCTGCCGTCTTCGCGGCGGAACACGAAAATCACCGCGTAACGCAGGCTGTATTCCTGGGCACGGCCCTGCGCATCGATGGCGATGGGCAGGTCACCCCAACGTTCGGACACCACCTGCAGCTGTGCCACCGGCACGCCGTCGGTGCTGTCATCGACGCTGTCGGCATCGGCGATCACCGCGCCGGAGGCCTGCAGCCCGCGACGAAGCAGTTTGACCAGCTCGCTGTACGGCGCGGTGGAGACCACCTTCACCGCCGCCGCATCGGCCGGCAGCATCAGCTTGTTGCGCAGATGGAAGCCACAGCCGGCAAGGGTGGTGGTCAGAACGAGGGCAAGCAGGAATCGGGTCATGGGCACAGTCTGGGGGAGCCGGGCGGGCGCGGCAACAGGCACTGAAGATGCCCGATGCCGCGTGAACGTAGCACGTAGAGCGGGGCTCTGCCCCGCGTCAGGGCAGCCGGGCAGCACCCGGCTCTACCGGGGTCAGGCGGCCACGATGTTCACGATCTTGCCGGGCACGATGATGATCTTGCGCACGGTCAGGCCGTCGAGGAACTTGGCTGCGTTCGGCTCGGCCAGACCCAGCGCTTCGATCTGGTCGCGCGCTGCATCGGCGGCCACCTCGATGGTGCCGCGCAGCTTGCCGTTGACCTGCACCGCCAACGTCACCGCATCGCGCACCAGCGCACCGGCATCGACCTGCGGGAACGCCTGGTCTTCCAGCAGCGTCTCGGCGTTGCCCAGCACCTGCCACAGCGCATGGCTGGCATGCGGGGTGATCGGGTTGAGCAGCAGCACGGCAGCCTGCAGCGCTTCCTGGCGGACCGCACGGCCCTGGTCGGAAACGTCATCGAACTTCGCCAGCGCGTTCATCAGTTCCATCACCGCGGCGATCGCGGTATTGAAGCTGTGGCGGCGGCCGTAGTCGTCGCCGACCTTGCCGATGGTTTCATGGGTCTTGCGACGCAGCGCCTTCTGCCCGGCGTCCAGCGCGGTCACGTCCAGCGCCGGCGCCTGGCCTTCGGCGGCGTGCTTCTGCACCTGTGCCCACAGGCGGCGCAGGAAGCGGGCCATGCCATCCACGCCGGCTTCGTTCCACTCCAGCGACTGTTCCGGCGGCGCGGCGAACATCGAGAACAGGCGCACGGTGTCGGCGCCGTACTTGCCGACCATCGCCTGCGGGTCCACGCCGTTGTTCTTGGACTTGGACATCTTCTCGGTGCCGCCGATCTCCACCGGCAGCCCGTCGGCGATCAGCGTCGCGCCGGTGATGCGGCCGCGCTCGTCGCGCTGCACGTTCACGTCGGCCGGATTGATCCAGTCCTTTTCCTTCGGATTCTCCGCGTTCCAGCGGTAGTAGGACTCGGCGATCACCATGCCCTGGCACAGCAGGTTCTGCGCCGGCTCGTTGCTGTCCACCATGCGCGCATCGCGCAGCAGCTTGTGGAAGAAACGGAAGTACATCAGGTGCAGGATCGCGTGTTCGATGCCACCGATGTACTGGTCCACCGGCAGCCAGTAGTTGCCGCGCTTGTCCACTGCGTCGCGGGCACCCGGCGAGGTGTAGCGGGCGTAGTACCAGCTCGACTCCATGAAGGTGTCGAAGGTGTCGGTCTCGCGCTCGGCCGCGCCGCCGCAATCCGGGCAGGTGGTCTTGCGCCATTCCGGATCCGCCTTGATCGGCGAACCGGTGCCGACGAAGTTGACGTCTTCGGGCAGCACGACCGGCAACTGTTCTTCCGGCACCGGCAGCGCACCGCACTTGGGGCAGTAGATCACCGGGATCGGGCAACCCCAATAGCGCTGGCGGCTCACGCCCCAGTCGCGCAGGCGGTAGTTCACGCGGCGCTGGCCCTGGGCCTTGCGCTCGAACCGTTCGGCCAGCGCCTCGAAGGCACCCTGGAAGTCCAGGCCGTCGAATTCGTCGGAGTTGACCAGTTCGGTCTCGCGGGTCTTGTCGCCGTACCAGTCCTGCCAACGCGTCGCGTCGTAGGCGCCCTCGTCCTTGCGCGGCGACTTCAGCGCGATGACCTGGCGGATCGGCAGGCTGTACTTGTTGGCGAATTCGTTGTCGCGCTGGTCGTGGCCCGGTACGGCCATGACCGCGCCGGTGCCGTAGCCCATCAGCACGAAGTTGGCGACCCACACCGGCACCTGGGCGCCAGTGACCGGATGCACGGCGCGCAGGCCGGTATCCATGCCACGCTTTTCCTGGGTCTCCAATTCGGCCTCGGACACGCCGCCCTGCTTCATTTCAGCCAGCAGCGCGGCCAGTGCCGGATTCGACTTCGCCGCGTGCTGGGCCAGCGGATGTTCGCCGGCGATCGACACGAAGGTCACGCCCATCACGGTGTCCGGGCGGGTGGTGAACACACGCAGCGGATCCAACGCGCTGCCGTCCACGTCGCGCACGTCGAACTGGATCTCCAGCCCTTCGGAGCGGCCGATCCAGTTGCGCTGCATGGTCTTGACCGACTCGGGCCAGCCCGGCAGTTCGTCCAGGCCGTCCAGCAGTTCCTGGGCGTAATCGGTGATGCGCAGGAACCACTGCGGAATCTCGCGCTTCTCCACCAGGGCACCGGAGCGCCAGCCACGACCGTCGATGACCTGCTCGTTGGCCAGCACGGTCTGGTCGATCGGGTCCCAGTTCACCACCGCGTTGCGGCGGTAGGCCAGGCCCTTGCGCATCAGCCGGGTGAACATGCGCTGCTCGTGCACGTAGTACTCGGGCGTGCAGGTGGCGAACTCGCGCGACCAGTCGATCGCATAGCCCAGCGACTTGAGCTGGCTGCGCATGTGGCCGATGTTGGCGTAGGTCCACTTGGCCGGCGCCGTCTTGTTCTTGATCGCCGCGTTCTCGGCCGGCAGGCCGAACGCATCCCAGCCCATCGGCTGCAGCACGTTGTGGCCGGTCATCCGCTTGTAGCGGCTGATCACGTCACCGATGGTGTAGTTGCGCACGTGGCCCATGTGCAGCGCACCGGACGGGTACGGCAGCATCGACAGACAGTAGAACTTCGGCTTGTCCGAAGACTCGTTGACCTCGAAGGCATGGGTGGCGTCCCAGAATTTCTGGGCGACGGATTCAACCTGCTGCGGGTCGTAGACGTTGGGTTCGACGCTGGTCATGGAAACACGGATGCGGCGGCAAAGCGGCACAGGGTACCGCAGTGCGGCAAAGGGCTCCAATCGGCGCGATCACCTGCCCCCGCCCAAAAGGTCATCTCGTTGAATTCTCAGGAGATTGACCGGCAACGGCCGCGACGTGCGCGGCGCGGGATGCGCTCAGGGCCGCACTGCCGCAGGGGCCAGCGGCAGTGCCGCCGCCAGCCAGACCAGCCAGCCGGCGAACGCCAGCAGCTGCGCCGGCGGGCCCGGCATCACCGCCGGCAACGCGAACGCCGCCAGCAGCACCGTCGTCCCGCAGGCCAGGTGCAGCTGGGCCACACGGCGCCAGCCGGTCAGCGACCAGGCGCCGCCGGCGGTCATCAGCGCGCCCGGCACGAAGGCCAGCACCCAGACCATCCATGCGCTGGCGTGGTAACGGCTGGCCACGCTTTCGATGTCGTCGGCATCCAGCGGCAGCAGCCCCATCGCGGCAAAGGCCAACGCCGCCAGCATCAGCATCTGCGCCCCCACGCGCAGCGGCCACGGCGCGGTGCGCGGTACGCGCAGCAGCAGGCAGAACGCCACCACGGCCGCCATCACGCCCGGCAGCAGCAGCGTCACCAGGCTGAAGGCACGCCCATGCGGCACGCCAAGGGCGCCGAGCAGGGCCAGCGGATGGCGCATCGGATCAAACGCCGGCAAGGCCAGCGCGAATCCCGTGGCCGCCAGCACGAATACCGCTGCGGCTGCCGCCCCCAACCCCTGTTCCCAGCGTTTTCCAGCCTGCATCGTCACTCCGGATATCGCCGGACGTCCCGGCCTTGCCTACCCGGCGCATTGTCTCCGGTTTGCCGCAGGCGCGGCAGTGGGGTTGCGTCGGGCGGGCGCCGGCACCATACACTCGGTTACCTGTTTCCCGTTGATATCCGACCATGAGCGATCTCCCTTACGTCTTTGACGCCACCACCGAGTCCTTTGAAGCGCAGGTGCTGCAGAAGTCCCTGCAGACCCCGGTGCTGGTGGACTTCTGGGCCACCTGGTGCGGCCCGTGCAAGACCCTGGGCCCGATGCTGGAAAAGCTGGCGGGCGAGTACAACGGCGCGTTCGAGCTGGCCAAGGTGGACGTGGACCAGGAGCAGCAGATCGCCGCGGCGTTCCAGATCCGCTCGGTGCCCACCGTATTCCTGGTCAAGGGCGGCCAGATTGTTGACGGCTTCCCGGGCGCGGTGCCCGAAGGCCAGCTGCGCGAGTTCCTGGCCCAGCACGGCGTGGTGCCGGCGGCGCCGGCCGAGGACGCCGCAGCCGCAGAGGAACCGGCCCCGCTGGATCCGCAGGCCCAGGTGGATGTGCTGCGCGCGGCAATTGCCGCCGAGCCGGACAAGGAAGAGCTGAAGCTCGACCTCGCGCTGGCGCTGCTGCAGACCGGTGCCACCGCCGAGGCCAGCACGCTGATCGACGGGCTGCCGGCCAACCTCTCCACCGATGATCGCGCCGTGCGCGCCCGCGCGCGGCTGGACTTCGCCCACGCCCTGCAGGACGCACCGGCCGCCGAAACGCTGGAAGCGCGGATCGCCGCCAATGGCGATGATCTGCAGGCGCGTCATCTGCGCGGCGTGCAGCAGTTGCTCGCCGGCGACGACGAGGCCGCGCTGGAGCAGTTCCTGGAGATGCTGCGGCGTGACCGCAGCTACGACGAGGGCCGCCCGCGCAAACTGCTGATCGATGCCTTCAAGGTGATCCAGGACGACGACCTGGTCGGCCGCTACCGCCGCCGCATGGCGTCGCTGCTGTTCTGAGTCGACCACGTTCAGAAACCCTGCACGGGTCCCGGGCAATAATGGATCGCGGCACGTTGGACGCCGCGATCCATTCGGGGGGATGAGGTCTCGGCCATTGGGGTCCGCACGGCTGAGCCCCGCTTTGCAGGGCGCCATCGACCGTGAGATTGACCTTTACGCTGCAGCGTTTCCCCCGTGCCATGCGCACTCTGCTGCTGGCCGTGCTGCTGCTGTCCCCGCTGACGCTGCTGGCCCAGGACTGGCACTACCGGGTACGCCCCGGCGACACCCTGTGGGACCTGGCCACCAACTACCTCAAGCCCGAGGTCGAATGGGAGCGCCTGCAGCAGCACAACCGCGTGGATGATCCCTACCGCCTGCCGCCGGGTACCCAGCTGGCGTTCCCCGTCGCCTGGCTGCGGGTGCAGCCGGTGCCGGCGCGGGTGGTGGCGGTGCGTGGGCCGGTACAGGCGGGCACGGTCGCCGGCCGCGTCGCGATGCGCGCCCTGAAGGAAGGCGACCTGCTGCGCATCGGCGAAGAAGTCCAGACCGGCGCCGACGCCAGCGTCACCCTTGAATTCGCCGATGCCTCGCGCCTGCAGCTGCGCGAGGGCTCGCGCCTGCGCCTGGACCAGCTCAGCCGGTATGGACGCACCGGCATGGTCGATACCCGCCTGCGCCTGGAACAGGGCCGCGCCAGCAACCGGGTAACCCCGGCACGGGGCCCGGCCTCGCGGTACATCATCGATGCGCCCACCGCTACCAGCAGCGTGCGCGGCACGGTGTTCCGGGTCAGTGCGGGCCAGGACGGCCGGGGCGCCGCCACTGAAGTGGTCGAAGGCCGCGTGCAGGTCGGCAACCGCAATGGCCAGCGTCTGGTCGCCCGCGGCCAGGCCACCCGCACGCCCTCGGCGCAGACCCGCCCGGCCGCGCTCGAAGCCTTGCTGCCAGCACCGGCGCTGGATGCGGCGCAGACCCGGCTGGATCCGCTGCCGGCGCGCTTGGCCTGGGCCCCGGTGGACGGCGCCAGCGGGTACCGGATCGAGGTGGTGCGCGCCGACCAGCCGGACGTGCTGCTGGCCGCCCAGGACAGCACCGCCACCACGGCCACGTTCGACAACCTGCCCGCCGGCACCTTGCGGGTACTGGTGCGCGCGGTCAGCGCCGATGGCGTGGAAGGCCTGGACACCGAGCGCGATTTCACCGTCCGTGACCAACCCGTGGCCCCGCTCACGGTGCGCCCGCGCCACGACGAGACCGTGAACAGCACGCGGCCGCGCTTCGAGTGGAGCCAGGTACCCGATGCCACCTCCAGCGTGCTGCAGATCGCCATCGACCCGCAGTTCGTCGCGCCCCTGCTGGAACAGGAGACCTCGTCCACCCATCTGCGTCCCGCGCAGCCGCTGCCGCCGGGGGCGTATTACTGGCGCGTGGCCTCCCGGGACGGCAACGGCCACCAGGGCCGCTTCGGCCAGGCGCTGCCGCTGACCCTCACCGACACTCCGGTCGATCCGGCGCTGCAACCGCCGGAAGCGGCCAAGGGCCAGCTGACGCTGCGCTGGCAGGCAGGCGAACCCGGCCAGCGCTACCGCGTGCAGCTCGACCGCAAGGGCGACTTTGCCCAGCCGCTGCTGGACCGTGAGGTCGACCAGCCCGAAGTCACGCTCAAGCGCCCCTGGCACGGCACCCTGCATGTCCGCGTGCAGTACATCGAAGACGATGGCTACGCCGGGCCGTTCTCGGTGCCGCAGCAGGTCAAGCTGCCCTGCCGCACCTGTTATGGCGCCGGCGGCGGTGCCCTGCTGCTGTGGCTGCTTCTGTGAGACCGCTGCACCTGTCCTGGCCAGGCCGGCTGCTGCTGGCCCTGGCGATGGCGGGGCTGGCCGTGGCTGCCAGCCAGTGGCAGTGGTTCTGGAAGCAGGACGAAGCGGTGTACGACACCTACGTCGGCGGATGGGACTACACGCCGGACCCGCGCCTGCTGATCGTGGCCATCGATGACAACAGCCTGCAGCAGCTTGGCCAGTGGCCGTGGCCGCGCGCGACCCATGCGCGCCTGCTCGACCGCCTCACCGAGGCCCGGGCCGGCCGGGTTGCCCTGGACCTGATGCTGTCCGAACCGGACCGTCGCGACGCGGCGCAGGATGCCGAGCTGGCCGCCGCGATCCGACGCAACGGCCAGGTGGTGCTGCCGGTGCTCGCCGCGCCCAGCAGCGGGCCGCGCATGGCCGAGGAACTGCTGCCGATCCCGCTGATTGCCGCCAACGCGGCCACCCTTGGACACAGCGACGTTGAAGTGGATGCCGATGGCGTCGCCCGCGGGCTGTACCTCACCGCCGGCATCGGCTCACCGCACTGGCCCGCGCTGGGGCTGGCCCTGGCCGACGTGCGTGGCCCGCTGCCCGGTCTGCGCGACGGCGGCGCCGAGGTGTCCTCGCCCTACCAGTGGCGCCGCGACCACTATGTGCGGGTACGTTACGCCGGACCGCCGGACCGCTTTCCGCAGGTGTCCTACGTGGACGTGCTCAACGGCACCGTGGACCCGGCGCTGCTGCGCGGCCGCCTGGTGATGGTGGGCATGACCGCCAGCGGCATCGCCCCGCCCCTGCTCACCCCGACCACGCGCGAGCGCTGGATGAGCGGCAGCGAGTACCAGGCCAACGTGGCCTCGATGATGCTCGATGGCAAGGTCATCGGCGTGCTGCCCACGATGTGGCAGAGCGGGCTGACCGCGCTGCTGGTGGCGCTCTGCTGCCTCGGCCTCACCCTGCCGCGGGCGTGGCTGAGCGCGACGCTGGCGCTGCCGGTGTCGCTGCTGCTGAGCCTGGTCCTGCTGCGTGGCGGCAACCTGTGGTTCGCCCCGGCGGCCAGCCTGGTCGGCATGCTGCTGGTGATCGCGGCCTGGGCGGTGTGGCGGGTCAGTGCGTGGCGGCGGCAGGCCAACAGCGATGCGCTGACCGGGCTGGGCAACCGCCTGCGCTTCGAACAGTCGCTTCAGCAGGAGCACGACGCGGGCCGCCGGACCTCCCGGCCGCTCAGCCTGGTGCTGATCGATGTCGATCATTTCAAGCGTCACAACGATCTTTACGGCCACCAGGCCGGCGACGATGTGCTGCGCCGTATCGCGCGCGAAATCGGCGCGCACGCCCGCCGCCCGCGCGACATGGCGGCACGCTTCGGCGGCGACGAATTCGCCCTGATCCTGCCCGACACCGCCGTGGACGGCGCGGTGCAGGTGGTGCAGGACCTGATCGCAGGCGTGCAGCAGCTGGAGATTCCCGCCGCCCGTGGCGAGATCACCCGGATCACCCTGACCGTGGGCGTGTACACCCGCATTCCGGCCGCACACAGCGAACCACGGCACTTCTTCGAGGGCGCCGACGTGGCGCTGTACCGGGCCAAAGCCGCAGGCCGCAATGGCTATGCGGTGGATGACGGCGGCGCGGGCTGACCCCCGGGGCGGACACCGGCATTCACCATACGCAGGCGAATGTTAGACTCCAGCCACCCTCCCCTGCGCGACCGGACCCCCGATGAAGGCCAGCCTGTTCCGCCACGGCATCAACCTGTGGCCCCCGTTCCTGTTCACCGGCATCCATGTGACCGAGGTGGCCGCCGATTACCGCCACGTGCGGGTCGAACTGCGCATGCGCCCGTGGAACCGCAACTACGTTGGCACCCATTTCGGCGGCAGCCTGTTCGCGATGACCGATCCGTTCTGGATGCTGACGGTGATGCAGAACCTTGGCCGCGACTACTACGTGTGGGACCGCGCGGGCGAGATCGAATTCCTCAAGCCGGGGCGCGGCACCGTCACGGCCGAATTCCGCCTCGACGACGCGCTGCTGGACCAGCTGCGCGCCGCCACCGCGGGCGGCGAGAAGTACCTGCACTGGTTCAGCAACGACATCGTCGATGCGCAGGGCGAGGTGGTCGCGCGGGTGCGCAAGCAGGTCTACCTGCGGCTCAAGCCCGACGCGCGGGGGGCCGGCAAGGCCGCCCGCTGAGCGATCGCCGCAGCGCGCCCCTCAGGGCGCCGTGGCCGGCATCGGCACCTGCAGCATCGCCGTGATCCCTTCGTCCGGGCGGGCTGCGGCACGCCGCGGGATCTGCAGCCACTGTCCATCGGCGCTGAGCACCGGTGTGCGGGTGGGCGACCGCATCGATGCGGGCAGGCGCTGCAGCGCCTGCGCCGGTGCATCCGGCTGCTGGCGCAGCCAGCGCTGGGCGGCCACCAGGCGCAGCAGCGCCGCGCTGTCCTGGGCACGGTCGGCATAGGGCCGCATCGTCATCGCGCCGATCGCCGCCAGGCGGCAGCCGAGCGCATTGGCCACGCAGTCGAACCCCGACGCCGGCAGAACCGGCTCGCGCAGCGGCCGGTCGTCGGCCAGCGCCTGCATCGCCGCCGCGTCGCAGGCCCACGCATAGTGCGGCGCGAAGCGTGCCTCGGTCCGTGCCAGGTTGAACACCAGCGGCTGCAGCACACTGCCCTGCGCGGACGTGCGCAGCGCCGCCTGCCCCATCGCGAACTCGCCGCGCATGGCCGTGCACAGGCTCTGCTCGGGCACGGTCATCGGCTGCAGCGCCGCCGCACAGACCGGCGGCAGGGCGGTATCGGCGGGCAACCCGGCCAGCAGGTCGGCGAGCAGGTGCGCCTGCCCCTCCAGCAGTGCCGCGCCCATCATGCTGAACAACAGGTTGTCGCCGCGCCCGACCAGCCGGCGCCCGGTCAGGATGTCCGCACACGTCCCCTCCAGCGCGCGCGGGGTATCGCCCTGCACATGTGCCAGTGCGTTGCCCGACAGCGTGTCGAGCAGCGGCCGCATCGCCGGCAGCGGCGTCATCAGATCGGTGTCGTAGGCACGGAACGGCAGGCGGTAATGGTCGAACCGGGAGAGCTCCGCGACCCGTGCGTGCAACGCCTCGTGACCGACGTGGGCGGCGGCGAAAGCGGCCGGATCGGCGCGTACGGCCGCCAGGCAGCCGATGCCGCGCGCACCGCAGCCGAACGCGGCGGTGATGGCTGGCTGCGGGAAGCGCTCCTCGGCCACCGATGCCTGCGGTCGCCTGCCGGCCACGCCCTGCTGCCAGCGCTGCAGATCCTCGGCCAGCACCTGCTCGCGCCCAGCCGCGTCCATCCCGTCGAACCCCAGGGTCCACAACGCGGCCGCGCCGCTGCGGCCCTCCACCGGGGGCGTCGCACGCAGCAGCTGCAGGGCGTCCTGGTGCGCCTGCGGCACCGGCCACAGCCGCGCGGCCAGCCACGTGCCTGCAGCCAGCAGCACCAGCACCCCGATCCCTATTGCCGCCACACGCATCGGTTTGGTCACAGCTGCTCCCTGTTGGCGACGATTGCCCGAATCGACCAGCGTAAACGGAGCCACGCCGCCGCTACAATGCGCGGATGTCGCCCGAAGCCCCCCAACTCGTTCCGCGCCCCTCCCTGCAGCGGTTGTTCCTGACCGGCCTGCTGACCCTGCTGCCGATCTGGCTGACCTGGGTGGTGGTCAAATTCGTCTTCGTTCTCCTGTCGGGCATCAGCAGCCCGGTGGTGGTGCCCCTGTCGGCACAGATCGCCGCGTCCTTCCCGCACTACCTGGGCTGGATCAAGGTCGAGTGGATGCAGAACCTGATCGGGCTCGGCGCCACGCTGCTGGTGATCCTCAGCGTCGGCGTGCTCAGCCGCCGTGTGATCGGCCAGCGCCTGCTGCGCTGGTTCGGCGCGGTGATCCGCCGCATTCCGCTGGCCAGCATCATCTACGACAGCGCCAAGAAACTGCTGGACATGCTGCAGACCGAGCCGGGCAGCACCCAGCGCGTGGTGCTGATCGATTTCCCGCACCGTGACATGAAGTCGGTCGGGCTGGTGACGCGGGTGATCCGCGAACAGGGCACCGACCGCGAACTGGCCGCCGTGTACGTGCCAACCACGCCCAACCCGACCTCCGGCTACCTGGAAATCGTGCCGGTGGAACTGCTCACGCCCACCGACTGGACCGTGGATCAGGCCATGAGCTTCATCATCTCCGGCGGCGCGGTCGCCCCGGAATCGGTGCCGTTCACCCGCGCCGGCGACCGCTGAAATGAGCGCGCGGCCGCTGCAGGATCGCGCGGTCCTGCTGTTCATCGCGCTGGCCGCGTTTTTCTGCGCCAACGCGGTACTGGCCGAACTGATCGGCGTAAAGATCTTCGCGCTGGAAGACACGCTCGGCGTGTCACCGTTCAACTGGAACCTGTTCGGCCAGACCGGCTCGCTCAGCTTCACTGCCGGCACGCTGCTGTGGCCGGTGGTGTTCATCATGACCGACACCATCAACGAGTTCTTCGGCCGTCGCGGCGTGAAGTTCATCTCGTGGCTGGCGGTGGTGCTGATCAGCTACGGTTTCCTGTTCGCCTTCGCGGCGATCTCGCTGGTACCTGCCGACTGGTGGGTGACCTCGATGCGCGCGCACGGCGTGCCCGATTACCAGGCCGCGTTCGCGGCAGTGTTCGGACAGGGCATGTGGACCATCGCCGGCTCGCTGGTGGCGTTCCTGTTCGGGCAGCTGATCGACGTGGCCGTGTTCCACCGCATCCGCCGCGCCACCGGCGAGCGCCATGTATGGCTGCGCGCGACCGGCTCCACGGCGGTGTCGCAGCTGGTGGACAGCTTCGTGGTGATCTGGATCGCGTTCGTGCTGGGTCCGCAGCAGTGGCCCACCTCGCTGTTCCTGGCGGTCAGCAGCGTCAACTATGTCTACAAGATGGCGTTCGCGATCGCGCTGATTCCGCTGCTGTATCTGATGCGCCGCGCAATCACCCGCTATCTGGGTGCAGAGCGCGCCGAGCAGTTGCGCGCCGACGCGGCGGCTGACTGAGCGCCATACGGCACGAACCTGACCAGGCACCTGCGCTGGCCGTATCCGGCCGAATCGGGCAAGCTCCCGTGTCTGTGCGTTCACGGAAGTAGCCGATGCCCCACCCCGCCCGCGCCCTGGCGCTTGCCATTGCCGCCCTGCTGGTGTTCAGCGCCGCCGCGCCGGCCGAAGCCGCCAAGAAGAAGACCAGCCGGCCCGCGGCAGCGCAGACCCGCGCCGCCGCCAAGCCCAAGGCCAAGCCGCGTGCCCGGCCCGCCGCCGCCCCGACCCGCCAGCCCCTGGTGCGCCAGCAGACCAAGGCCGCGCAGCTCAACCGCATCTACGACGAGTACTGGGATGCCGCGATGCGGCTCAACCCGCTGCAGGCCACCTTCCAGGGCGATGCACGCCACAACGACCAGCTGCCCAACATCCTGTCGGCCGCCTACCGCCAGCAATCGCACGATTTCAGCGTGGAATGGCTGGGCAAGGTCGAGAAGATCGGCCCGGACGGGCTGACCGGCCAGGATCTGCTGAGCTACGAAATCTTCGTGCGCGACGCGCGCATGTCGCTCGCCGCCGAGCAGTATCCCGGCTGGATGCTGCCGGTGAGCCAGTACTACAACCTGGGCAGCATCATGGCCATCCTTGGCTCGGGCTCGGGCGCGCAGCCGTTCAACACCGTGCAGGATTACGACACGTGGTCGCGTCGCTCGCTGGGGATCGCACCGCTGTTCGACCAGGCCATCGCCAACATGCGCCAGGGCATGGCGGCCGGCGTGGTGCAGCCGCGCGACCTGATGGAAAAGGTGCTGCCGCAGCTCGATGCGGTGATCAAACCCACCGCCGAAGAAAGCATTTTCTGGGCACCGGTGCGCAACCTGCCCGATGACCTCCCCGAGGCGGACAAGGCGCGCATCGCCGCCGAGTACAAGCGCATGATCGAGTACCGCATCATGCCGGCCTACCGCGCGCTGCGCGGCTTCATCGCCACCGAATACCTGCCGGCCAGCCGTGCCAGCGACGGTCTGTCGGCGCTGCCCAACGGCCAGGCCTGGTATGCGCAGAACATCGTGCAGAGCACCGCCTCCACGCTGACGCCGGTGCAGATCCACGCCCTTGCCGAGCAGCGTGTCTCCGCGCTGCAGGCGCAGATCGCCACGATCATGAAGGACAACCGCATCCGCGGTTCGCAGCAGAAGATGCTGCGCAACATGCGCAGCGACCGCGATTTCCAGTACGCCAACGCCGATGCGCTGCTCACCCGCTACAAGCAGCTGCAGGGCCAGGTCAACGCGCGCCTGCCCGGCCTGCTCGGCACGCTGCCGAAGGCACCGATGGAGATCCGCGCGGTGGAAGCCGAGCGCGCCGCCACCGCCGCTGCGGTCAGTTACCAGCCGCCGCTGCCCGACGGCATGCGTCCGGGCATCCTCTACGTCAACACCGGCGATCTGCCCAGCCGCCGCCGCTGGGCCGCCCCGATGCAGTACCTGCACGAAGGCATTCCGGGCCACCACGTGCAGTTGGGCCTGCAGCAGGAGCTGGACAAACTGCCGCGCTTCCGCCGCCTCGGCGGCGACATCGCCTTCGTCGAAGGCTGGGGCCTGTATGCCGAATCGCTGGGTGAGGAACTGGGCGTCTACCAGGACCCGTACGAGCGCATCGGCTACCTGCAGGGCGCGCTGACCCGCGCCGCGCGCATGGCCGCCGACACCGGCGTGCATGCCCAGGGCTGGAGCAAGCGACAGGCCGTTGACTACCTGGTCAAGACCGCCGACCTGCCGGTCGAAGACGCCACGGCGGAAGTCGAGCGGTTCATGGCCCTGCCCGGCCAGACCCTGGCCAACGGCCTGGGCGAGCTGAAGATGATGGAGCTGCGCGACAAGGCCAAGACCGCACTGGGTTCGCGCTTCGACCTGCGCCGCTTCCACGAGGAAGTCCTGCGCGACGGCTCCATGCCGCTGGACATCCTCGACGCCAAGATCGCCCGCTGGATCGCCAGCGAAGAGGCCGGCGGCAGCGGCAGCGCCAGCCCCGCGTCCACGCCCTGATCGGAACGACGCCGGCCATGCCCCCTGCACTGCCCCCGCCCGACGACAGCGGCCTGCTTGGCGTCCACCACGTGGCGCTGATCGGATCGGACTACGCCCGCTCCCGCGCCTTCTACACCGAGGTGCTGGGTCTGCGCGTGCTGGCCGAACACCATCGGGCCGCGCGCGACTCCTGGAAGCTCGACCTCGCCCTGCCCGACGGCAGCCAGCTGGAACTGTTCTCGTTCCCCGGCGCACCGCCACGGCCCAGCCGGCCCGAGGCACAGGGCCTGCGCCACCTCGCCTTCCGGGTGGCGGCACTGGAACCGGTGATCGCCCGCCTGGCCGCCGCCGGGGTTGCCTGCGAGCCGATCCGCACCGACGAATACACCGGTCGCCGCTTCACCTTCTTCGCCGATCCCGACGACCTGCCGCTGGAGCTGTACGAGATCCCGGCCGGCCCCGGCTGACGCCCGCCCCCGGCACGTTCCGTACCGGAGCGAATGGGTATACAGTCGGCCCTGTACCGGCCCTGCGCCGGCATTCACGGACATCCCTGGGAGGGGAACATGCGCAAGACCTTCAAGACGCTGCTGCTGGCACTGCCGCTGGTCATGGCCGCCCTGTCGGCCAACGCCGCCGACAGCGCCGTCGGCCGCTGGAAGACCATCGACGACAAGACCGGCAAGGTGAAGTCCATCGTCGAGATCACCCAGGCCACCAACGGCACCCTGACCGGCAAAGTGGTCGAGATCCTGCATTCGGACAAGGGCCCCAATCCGGTCTGCGACGGCTGCGAAGGCGCCAACAAGAACAAGCCGGTCAAGGGCATGACCATCCTGTGGAACCTCAAGGCCGACGGCGCCAGCGCCTGGTCCGGCGGCACCATCCTGGACCCGGCCAACGGCAAGACCTACAAGTCCAAGATGAAGCTGCAGACCGGCGGCGCCAAGCTCGACGTCTCCGGCTGCGTCGCCTTCATCTGCCGCGCCCAGACCTGGGTACGCGAGTAAGCGGCAGGCGTTGTTGAGCGTATGAAGACGAAGGCCGAGGCGGCTACCCCGCTTCGGCCTTCTGCGTTTGCGGCGTCCCCAAACCGGTCCGGCGGCGTGGCAGCCTGCCCGTGCGGGGCGGCCCACACCCCCTCCATGCGATAATCCCCGGTCCCCAAGGCAACAGCGCTTCCCATGACCCGCACCGCTCTCGTCACCACCGCCCTGCCCTACGCCAACGGCCCGCTTCACCTGGGCCACCTGGTCGGCTACATCCAGGCTGACATCTGGGTGCGCGCGCGTCGAATGAGCGGCGGCAAGACCTGGTTCGTGTGCGCCGACGATACCCACGGCACCCCGATCATGCTCGCCGCCGAAAAGGCCGGCGTGACCCCGGAAGCCTTCATCGCCAACATCCAGGCCAGCCACGAGCGCGACTTCGCCGCCTTCGGCGTTGCCTTCGATCATTACGACTCGACCAACTCGGCCACCAACAAGGCCCTGACCGAAGCCTTCTACCTCAAGCTCGAGGCGGAAGGGCACATCGCGCGCCGCTCCGTGGCCCAGTTCTACGACCCGGCCAAGGGCATGTTCCTGCCCGACCGCTACATCAAGGGCATCTGCCCCAACTGCGGCAGCGCCGACCAGTACGGCGACAACTGCGAAGTCTGCGGGGCCACCTACAGCCCCACCGACCTGAAGGAACCGAAGTCGGTCATCTCCGGTGCCACCCCGGAAATCCGCGATTCGGAACACTTCTTCTTCGAAGTGGGCCGTTTCGAAGGCTTCCTGCGCGACTGGCTGGCGGGCGACGTCGCCCTGCCCGGCGTCAAGGCCAAGCTCGGCGAGTGGCTCAATGCCGACGGCGGCCTGCGCGCCTGGGACATCTCCCGCGACGCACCGTACTTCGGCTTCCAGATCCCCGGCCATCCCGGCAAGTACTTCTACGTCTGGCTGGATGCCCCGATCGGCTACCTGTCCAGCTTCCAGGCGCTGTGCGCCAAGACCGGCGAAGACTTCGACGCGCACCTGCGCGCCGGCACCACCACCGAACTGCACCACTTCATCGGCAAGGACATCGTCAACTTCCACGGCCTGTTCTGGCCGGCGGTGCTGCACGGTACCGGCCACCGCGCGCCCACCCGCCTGCACGTCAACGGCTACCTCACCGTGGATGGCGCCAAGATGTCCAAGTCGCGCGGGACCTTCGTGATGGCCCGTACCTACCTCGACGCCGGTCTTGAACCCGAAGCGCTGCGCTACTACTTCGCCGCCAAATCCTCCGGCGGCGTCGACGATCTCGACCTGAACCTGGGCGACTTCATCGCCCGCGTCAACGCCGACCTGGTCGGCAAGTTCGTCAACCTCGCCAGCCGCTGCGCCGGCTTCATCAGCAAGCGCTTCGACGGCCGCTTGGCCGCCGCGCTGCCGGACCCCGCCCAGTACGACCGCTTCGTCGCCGCCCTGGCGCCGATCCGCGAAGCCTACGAACGCAACGACCCGGCCGCCGCGCTGCGCCAGACGATGGCGCTGGCCGATGAAGCCAACCGCTACATCGACGATGAGAAGCCGTGGGTCATCGCCAAGCAGGAGGGCGCCGATGCGCAGCTGCAGTCGGTATGCACGCAGGGCCTGAACCTGTTCCGCGTGCTGGTCACCGCGCTCAAGCCGGTGCTGCCGGCCACCGCGGCCCAGGCCGAAGCGTTCCTGGCCGCCCCCGTGCATGCCTGGACCGACGTCGCCTCGCCGCTCGTCGCCCACACCATCGCCGTGTACGCCCCCCTGTTCACCCGTATCGACCCGAAACTGATCGACGCCATGACCGACGCATCCAAGGACACCCTGCAGGCCGCCACCCCGGCCCCCGCCGCCCCGGCCAAGCCCGCCAAGCCTGCCGCACCGGCACCGGCACCGGCACCGGCCGCCGCTGGCGACGCCGCGCCGAGCTACATCGGCATCGACGATTTCGCCAAGCTCGACCTGCGCATTGGCAAGGTGCTGGCCTGCGCGTTCGTCGAGGGCTCGGACAAGCTGCTGCGCTTCGAGCTGGACGCCGGCGAGCTGGGCACGCGCCAGATCTTCTCCGGCATCCGCGCCAGCTACGGCGAACCGGACGCGCTGGTCGGCCGCAGCGTGGTGTTCATCGCCAACCTGGCCCCGCGCAAGATGCGTTTCGGCCTGAGCGAAGGCATGATCCTGTCGGCCGGTTTCGACGGCGGCGCCCTGGCGCTGCTGGACGCCGACAGTGGCGCGCAGCCGGGCATGCCGGTCCGCTGATCGCGTCCAGGTGCGGTCCCCGTGACCGCACCTGCCCCGAGCATCTCCGGAGAGGATCGGATGGAACTGGCACTGTTCGACTTCGACCACACCGTCACCACCTGCGACACCTATGGCCGCTTCCTGCGCCGCGTTGCCACGCCCGAGCAGTTGGCGCAGGCATGGTGGAAGATCGGCCCGTGGCTGCTGGCGTACCGGCTGAAGCTGATCTCCGCCGCGCGCATCCGTGCCCGCGTCACGCGCTTGACCTTCAGCGACCGCCATGCCGACGACATCGCCACCCAGGCCGCCGGCTACGCCCGCGATGTCCTGCCGGAGGTGGTGCGCCCGCAGATGCTCGAACAGATCCGCTGGCACCTTCAGCAGCGTCACACGGTGGTGATCGTGTCCGGTTCGCTGGACCTGTATCTGCGCCCGTGGTGCGAGGCGCTCGGCATCGATGTGATCTGCAACCGGCTGGAAGCGCGCGACGGTCGCCTCACCGGCCGCTATGCCGATGGCGACTGCGGACCGCGCAAGGTCGAGCACATCCGCCGCCGCTACGACCTGTCACGCTTCCTCCGCATCCACGCCTACGGCGACAGCCGCGAAGACCGCCCGATGCTGGCACTGGCCCACGAACGCTGGTATCGCGGCAAACCACAGAAATGACCCCTCCGCGCAGCCGACGCCACGCATGACCACCGCACGCATCCCCCTGGTCGAACGTCTCGACCGCCTGTTGCCGCAGACCCAGTGCGGCCAGTGCGGCTACGACGGTTGCCGCCCCTATGCCGCAGCGATGGCACGCGGCGAGGCCGGCGTGGAGCGCTGCCCGCCCGGTGGCGATGCCGGTGCGCGTGCACTGGCACGGGTGCTGGGCGTGCCGGCTGTTGCATTCGACCGCAGCCGCGGCGAACACGCGCCGGACCAGGTCGCGCTGATCGTCGAAGCGGACTGCATCGGCTGCACCAAGTGCATCCAGGCCTGCCCGGTGGATGCCATCGTCGGCGGTGCCAAGTACATGCACACCGTCATCGCCGATCTGTGCACCGGCTGCGGGCTGTGCCTGCCACCGTGTCCGGTGGACTGCATCGTGCTGCTGCCGCACCCGGTCGGCCCCACGCCGTAGCGCGGGGCACTGTACCGCTGGCTTACGGCAACGCGGCCGTCACCACGATTTCCACCTTCCACGACGGATCGGCCAGCTTGGCTTCCACCGTGGCACGCGCCGGGGTCATGCCCGCCACCACCCACTCATCCCACGCGGCATTCATGCCGGCGAAGTCGTTGATGTCGGCCAGGAACACCTCGGCGCGCAGGATGTGCTGCTTGTCGCTGGCCACCAGCGCCAGCAGCTTGTCGATCTCGCCCAGCACCTGGCGGGTCTGGCCGGTGATGTCCTGGCTGGTGTCTTCGGGGATCTGCCCGGACAGATAGGCAACCTTGTTGTGCACCGTCATTTCGGACATGCGCGGACCGACGTCGAAACGTTCCAACATGGCGATTACTCCTGTGGGTGATGAACGCATTGTCGCCGATGCGGCGTGAGCGCAGCCACCCCGCTTGGCAAGCGCCCGCATCAGGCGCACGATGCGCCCGCTGGTCACCCTGACCCGCCTTGACTCTCCCATCGCCTGCCCCGGAGCACGCTGTACCGATGACCGAACCCTCCCCGGCTCCCACGCCGTCCCGCGTCGCCTGGCGCCGCGCGGCGACCGTCATCTTCAGCCTTGGCATCCTCGCGCTGGCCCTGCATGGGCTGGCCAACGAATTCGACGAACATGGCTACCGCGCCATCCGCGACGCGTTCCGCCACCTGGGCGGCGGCCAGATCGCGCTGACCGTGCTGCTCGGCCTGGCCAGCTATGCCTGCCTGATCGGCTTCGATGCGATCGGCCTGCGCCGCAGCGGCAAGCGGCTGCATCCGGCCCGTGTCGGCATCACCGCGTTCCTCGCCCACACCCTGGGGCAGACCCTCGGCTTCGCCGCTCTCACCGGCGGTGCGGTGCGCCTGCGCGGCTATGGCGGCGCCGGGCTGTCGCTGGGCGAGATCGGCCAGGTTGTGCTGATGAGCACGCTGGGCTTTGTGTTCGGCGCGTGGCTGCTGTTGTCGCTGGCCTTCCTGCTCGAACCTGGCGCGGCCGCGCTGGCGCTGCCGGTGTCGGAGCAGGCCGTTCGCGCGTTCGGCATCGCCGGGCTGCTGGCCTATGCCGTCACCGTGCTGCTGGTCGGCCGCGACGGCCGCACGTTCCGCATCCGCGGCCACGCGCTGTGGCTGCCCGACCGCCGCACCATGCTCGGCGTTACCGCGTTGAGCGTGGTTGAACTGGTGCTGGCGGCGGCGGCGTTCTACGTGCTGCTGCCGATGGATACGCCGACCGGGCTGCCCGGCTTCGTCGGCCTGTATCTGGTGGCGGTGCTGGCCGGGCTGATCTCCAGCGTGCCGGCCGGCCTGGGCGTGTTCGAATGGAGCCTGCTCAAGCTGCTGCCGCAGGTGGCGCCTGCCTCGGTACTCGCCGCCGCGCTGATCTACCGGGTTACCTACTACGTGGTGCCCCTGCTGCTGGCGACCCTGCTCGCACTCGCACCGGCGCTGCGCCGGCCGCTGCGCGCCAGTGCCGGGGCCACCCGCGCCGGCTGGACCGCGCTGCGGCCGTGGCTGCCGCAGATCATCGCGCTGGCGGTGTTCAGCGTGGGCGCCGCCCTGGTCATCGACGGCACGCTGCCAACGCCGCGCCGCCATCTGCTCAACGCCTCGCTGCCGATCCTGGAAACCTCGCACCTGCTTGGCAGCCTGGCCGGTGTGGCGCTGCTGCTGATCGGCCAGGGCCTGCAGCGGCGCAGCCACGCGGCGTGGATGCTGGCGCTGGCGATCTGCGTGATCGCGCCGCTGCCGATCTGGCTGCGCGGCGGCCAGGTACTGATCGCACTCTCCGCGCTGCTGGTGGCCACGGCGTTGTGGGCCTCGCGCCGCGAGTTCTACCGCCAGGGCGCGCTGCTCGACGAAGCGTGGTCGTGGCCGTGGATCCGCAACCTCGGGCTGGTGCTGGTGGCGGTGATCTGGCTGCTGTTCTTCGTGTACAGCCACGTCGAATACCAGAACGAGCTGTGGTGGCAGTTCGCGCTGTCCGGCAATGCGCCGCGCGCGCTGCGTGCGCTGCTGGTGGTGGCCATCGCGTTGACCATCTTCGGTCTGGCGCGTCTGCTGCACAGCACCCGTACCCCGCTGCCACCCGCCGATGCGCCGACGCTCGCCGCGCTCGCGCCGATCCTGCAGCGCGCCGAGGACACCCAGGCCTGCCTGGTGCTCACCGCCGACAAAGCGGTGCTGCGCGACAAGGCGCAGACCGGCTTTGTGATGATGCAGCGCTACGGCGGCTCGCTGATCGCGATGGGCGACCCGGTCGGGCCGCCGGAGACCGTGCGCGAACTGATCTGGCGCTTCCGCGAGGAAGCCGACCGGCTCGGCCTGCGCCCTGTGTTCTACCAGGTTGGCGAAGCGCACTGGCAGACCTATCTGGACCTCGGCCTGACCCTGGTCAAGCTCGGCGAGGAGGCAATGGTGCCGCTGCAGGGGTTCACCCTGGAGGGCCGCGACCGCGCCGATCTGCGCCAGGCCTGGAACCGCGGCAAGCGCGGTGGGCTCACCTTCCGCGTGGCCCCGCCCGAGGAGGTTCCGGCCCTGCTGCCGGCGTTGGCGGAGATTTCCCAGGCATGGCTGGACGACAAGGCCGGCGATGAAAAGGGGTTCTCGCTGGGCAGCTTCGATCCGGACTACCTGGCGCGCTTCCCGGTGGCGCTGGTCGAGGCCGAGGGCCGCATCGTGGCCTTCGCCAACCTGTGGCAGGCCCCGGCTGGCCATGAGCTGTCGGTGGATCTGATGCGCCACGTCAACGATGCGCCGAAGGGCACGATGGACTTCCTGTTCATCGAACTGTTCCTGTGGGGCCGCGACCACGATTTCCACCGTTTTTCGCTCGGCATGGCACCGTTGTCCGGCCTGGCCCAGCACCGCCTGGCCGGGCGCTGGAACCGCTTCGCCAACGTGGTGGCGCGTCATGGCGAGCGTTTCTACGGTTTCAGCGGGTTGCGCCGTTTCAAGTCCAAGTTCGCCCCGGTATGGCGCGCCCGCTACCTGGCCGCCCCCGGCGGCATGCACCTGCCCGCCGCCCTGCTCGACGCCACCCGCCTGATCTCCCTGGACCCACGCCGATAACCCGCGCGCTGCGCGCGATAGCCGACCAACGGTCGGCTCTGCCCGTGCCAGATCAATCCCCGCGCGCGCCCGTAGAGCCGGGCTCTGCCCGGCTGCTCTCCGCACCGCCGCCGATAACCCCGCGCGCTGCGCGCGATAGCCGACCAACGGTCGGCTCTACCCGTGCCAGATCAATCCCCGCGCACGCACGTAGAGCCGGGCTCTGCCCGGCTGCTCTCCGCACCGCCGCCGATAGCCCCGCGCGCTTCGCGCGATAGCCGACCAACGGTCGGCTCTACCCGTGCCCCAATCGACACCCCGCGCGCTGCGCGCGATAGCCGACCAACGGTCGGCTCTACCGATGCCCAAATCCAAACCCCGCGCGCTTCGCGCGATAGCCGACCAACGGTCGGCTCTACAGTGCTAGCGCGCCGGGAGATGCGCGAGCAGCGTCTGTGCCAGGCGGTCGTAGTCGCCCTTGAAGTGATGGTCCCCGGGCAACTTGATCACCTGCGCGTTGCCGGGCGGCAAGTCCGGGCACAGCGCGTCGTCATCGTCCTCGCCATACAGGCACAGCGTTTTCCCGGGCGGCAGGCGCGCCACTTCCGGGGCGATCGGCAGGCCGTCGCCGCCACCGCCCAGCCAGTTGCTCACATGGAATTCGTAATCAGCCTTCCGCCCCACCGACATCAGCGCGATCATCGCCAGGCTGTCGCGCGTGGCCGGCGACAACTGGTTGATCGCGGCAGGCAGCACGTCCGCGCCCTGCGAGAACCCGATCAGCACCACACGCTGGCGCTGCCATTGCTGACGATAATGGGCGGCAATGCGCTCCAGGTCGCGGGCAAAGCCCTGCGGCGTGCGTTCGCTCCAGAAGTAGCGCAGCGAATCCACGCCGACCACCGACACCCCGGCGTCGCTCAATGCGGCGGCCACTTCCTTGTCGAGCCCCGCCCAGCCGCCATCGCCGGAAACGAAGATCGCCAGCGTGTCGCCGGGCGTGCGCGAAGGCACTTCCACCACCGGCAGTCCCTTGAGGTCATCCGGCGGCGGTGCCAGGCTGACGCCCTTCTGCGCGCCCAGCACCTGCGCGGCGGCCAGCAGGCCAGGCAGGGCATCGCCGCTCGCGGTGCGCTGGAACGGCCTGGCCATCGCAACGCGGCGCACGAACACCCCCGCATCGCCGGCGCGGCAATGCGCCTCGCCTGCGGCATTCAACCACGGGAAGCTCAATTCGGTCGGCTGCAGGCGGCCGTGGCTGACACCGGCGCCACAGACCATGCGTTCGCGCGCGCCGTCCGGGCAGAAGTCGGTGGTCAGCAGGCCGGCAAACACCTGCGTATCGGCCTGCGCGGCAACGGCGTAGGCCAACTCGGCGCCTTCGCCATCCCCGCCGATCAGCGGCAGGTGGTACCCGGGCAACTGCAGGTACGCCTGGAACCAGCGCGAGAAATTCTCGACATCCCCCGCACCGAAGCCACAACTGCCGCCGCCATCACGTGCCACGTTGCGGCGCAGCCGGGCCACATCAACCACGGCCACCAGCGCGCCCTGTGCACGCAGTGCGGCAACCCGCGCGGTGCTTCGCCCGGGATCGCGGCCCCCGTCGAACCACACCACCACCCGCTGCGGGTGGCCGTCGGGCAGGTACACCGGCGTGTCCTGGAATCGACCATGACTGACCGTCCGTGGCGGCGTGGCCGCGGCCGTTGCCGCCGTCCCCGCCATGACCAGTGCCAACACCTTCCCCCACGCGGCTCGCCGCATCGTCTCGCATCCTCGGATAGATGCACCACACGATACGCCGGTCGCCCGCCAAGGGCATGTACACAGACTGGCCGCAGCCCTCAGCGGCGCGCGGGCGCGGTCTGCACGCGGGTCTGCCGCCACTGCTGCCAAGCAACCGCCAGCAGCCAGGTCACCACCACCGCGATGACCAGCTTCTGCCCGGCCCCGCGCGGCGGCCCACGCCACAGTACGTGCAACCACAGCAGAACGAAGCTCAGCCAGGCCCAGCCCCACGCCGCGCCCGCCCAGCGCGACCAGCGCGGATCGGCACGCAGATACCAGCTCTGCAGCAGCATCGCCACGCTGGCGCACAGGAACGCGGTATTGGCGGCGATGCCGTGTACCAGCGGTGCCAGCAGCGGTGCATGCGCGGGCAGCCAGCTGTCGCCGATCGCCACACCCATCAGGCCCAGCCCGGCCACACAGAACAGCATCGGGGCCGCCGCACTGCGTCGCGGCGAGCCACTGCCGGCATGCAACGACACCGCCAGCAACATGATCGCGACCGCCAGCATGCAGTAGGCGCCGCGCAGGGCCAGGCCCCCGGGGCCGTGCAGGTACAGGCTCAACGTGGCGCGGACCCAGTCCAGGTCGTCACGGGCGAACTGCGTCCAGACCGCTGTCGCCACGAACAGCAGCAGCGCCAGGATCGCCAGTTGGGCGAACGCGCCCTGCCAACGCGGGGACGGCTGCATCGACAGACTCACGGCGCCTCCGGATGGCGCAGCATCCACGCCGCCAGCGCGGTCCGGTAGCGCTGCAGCTCATCGCTGTACAGATCCAGCACGCACAGCGGGCAACCGCTCCCGCAGCATTCGTTGGGACCCGGCGCTTCCGGCGGTTGCGGACGCGGGTCGGCGGGATCGGGGTCGGCGGGATCGAAATCAGGAGCAGACATCGTGCGGGACACGGCAACAGGAGTGCCGCTCAGTGTAGCCCGCGCCCTTCAGCGCTCAAGCAGCCGCCGCAGATTGGCCCGCGCCGGCGCGTCCAGACGCTGGTGGAAGAAGTCGCTCAGGAAGATCCGCGGCTTCATCAGCACCTGTCGCAGGAAGCGCCTGCGCTGCATGCGGAACAGAAAGCCCGGCACATGGCCGGCGTACTCCTCCGCGATGCCACGGTCATAGGCGTCGAAGACCGGCGCCGGCGCGCCCAGGATCGCCATGTCGCAATCGAGGAACAGCGCGGCCTCGGCGTCCACGTCCGCCGCGGCCAGCTTACCGTGGCGCGCGGTCAGCTCGATCAGCTGCACCACCCGTTCAACGTCGATGCCCTGCGCCGGCAGCCAGCGTGCGATCGCCTCGCGGGCCAGTTGTGCCGACCGTGCCTCGTTGTCGCTGCGCCCGGCGTCGTAAATGGCGTCGTGGTACAGCGCGGCCAGCTGCACCTCGGCCGGCGCCTGCCAGCCGGGGCCGTCCTCGGCCACGGCCAGGCAGTGCCGCAGCACCGCCTGCACGTGCGCGAAGTTGTGGTACGCCCGCGGCGGCTCGGTGTAGCGGGCTTCCAGCTCGGCGAGCTGGGCAGGCGGCAGCGGAATCGGTTCAAAGCGCATGCGCCATCATTGGCCGGCACGCAGGCGCTGGCAACCCCGCGTCCGCACCCGCGCCCGGCAGTTTTTTCGCCACCGCCACACAGGCGTTGCGGCACAGGCGCTGCCAGCGGTTATCCACATGTTTACCCGGCGGCCATCCACACCGGCTGTGGATGGCCGGATACGCCGATGAGCGGCGTGCGCACCGCCCCCGGCGGGCATAGACTGGCGGCGACTGGCCCCAGCCCTGCTGCGAGGAAACCGCCATGACCGGTAGCACTGCCCTGCTGTTGAGCCTGGCGTTGGTCCTGCCCGGGCCGGCCCTCGCCGACACCGCCGACGCGGCCCCGCCCGCACCGGCCCCCACCACGCTCCCCTCGGTGTCGGTAGTCGCCACCGGGCCGATCCCCAGCCCGGAACAGGTCATGGCGATCCCGCCAGAGCTGCTGGCGCTGCTGCACACCCGCGTGATCGCCCCCTCGCTGTCGCGAGAGCAGCGCCTGCAGCGCCTGATCACCCTGATCTTCGACGCGCAGGGCATGAACCTGGGCTATGACGCCGATGCCACCCTGACCGTGGCCGAAACCTGGCAGACCCGGCGCGCCAACTGCCTGGCGTTCACCCTGCTGTTCGTCAGCCTGGCCCGTGAGGCCGGCATCGATGCGCACGTGCAGGAGGTCAACCAGGTGGTGTCCTGGTACCAGGACCAGGGCGTGATCTACAGCGTTGGCCACGTCAACGCAGGCGTCAACCTGGGGGGCCGCAACGCGGTGGTCGATCTTGACCGCAACGTGCTCTACGACCGCGAAGGACCGAAGCAGATCACCCGCGAACGGGCGCTGGCGCATTTCTACAACAACCGTGGCGCCGCCCGCATGGCCGCCGGCGACCTGGCGCTGGCGCGGGCCTACTTCCGCCAATCGCTGCAGATGTCGCCCGAATTCGCCTCGGGATGGAACAACCTGGGCGTGCTGGACACGCGCGAGGGCAATCTGCAGGCCGCCGTGGTCGACTTCAAATCCGCCCTGCGCTACGCGCCGCAGCACGCCGCGGCGCTGTCCAACGCCAGCACGCTGTACACCCGCATGGGCGACACCCGCGACGCCGAACGGCTGTCGCGCCGGCTGGCGCTGGTGCACCGTCGCGACCCGTTCGTGCAGTACATGCTTGGCGCCGACGCGGAGAAGAAACAGGACTACGCGCTGGCCATCCGCTACTACAAGCGCGCCGTGAACCTGTACGAGGAAGCGCACCAGTTCCACTTCGGGCTGGCCCGCGCGTACTTCATGGTCGGCGACACGCAGCACGCCAGCGAACAGATGCAGCGCGCGCGTGCACTGGGCGGCGACGCCCTGCAGAGCCGGTACCAGGCCAAGCTGGACAGCCTGAACCGCTGGCGCCTGCAGAACGTGCAGGCGCGCTGAGCGGGGCGATCAGGCCTTCTTGAGGAAGCAGGTCTTGAGTACCAGGCCCTTGATCTTTTCCGAGTTGCCTTCGATATGCTCGGCGTCGTCGTCGACCAGACGGATGTTGCGGATCACCGTGCCCTGCTTGAGCGGGATCGACGAGCCCTTGACCTTCAGGTCCTTGATCACCGTGACGGTGTCGCCGGCCGCCAGCACGTTGCCGTTGCTGTCGCGGACCACCAGCGTCTCCCCGGCGCCTTCGGCGGCCGTCCACTCATGGCCGCAGTCGGCGCAGATCCACAGCGCGCCATCGGCGTAGGTGTTTTCCAGGGTGCATTGGGGGCAGGCGGGAACAGCGGACATCGGGACGACCTCGGGCATTCAACGGCCACCATTGTAGCCTCCCGGTGCCGCCCCCTGCCCCGCCACCCTTGCGCCGGCGGGCGCCTTGCCGCACAGTGCGCGCCCCCTGACCACCGGCCCGGCCCTCCCGCATGAAAATCGGCATCGACTTTGGCACCAGCAATTCCGCCGCCGCGGCAGTGGTCGACGGCAAGGTCGTTCCGATCCAGTTCGGGCAGGCGCAGCAGTTCCGCACCACGGTGTATTTCCCCGAGGTGATGCGCGACCCCAACGATTTCGAGCTGACCCCCGCGCTGGAACATGAGCTGGCCCGTCTGGTCGACGCAGCCGCGCGCGACGCCCGCGCCGCCGGCCAGGAGCGCCCGCACGACGCGCTGCGCCGCGAAGCCCTGCGGGTGGTGCGCCGCCAGTGGATGGAAGAGCAGATGCGCGCGCCGCTCAGCTCGACCACCCTGCTGCAGAACGCCGTGTACGGTGACGATGCGCTGGAAGCCTATTTCGAAGAAAACGAGGGCAACCTCGTGCAAAGCCCCAAGTCGATGCTGGGCTACAACCTGCACCCGCGCGCACGGCAGACCATCACCGGTATCGCCACCCATATCCTGGAACACATCCGCCTGACCGCCTCGCGCCAGTTCGACACCCCGGTGCGCACCGCCACCCTCGGCCGCCCGGTGCAGTTCCGCAGTTCGATCGGCGAAGCCGGCAACGCCCAGGCGCTGGATATCCTGCACAGCGCGGCGATCGCGGCCGGCTTCGACAGCGTCGACTTCCTCGAGGAGCCGGCGGCGGCGGCCATGCATTACCACGCCGAAAGCGCGCAGGAGCATGACGCGGTGGTGGTGGACATCGGCGGCGGTACCACCGATGTCGCGCACGCCCGCGTCGGCGGCACCCAGGCACCGCGCATCCACCGCGCCTGGGGCATCGCGCGCGGCGGTACCGACATCGACCTGGCGCTGAGCCTCGGCGGCTACATGCCGCTGTTCGGCCGCAACATCACCCGCGTACCGACCCACCATTACGTCGAAGCGGCGATGGTGCAGGACATGACCCGCCAGCGCGATTTCCGCCAGCACGACTACCGCGACGTCGACGCACCGTTCGGCAAGCGCCTGCAGGCCCTGCAGGACACCGGCAACACCGCGCGCCTGTACCGCGAAGTGGAGCGCTGCAAGATTGCCCTCAGCAGCGAACCGGGCCACCGCAGCGCACTGGACTTCATCGAACGCGACCTGGCCGTGGACGTCGACGCACCGCGCCTGGAAGCGGCGGCCAGCGGCTACATGGGCGAACTGACCGGCCTGCTGGCGCAGGTCCGCGCCGACATCGGCCACGACCCGGCCGCCGTCTTCCTGACCGGCGGCATGTCGCGCGCCGGCTACCTGCAGCAGGCCGTCGCCGCTGCCTTCCCCGGCGCAACGCTGGTGCGCGGGAATCCGTCCTTCGGCGTGGTGCACGGGCTGGCATGGGCGGCGGCGGAACCGTCGCCGGCGGGCTGACGCGGGCGGCTGCAGGCGAACAAACCCCTTGCAGCACAAGGCTTTCTGCCCGTGAAGGGCGCGCATTAACAAAACGTTACGCGAGAAGCGCTATCATCTTTCGGCTTCGGTGCGCAATGCGCATGACCCCCGGGCCTGATCCAGGCCACCGTCTCCGTCGATGCTGCCGCCCCGTGGACCCGTCCTGTGGCGCCGGGATCGTTTTTACGCTGCGATCCGGCTCGTTCCCAGCACGCACCGCCCCGAGCCGCCAAGAGAGATTCCATTGGGCGAACGCCTGGCTTCACCAGCCCCTTCCATCGTAGCCGAACCGGACCCCATCGACTGTCGCCGCTGCGACGCGGTGTGCTGCCGGCTCTCGGTCACGGTAATGCCCGACGACGCGGTGCCCGGCCATCTGCTGGATACCGATGAGCTGGGCCGCACCGTGATGGCGCGCAACGACGAAGGCTGGTGTGCCGCGATCGACCCCTATCATCTGCGCTGCACGATCTATTCGCAGCGCCCCGCGATCTGCCGCCAGTTTTCGATGGGCGGCGATGACTGCCGCACCGTGCGGCAGGACTACCGTCGACAACAGCACGATCTGTCGACGCTTTTTTCACCGATTCACCCATAGCAGGAGCATCCATGGCCCGTACGCCAAAGACCTCCCCCAAGGCAAGCAACACCGTTCGCGTCGACCGCAAGCAAGGGTCCAACACTGCCGTCAGCAGCGCCAGCATCGCTGCCGACCTGGCCGCCTTCCGCAAGGGCGGCGGCAAGATCGAAGTGCTGGGCAATACCCTGGCGCTGAAGAAAGCCGGTTGACCTCGCAGCCGACCGCACCGGCCCTGGCCGGTGCGGTGGCCGCACCGCTCAGCGGCGCAGACTGACCCGCACGCTGCCCGAATGGGCATTGATCGATACATCCCCGTCACCGCCTCCCAGGCGCGTATCCAGGCTGCGACCCGGACCATAGCGCGGCCGTTCCACCTGCCCCGCATCGGACTGGATGTCGCCACTGAACGTTTTCACGTTCAACTGCGCCGACACCGTCGCCGGCAGCGCCAGCCCGATCGACCCGCTGACCGTCTGCAGCGACACCTTGCCGCCCGGCGCCAGGCCGCTCGCGGCCACATCCACGCTCCCCGAAACCGCTTCCGCGCTCAGCCGCTGCACGCGCCCCGCGTCCACCCGGATGCTGCCCGACACCGTTTCCGCGGCGACCTCGCCGGTGATGCCGCCGCCGGCCTGCACCTGGCCACTGACCGCACGCACCTCCAGCCGCGGCGTCTGCACGCGCGAACGGATGCCGCCGCTGACCGTGCCCAGCGTTGTCTCGCTGCTGCGTCCTGCGGCGGCGATGTCGCCGCTGACCGCATTGGCCTGCAGGCGGCGCACATCCACGTCGGCCACATCGATGTCGGCGCTCACCGTGCCCAGCTGCACCTCCACCGCACGCGGCACGCGCAGCATCAGCGTGGCACCGCCACGGGTGTTGCTGTTGCGCGGGTACACCACCTCCCAGCGCACGCGGTTGGTGCTCTTGTCCTGTTTCAGGGTGAGGCCGTCGGCCATCGAGCCGCTCAACGCCACTTCGTTGCGGTCCCAGCCGCGCACGGTGACCTTGCCGGCGATATTGCTCACCTCCACGCGGCCTCCGGCCGCCAGCGGATGGCGCTCGTCGACGTGGGTATCGGCCAACGCCGCGAACGGCAGCAACAGCGCCAGGGCGGCGCTCAACGGCAACAGGGTACGCATCGGATTCTCCTTCATGTGGGCATCCCAGTGGCGGCCATCACCGCCTGTTGGGTCAGTTCCAACCGCAGCGCATAGGTACGCTGCAGCTGCCCGAGCAGATAGCCCGAGCGCGGGTTTTCGGCGATGGCCGCGCGGATGCTGCGCGCGCTGGCATCGAGTTCGTGCAGCGCCGGCTGGTAGTCGCCGGGCAATGTGGCCGACGGCAGCGCGGCCATCGCCTGCTGGTATTCGCCGGCCAGCACATCGGCCTGCCGCTGCAGCATCGACGGCGGTGGGGTATGCGGCGTCGGCATCGGCACCACCACCAGCACCGCCAGTGCCGCTGCCAGGCCAATGCCGACGCCCAGCGCCCAGCGCCGCGGCCGATGGCGTGCCCGCACCGGTGCCGCCACGGGCGCCGGACTGGCCGCCTGCGCGGCCTCCGTGCGTCGCTGCTGCGCCTCGTCGTGCAGCTGCGCGGCGATGCCCTGCCATACGCGCGCCGGTGGGACCCGGCAATCCGGCAGCGCCTGCAGGCGCGCGCGCAGCGCGTCGTCGTAAGGGGTGGGATCGTGTTCGTTCATGCGGATTCTCCAAGGCGTGCGCGCAACAGGCCGCGCGCACGGTGCAGCTGGGCTTTGGAACTGCCGACCGCCATCTGCAGCTGATCGGCGATCTCATGGTGCTTCCAGCCTTCGATATCGTGCAGGACCAGCACCGCACGCGCACGCGGCGGCAAGGTCTCCAGCGCGCGCTCCAGGTCCATCACGGTGCCCGCGCAGCGGTCGGGCGCCACCAGCATCTCCATCGCATCGGTGGTGTCCTCACCGGTTTCCAGGGCCTCGGCGCCGGCGCGTCCGCGCAGTTCCATCAGTGCCGCGTTGACCCCCATCCGGTGCAGCCAGGTGCCCAGGCTGCTTTCGAAGCGGAAGCTGGGCAGCGCGCGCCACGCCTGCAGGAAGGTCTCCTGCAAGGCATCCTCGGCACGCGCGGCATGGCCGCCGCACAGTCGCCACAGCACCGCGTTCAGGCGCGGCGCATGACGCCGGTAGATGCGTTCATAGGCCGCCATGTCGCCGGCGACGGCCGCACGCACAAGGGCGTGGTCGTCGGCACTGTCGGCCGGGTCGGCAAGGCGGGGAGCGGGCATGGTGGCGTCGAGCATATCCGTTGGATGCCGCCTGCACCGAAAAGGTTTAAGGGACCGGGTTGCGCAGGATCGGCGGCGGCATTCAAACCTTTTTCACCGCTGCCGCATCCAAGCCTGTGTCCCACCCCGGTTGTCACCAAGGAACTGCCATGTCGTCCAGTGTGTGCGCGTTGTGGATATCGCTGGCGGCGTGGTCGCTGACCGTCAGCCCGTGGTCGGTGCAGCTGCACCTGCAGGACCAGCGCCCGGACATCTGCGTGCAGGCCACCAGCGGGCAGGCGCCTTATTGCGCCTCCACCCTGCTCCGGGAGCTGGCCATCGTGCTGCCGCGCTGGACCTGACCGGGCCTGCAGCCCTGCGCGCCGCCGCGCATTAAGATGGGTCCTTGTCTGTCGCACCACGCAAGGAAACCCGTCCCCCATGAAAGTACGCCTGCCCGCCTGGACCCACGATTGGCTGCAGTATGTGGAGCCCGCAGGCCTGATCCTGCTGACCGTGGCCGTCGCCTGGCTGCTGCGCCTGATCGGCCGCCGGTTGATCCGCCGCCTCGGCGAGCACTACACGCTGCCACCGGAAATGGTCATGGGTGCGCGCCGCGTCACCGGCTTCGTAGTCTATTTCGCCGCGCTGCTCACGGTGCTGAACATCCTGGGGGTCTCGGCCACCGTGTTGTGGACGGCCTTCACCGGTTTCGCCGCCGTCGGCGCGGTGGCGTTCTTCGCCGCATGGAGCGTGCTGTCCAACATCTTCTGCACGCTGCTGATCTTCACCACCCGGCCATTCCGCCTGCACGACTACATCGAAGTGCTGGAAAACGGCGAGAAGCCGGGCCTGAAGGGGCGGGTGATCGACGTCAACCTGATCTACACCACGCTGCAGGAAACCGACGGCGGCCACGAAGGCACCGTGCTGCAGGTGCCCAACAACATGTTCTTCCAGCGCACCGTGCGCCGCTGGCGCGACCCGGCGCAGGCACCCGGCGGCATCCAGGGCGACGGCTGATGCCGCGCGGTCAACGCAGCTGGCTGTCCTTGCTGCCGCGGCGGTTGTAACCGCCGCCATCGTGCTGCGCGGCATCCTCTTCTTCCTGGCAGCGCACGCACAGACGCACCCCGGGCACGGCCTTGCGCCGCGCCTCGGGAATGGGGGCCTCGCAGTGTTCGCAGTGGGTCAGCCCCGGGCCCTGCCCAAGCTGCGCGCGGGCGCGCTGGATGGCGTCATCGACCGTTGCGTCGATCTGGTCCTGCACCGCGCCGTCGCCTGCCCAACCTGTCGCCATGCCGTGTCTCCCATGCCGTATCAGGCCCCCAGCATAGACCCGGCCGCGCGGCCGGGCCCCACGTGCGGCTGAACGCACAAGGCGCCGCCCCACCCGGTAGAGCCGACCGTTGGTCGGCTGACGCGCGACGCGGCCCCACCCGGTGCCGGCGCGCTTACCAGACCAGGTCGTCGGGGACCTGGAACTGCGCGTAGTACGCGTCGTCGTCGGCGTTGCCGGTGCCCGGCTCGCTGCTGCCCGGCTGGGCGTTGTCCAGCACGATCGCGCCGGGGTCGCGCTCGCGCACCTTGTCG